>JAAETH010000037.1 GCA_024228575.1 Actinomycetes bacterium
GCGCAAGGGCCGGCTATGGTGCTTGCCCTACTGCTAGCCAACAGGAGCGTCCTGGCCTGGACGGTGGTGGACACCGCCGGACAGTCTCGCCGGGGTTGCTGGGACTTCGACCTGGTCTTGGGGCGCCTCAAACGCGAGAGGTCACTGGTTCAAGTCCAGTACGGTCCACAGACGTTTGCCCTGTTGAGCCGTGCAACCTGCAGGCCGTCATCCGCGGTGAAGTGGGTCCAGTTGATACGTGGCCGGCAGATGGCAAGCAGGCTACGCCGACTTCGCGTCCCTGGTTTGTAGCTTGGCTATCGTGGATGCTGTGCAGGTTGAGTCGCTGGAGCAGCTGGCGGAGCGGTTGGGTTGGAGCCCGGAGCGGTTGGCTGAGGCTCGCGTTCGTGCTGCCGAGGAGCGTCGGTCCAACGTTAGCGAGCAGGACCGGGCCCGGGCGGAGGCGCTGTCGGAGTCACTTGATCGGACTCGCCAGGCTCTCGAGGCTGCTTCCTGAGGGTGGCTGACCTTAACTGGTGGGTGTTGCGGGTCGAGGTCAACGACCGAGCTGCGATCTTTGCTGAGGTGTTCCCTGGGGTGCTGCCTGCTGCGGGATCGGAGGTGGTGGCGTGGTTCACGCACAAGGAGGCGCAGTGTGCGTTGTTCACGTTCGCTGGTGCTTGGCCCGCATTGGGTCGGGATGGTGGTGATCCATCGACTCGGTAGTTCTACGTGCTGCTTGGCACGGTCGTGTGCCGGTTTCGAGGTGAGCGGTGTGCCTCAGCTCGTGCCAGGTCCCAGGCCTGGGCTCGATTGACCTGTGGTGTCATGGAGGGGGTCGACTGTGTGGGACGGCGGTGGGGCTGTTCCTTGTTCGGCAAGGTCTTTCACTGTCACCACGGCGGCTCTCATCACGACGTGGACGAACGGGCGGACCACTCGCCAGTATCGCAGGAACTTGCGGCGTGCTGTGGCGGTCGTGCCTGCTGTTCGTGCTTCGTAGCTCAGCAGCGATCGATCCGTGCCGTAGCCTCGGATCGAGAATCCCACAGCGATCTTGGCGTAGTCCGGTTCGTGGAAGTCCGGGAATCCGTCTGGGGAGACGGTCTTCCACTCGATGTCGGGTTGCCACACCTTGCCAATGGCGCCGAACACGAGCTCTTGTCCTGGCACCTCGCCCAGGGCCAGCCACCCCTCGAGCGCTCCCTGGTCTGCCGAGTTGTCGAGGAGGTCTGCGAGCCGCATCGTCGGTGGTGGGGGAGGGGGCGCACGGTGGCTCAGTGTGTGACCGATTCTCCCTGGCAAGCTGCGCAGGAACATCGCCGCGTCGAGCATGGGGGAATGCACCTGCAGGAAGTCCATGTCCCGGGCTGCCTCGTAGACAATGCTCGGTGGGGCGTCGATCACGATGTGCTCGATGATCGTGGCATCGAAATCTGGCAATGCCTGATCTATTAGCATCTCACTCCCGTTCAGCGGCCATCTGTCGAGCTCCGTCGTTGGCGAAGCGCAGAAGCGTCGACGTGATGCGCCAACGTTGATCATTCCGCTCCCCTCATCATCCTCGGTTGTTGGTGGCGGTTGCAAGGGGCCAAGGTCCTGGGGCAAAACCGCGCGTCGCGGGGGCACCCGCTCGGGACATCTGCCGCTACGACCTGCTGTCTGGACCAAACCAACCCTTGACGGGGCTTAGGAAATCAGGTCAGCACCCTGTGTTGCGTCTGACTTCGCCGCGGAGTATCCACCTGGAAATGAACCAAGTCTGGTTGTCTTCTCGCTGAATCGAGAAGGAGTACCAGATGACGACAACCGGCAACCAGAGGCGTCGCCCGACGAAGCTATCACCGGAGACGAAGTGGGAGATCTTCCTGGCGGTGACGTCGGGGCAGATCACTCAAGCCGACGCGGCTCGCAAGTGGGCGGTGGATGTGTCGACCATCATCACCGTCCGCCGGACGGTGAAAGACGCTGCGCTGGCGGCGTTGTCTCGCAAGTCTGGCCGTCCCGCCAAGGAACGGAACTGGCCGCTCGAGGAAGCGAGGGAAGAGATTGCTCAGTTGACCGAGGCGATCAAGGCTCAAGCGATCGAGTTGTCGATTGTCCGGGGAAAATCGGGTTGGGACTGAACGGCCCGGTCCCGGCGAGAGTCCCCGCCGAGGTGAAACACCTGGTCCTGAAAACCGTTGACGACGCCACCACTGCTGGGTTCTCGCATCGGTGGGCCACCCGTATCTGGGATATCTCAGATGACCGGGTGCATCGATGGCGAGCCCATCAACGCCAGTACGGATCGTTGCAGGATCTCGCTCCGGGTGGGGGCCCAACCCATGGGCTCCTCCCAGATGAGATCACCGCTGTCTTGGCCGTCACCGAAGCGTGGGGGCCGACTGATCGGTCGCATCGAAAACTCGCTCACCGCGGCTCCTACGAGCACCAGGTATGGGTGTCACCATCGACGGTGCGTCGTGTTCTCGCAGCTCACGGGCTCACCCTGCCCAAACCCCCGCCCCAACCACGACGAGCGGGGACAGATTCTCAACGCACTAGCTGTCGCTTATGGTGACCGGATCACCAGAGCAATCAAGTAAGTAAACACAAGCACCGACTCTACTTACTTACACAAAGAATCTGACAGTCTCGCAGTGCCCGAGAACTGCGCCAGACGTTCAGGATCCGGCACCGATCGGTGTGGTGGGTGCCGCGACGGGTGTGGGCGCGCTCGATGCGGTGGCGTTGCGGGTTAGCCGTTGGAGTTTGTGTTCAGTAGCGGCGATGTTGATCTCGAGGCCCTCGATCTCACCGGCCCAGCCGTTGGTGTGGGCTTCGGTGAGCCGGTCGAGGAGGTTGGTGTGGATCTCTTGGAGGCGTGGGAGCTGTTTGGGGTCGGGTCGGAGGAGGGGGCAGCGAATGCAGGCGTGTTCGTGGATGCAGGGGGTGGCGTAGGCTCGGCCGCAGGTTCCGAGTTCGACTTTGCGTTTCTCGAAGTGGGAGAGGAACTCGTCCCATTCGTCGTCGGTGACGTCTCGGTATTCGTGGCTGGGACGCTGGCTTCGGCGGCGAGCGATGAGGGCTCGGTGGTGTTCGATGACGTCGGCGTCGTAGATCGCGACGTAGCCCTGGGTGGTGTTGAGGTTGTCGTGGCCGAGGACTTTGGCTGCGATGTGGACGGGGAGCCCGGAGGAGACGGCTTCGGTGGCGTAGATGCGGCGGAAGTCGTGTGGGGTGATGCGGGCTGGGGTGCCGTCGTTGAGGGTGATGCCTGCGGTTTCGGTGATGCGGTGGATGAGGGTGCCGGCATAGGAGGGGCTGATCATGACGTTGGCCAGCCCCCACGGTCGCTGGAACAGGAACGGCAGGGGCGGGCTGTGGACTCGTTCGGCGTGGTCGTAGCGGGCAATCAACGGGATTTGTTCGTTGCCGTCGCGGACCCGATCGATGATCGCCGCGAGGACTTCGCTGAGCTCGGGGCTGACGACGAGGAGGCGTTCCTTGTCGGTCTTGGACGGCGTGATCTGCAGCAGGGGGATGGTCTCACCGGTGGAGGGCAGGGTGTAGGCGACGAGGCTGCGATGGGTGAGCTCGGTGAGTTCTTCGATCCGGACACCGGTGTGGCGGAGGACTTCGATCATGGCCCAGCCCCAGAAGGTTCGTTCTTCTTCGAACCCGAGGTTCCGGCGTTGACCGGTGACGGGGTCGAGGGCCCACACCATGCCCGGCCGTCCTGTCCCTCCGTTGGCGGGGTCGGCAGCCAGGATCGTCCGGATGAGTGTCACGTCGCCCGCGGTGAACGACTCGCCGTCGCCGGCTGTGCGGCCGGCGGCGAGGAGCGCGGCGGCGTGGCGGCGTTGCTGGTCGGCGGCATCGATAAGGGCCGGCAGCAGTGGGGCGAGTTCACGGGTGCGTTGTTGCATCCGGGCTCTGGCCCGCCGCTTCTGCTTGTTCTGCCCGATCAGGTCTCGTGGGCTGATCGGGTTGGGTGCAGCCCATCGGGCCCAGCGGGCTGGGTCTTCGATGGCCCAGTGGTTGAGGTCGCTATAGAACATCCGAACCGCGATCAAGATGGCGTTGGGGTCCTCGCGTTGTTTGCCGAAGTGGCGTCTGCCGTGACGGACGATCTTGAGGCGTTCCTTCCAGCGGCGGGCCACGTCATCGCTCAGGTGAAGCGAGTCGATCCCGGGTTCATGGATCTCGAGATCCCGCCAGAACAACAACGCCAGCTTCGGAGCCAACGCTGCTGTTGAGGAGTAGTCGAGCTCGGCCTGGCGTTCGGTCAGGTAGTCGACCAACAGACCCCGGATCGCGGTGTGTTCGATGCCGTAGCCGTCAACGAGTTGGGTGACGCTGCGTTGCCGGGTCCGGCTGGCGGCGAAGATGCTTGGCGGCGCGCCGGGCGGGAGGAACCCGGCATCGAGCAGGACCCGATACCACAGGGTCCGCTGTTGCACGGCGTAGCCGACCTGAGCCTGGTAGGCCTCCCGGCAATCATCGACCGTGATGTCGTCGAGGGTGCCGCCGTTGTGGATCAGGATTCGAGTCAACTGCTGCAACAGCGGGGCCCGGTCCGCGTCACCGAAGTCCGGGATCGTGTCGGTGTGAGCATCGAGACGGGCGAAGCCCTCAGCGTCTCGATTGGCGCGGGTCCACTCGAGGGTGCGCTTGGACGCGAACCCATACAGCCATCGGTAGCCGGGTCGGATCACGTCGAGGACAATCAGGGCGCCGGCCCCTTCGAGCAGGCGGGTTCGCTTGGCTCGGGCGCGGCCGGTCCAGTTCTCGAACTCGACGGCGTCGGTCCAGTCCCGGCCTCGCTCGTTCAGTCCGCTGGCAAGCCATCGCTGCTGCCAGCTGTCGCCGTCGAAGTCGGCGAGCCATTCCATCAACAACTCGACGCTGGTCCGGGCGCGGCGACGCTCTTTGTCCCTCGTGGTCCAGCCCCTCGCCAACAGCTCTTCGTCGAAACGATCGATGACTGCCGCCCGGTCGGCGTCGGTCGCACCCCAGCGCGTCGGGCGCCGTAGTTCCGGCAGCGGTTCGACCGGCCCCTCAAAGCCGCGTCGCTCTAGCGTGGGAGTCGGTGTGCGGCGCTGGCCCCGACGACGTTGGCCCGGTCCAGGAACGACGTCGGCATAGACATCGATGAGGTCCGCCGCGTCGGCGCTGTCTTCACTCACCAGCCGGCCTGCCAAGAAGGGCTTCCAGAACCTCGGCGCGATAGCCGCCCGCCGGTGGTTGCGGGCGTGGGGTGCCGTCGTTGGCGTGGTGGCGGCGGATCGTGGCGATCACCTCGTCATCGTCTGGGCGCAGGTAGATAGCCGTGGTCGATAGATGCCGGTGACCGAGTAGCCACTGCACATCGGGCAAGGACACCGACTCATCAGAGATCATCCGGCGGGCTGCGGTGTGACGCAGGTCGTGCAGGGTCCACGCCGTCCCCAACTGGTCGTTCGCCCGCTGGAGGACCCGCCGTAGACCGGGATAGGTCAGCGGCCGGATGGGACGGCGCCTGGTCAACCACACTGCGGTCTCACCCGAAGGGCGCTGCACCTGTTGCTCATAGAGGCGCCACCACACGAACCCATCGCCCGAGGCCGGCAGCCACTGCAGTCGGCCATCGCCTTTGCGGAACACCCCGATCATCTGGCGGCCGACATCGACTCGATCGATCGTCAGCCCCAACAACTCGGCGGCCCTCGCCCCTGTCGACACGAAGAACGCCAGCAGCGCCCGGTCCCGATCGTGGCTCATCGCCGCGAACAGCTCATCGAACGATCGATCCGACAACCCAACCGGCAACCGGCCCGGTTCCTTCTGACGCAGCGGAGCCCGACGATGCGACGAGAACCCGTCCATCGGGTTGTGATGGGCGTGGCGACGTTCCCGATCGCCGGGACGCACAGACGGCACCGGATTGAGGATCGGGCCCGACCCAGCAGCCGACCGGTCGTCGAAGAAGCACCGCAGAACCGTCAGGTTGTGGTTGATCGTTGCCGAGGCAAACCCAACCCGGCCCGCCGTCCCGGTCCGACCGATCGGTCCCACGCGGGCAGCTCGCAGCCAGAGCACGAAGTCTCGGACCTCGACCCTGGTCGCCCGGTCCCACGCCACCTCAACCGCCGCGAGGAATCGCCACCATCGCAACAACGCGGTCGCATACGAGTACACCGTCGTCGATGCCAGATCACCTGCCACCAAGGACCGCAAGAACCGATCAACCGGCTCGATCGCTTCGCCCGAGGCGTCCAACATGAGGACCCCGGGAGGAGCAGCGCAACGTTCGATCCGCCCGACCCGCGACACGGTCAACGAGCCGATGTCTCGTACCACGACCTCGTCCTGCATCGAATCCTCCGATCCGACCCCACTTGACCACACGACGCTCCGACAGCGCGCGATTGCCTGTTCGACGACACCGGTGGGGCAGATAACGGATCGTGGGCGGCGGTCGCGTAGAAGTCGCCCCAAAGATCCCAAGCGTCGTGCGGTGGCAGAGAGATCCTGTCCGTCTCGCCTCCGACGTAGTAGGCCCGGCTCCCAGCTAAAGAGATCTCGGCCCGCGTGGCTGCAATCCAGTCATCGAGGTCCCGGTGCCGTTGCGTCGGATCAAGCCCTCCGCCTAGCTCGACAATTGGCGGTTGCCAACCGGCTTCGGGATCATCAACCAGCTGTTCGGCGGCGAAGACTTTGAAGACGAAGGGGACACGCTTCCGCTCGGAGGTTCCTTTGTCGGAGACGCCTGCCGGTGGCGCGTCCTTGGTTCGTCTGGGTTCGACCCAGCGTACGAAGGCCGTTCCGGATGCGCCCTTGGCGACCTGACGGCCCAACGACTGCCACTGCTTGTAGGTTGCCCAGCAGCCAGAGGTCCAGCCGTTGCTGAACGCTGCCAGGGTGCCGATGACCCAGTTGCCAGCTAACCCGCCGATATTGCATTAGATGCACGATTGGGAGGGTTGACAGTCCCGTGTGCCTACTGGGATCTGGGGTTTCGCGATCGTCGACGCGTTCGAGTTCCGGGCCAGCAATTCGACTTGTGGCCTGGGGTCCACCATAGCCCATTGCATCGGATGCATGATTCATGCATGGCAGATGGAGGCCGGTCGACTGGCCGTCGGGTGGCAAGCGCGCC
>JAAETH010000038.1 GCA_024228575.1 Actinomycetes bacterium
CTGGGTCACAGCTAGCCAGATTGGCCGGGACGCGAAAGGCGGACAGCGTCCGGCCGTCGAGCTTGGCATCGGCCTCCAGATCGGGCCAATCACTTCCACGTTCGCCGTTGGCGTGTCGGTGGAGTGACGTTTCGAGGAAGTCGTCAAAGTCGTCGTACTCCGATGCGACCGCCATGACGCCAGTGGTCATCGAAAGGCTGGGCACGACTCGTTTCGGGCGGGCTCGATCCCGTTGGCCTTGCCGTCGCTTCATGTGTTGTGTCTTGCGTCGTTTGCTCATGACAACTCCTTGTCGTCGGTTGAATGGTCTCACTGCGGTGTGACAGTCAGTCGCCCGCTAGGCGGTCTTGCGAATCAGCTCGTCGATGACGTAGGCCGGGATCACGATCCGGCGGCGGAACTTGATGGACGGGATTTCGCCGGTCTTGACGCACTCGTAGGCGAGCGAGCGGGAGATCCCGAGAATCGCCGCCGCTTCGTCGACCGAGTAGGTCTTGCGTTCGATGTGGTTGGTCATGGTCGTCACCTCCTCCCGTCGCTAGGGCAATGGCCGCTGGATGCCGGCCGGCCATGGTTCGGTGTTGGGTAGGTCGAGGGCTCGGGCGATGTCGAAGCCGAGTTGGGCGCCGTCGTTGGTGAGGAACATGAACCCTCGACCA
>JAAETH010000039.1 GCA_024228575.1 Actinomycetes bacterium
GAAATCAGGTCATGGGGTCTGACCAGGCCGTTTGCCCTCCACCCTGGCAGGCCATGGTTCTCATCCTGTACCGATTCTTGGCCCTTCTCGCCCGTCTCGCTGTGCGATCTGGCCGCTCGAAAGACCTCGAGATCATCGTGCAACGCCACCAGGTCACAGTGCTACGCCGCCCCCTCGACCGACCCTCGATCAACGACGACGACCGCAGCTTGCTCGGAGCTATCGCCGCAGCCTTGCCACGCCGGCTTCGCGAGGGCTGGATCGTCACACCCGAAACGCTGCTGCGATGGCACCGAAAGCGCATCACCCGGCACTGGACCCAACCCCACAAGCGCCCCGGCCGACCCTCCACCGACCGAGCTGACGTCACCTGGACCCAGTTCCTGCGCTCCCAAGCAGCCGTCGCCTGCGACTTCGCCACCATCGAAAGGCCTTCTTGCGCCGCTACTACCTGCTGTTCTTCATCGACATCACCAGCCGTGAGGTGTTCTTCGCCGGCATCACGACCAACCCAACCAGGCCGTGGGCGACCCAAGCCGCCCGCACCACTCCGACCGCCTCGAACAGTCCCGGACGCTTGTCCGTGACAGCGGTAGCCAGTTCACACTCAGCTTCGACGAGATCTTCCGTACCGAACAGATGAAGGTACTCAAGACACCTGTGCGCACCCCGGTAGCGAACACGTTCATTCATCGCCCACTACAACGACCACAGACCCCACCGATCCCTCGACCAGCAGCCACCAAGACCCTCCGACACCCAACACGACGTGCCAGACACGCCCAAACCGGCCCGCCAGATCGTTCGAAACACACGATGCGACGGCCTCATCAACGAACACAGAATGGCGGCCCGACCTGCGACGACAGGAATTCGGGCACCCACAGGTTGACAATCTCCGGTGTGTCCGTACACTGGCCGTACACACAGAAGGTAGGGTGAATGGCCACTCAAACAAGACGCACGCGCAGCGAACGCATCGAAGTACGTACGACAGCAGAAGACCGCGCCCTGATCGATCGCGCCGTCGCCGCATCGGGCACCGACCTCACCAGCTTCGTGACCACCAACCTGACCATTGCGGCCCGTCGAGTTCTGGCCGATCGGACCGAGTTCGCTCTCGACGATGACGGTCGCGCCGCGTGGAACGAGATCAACGAACGTGCGCCCCGCGATATCACTGGGCTGCGGGCTCTCATGGATCGACCCTCGCCGTTCGTTGACGAATGACGCCTCAATACCTGCGGCCTCGACTCCTCGAGACCAACGATGCCCTAGACACGTTCGAATGCGGGTCCGCCGAGCAAACCGCCTGGCTGCAACGCCACGCCCGGCAAGCCAACGCCACCGGAACAGCCAAAGTCCTCGTCGTAACCGAAATCGACTCCCCCGAAGTCATCGCGTACTACGCCTGGGCCATGGCCAACATCACCGTCGAGGACACCCCCGCCCGGATGCGCAAGGGGGCAGGCCGATATCCCCAGCCCGTAGCCCCACTCGCGCGACTCGGTGTCGACCTCGCCCACGAACGCCAGGGCCTCGGCGCAGCCCTGCTCAAGGACGCCATCACGCGGTCCGCAGAACTCGGCGCCACCATCGGATGCCGCGGGCTACTCGTGCACGCCGAGACCGACACCGCCCGAGACTTCTACCTCCACCTCATCCCCGAGTTCGAACACTCCCCCACCGACCCGCTCCACCTCGTCCTCATGATGAAGGACATCCACCACACCCTCCGTGCCGGCTGACCCAACCACCAGTCCAGCACCAAATGGGACTCAACAGAGCCTCCGGGACTGCAGGCGACGGCGCAAACACCGCGTTGAAGCAGGTGGGTGAGCATGCCGTAGCCGCGTCGCAGCAGGTGGGAGGCAGTCTTCAGTCTCTACCCTGCGACGCGTGCCATCACCGATCTCGTGGCTGTGTCGACTGCTGTTTGCCCGTCTCGGACTACTCATCGTGTCCGGCGATGACCGTGACGCCGAGATCCTGGCCTTGCGGCATCAGATCCGAGTGCTACAACGCCAGGTGGCCAAGCCGAGGTTCACGCCCTCTGATCGTGCAGTGCTCGCCGTGGGGCCAAGGCCTTCGACCGCCACCGACTCGACAAGGTACTGTTGATCGTGAAACCAGCGACGGTGATCGGCTGGCACCGCCGCCTCGTTGCCCGAAGATGGACCTATCCCCACAAGATCTCGGCCATCGCATCGCAGCCTCCACGGTCTGGAAGATCCTTCGCGACGAAGGCCGGGATCCCACACCGAAGCGGACAGGACCGTCCTGGTCCGAATTCATCGCATCCCAAGCCAAGGCCATGATCGCGACCGACTTCTTCACCGTCGACACCGTCACCCTGCGCCGCTACTGGGTGGTCTTCTTCATCGAACTCGAGAGCCGACGTGTTCACCTCGCCGGGATCACCACCAACCCCGACGGACCATGGACAGTCCAGGCTGCCCGCAACCTGCTCCACGACTGGACCCACCGCACACGCTTCGCGATCCGCGACCGCGGCGACCAATACACCCGCTCCTTCGACGCCGTATTCGCAGCGATCGGAGCCGACGTGATCGGCGCCCCACCCGGCGCTCCACGGGCGAACGCGTTCGCCGAACGGTGGGTTCGCTCCGTTCGCCACGAACTGCTCGACCAGACGTTGATCTGGAACCAGCGACAACTTCGCCGGCTCCTCAACGAATACACCGCCCACTACAACTCGCACCGCCCGCACCAAGGCATCAACCAACGAGCACCCGACGACACCGAACCCGCGGAACTGATCGAACTAGGCCGACCAGTCACCCGCACCCCAGTCTGTGGCGGACTCATCAACCAATACCACCACGCCGCCTAACCCAGCAGCCGCAGCCCGAAACGCTCACCCAAGTCTCCGCCTCCAACGCAGCGCGCCCAACACGACCGCGGCCATCGCCGCGGCACCCCCAAACCCCCGCGTCGAACGATCCAATCAGCCCCGACGGGAATTCGGCAGCCTCACCCTGACCTCGCCCCCGCTGTCCTCCACGAACAGGTGATGAGCCTCACCTGATGAATCTTCTGGGCGCTACCGCAACGACGCCTCCTGTGCAGAGGCCGAAAGCCAGGTAGGCGCCCACAGTCGTGGAGCGGCGTTGGCACCGTGGTTTTAGTCGCCTTCGCCGCCTACTGGCGTGGTCACCCGGGTCGGTGGTTCTTCGACTCGGATGTCGATCGGGCCGACAGCCTCGGGAAACTCTTCGAGCGTAGAACGAGGCGAATCGAGCGACCCATAGAGACCTCGCAGGTCGACGATGACGGCCAGGGACTCATCATCAAGGGCACGTTGAAGCTCAGCCGCGGGTATCTCGACGATGTCGCGGAGCCGAAACTGTTCGTCGAACAACACCAGCGTGACCGGCTCACCCGGGACCATCACTCCCCGAATCGAGAAACCAACACGTCCGTCGGTCATCAACTCGAGAGACGTGAACCCGTAGCACTCGTGCAAAGCCTCTGGAGTACGGCTACAGATCCCACCATCGGACTGCGACCCGTGCCACGACTCGGGAAGCACTACCACAACCGGCACGTGTTGAAGCCGTGCCAGCACCTCTTCTGGAGCTCCGGCGTAGGACCGTTCGGTCGGAGCGAGGTCC
Organism: Actinomycetes bacterium; assembly: GCA_024228575.1. Lineage (GTDB taxonomy): Bacteria > Actinomycetota > Acidimicrobiia > Acidimicrobiales > Poriferisodalaceae > JAAETH01. The sequence continues at coordinate 3,636 of JAAETH010000039.1, forward strand.
TCCCAGAGCACCTCGGGGCGCTCTGGTTCGGGCACCAAGCCATGGGCCGCGTCGAGCCGCGGATCCGACGGATCGCGCAACAACAGATCAACCGCATCCAACGGACGCTCAAACCCCGCCTCAGCTACCCCCGGGTTCCAAACATCGACCACACGACGGTGACACGCACCAATCGCGGCAACCCCATTCTCGTACAGGGCCAATGCA
>JAAETH010000040.1 GCA_024228575.1 Actinomycetes bacterium
CATGGGGCACCTGTTGATCGAGAACCGGTCTGGGTTGGTCGTCGACACGGAGCTGACCCAACCGATCGGGTTCGCTGAACGGGACTGCGCGACCGACATGTTGGCCCGGCTCCCGACCACGAAACGCCAACGCGCGGGGCCTCGGGTTCACCCCCCCCAAATGTCGCGCAGAACACGAGCAACCACCGCTCCGCGATCGCTGGCCGCACCACCCGTCGGCGTGTCCCAGAGAATCCGCAAGCGCGTCGAGGAACCTTTCGGTTGGATCAAAACCGTGGGCGCCGGCCGCAAGGTCCGCTACATCGGCCAAGACCGCACCCGGGCCTGGTTCAAAACCGAAGCAGCGGTCTACAACCTCATCCGGATCTGCGCCCTCGACGCCGCCACGTGAGCCAGCGGGCGCCGAGCCCCGCGGACCACTCCGCGGAACCGACCCGATCTGATCCACACCGGCGAACACGACCACGAATCAGCTACCGAACCCCCGACACCGGCCATAGCCGACCCACAAGCCGAATTTCCGCATCCTGCTAGCCCATTCCGGGAATCCATGATGTGCCTGCGAGGGGAACCTTGGCCATCGCCGCGGCCTCGACGGTGAGAGCGGCGAGATCGTCCGGCTCGAGGTTGTGGACGTGTGACTTGCCGTTTGCCCGAGCCAGCGTCTGGACCTCGAGGGTCAACACCTGCAGGTAGTTGGCGAGACGACGACCGGCGACCACGGGGTCGAGGCGCGCCGAGAGCTCGGGGTCCTGGGTGGTGATCCCGGCCGGATCGGTGCCGTCCTGGTAGTCCTCCCAGCAACCGGCGGTCGTGCCGAGGGCCTGGTATTGGTCCTCGAGAGACGGTGAGTTGTCGCCGATGGCGATCAGGGCCGCAGTTCCCAGCGAAACCGCATCGGCACCCAGTGCAAGGGCCTTGGCGACGTCGGCGCCCGTGCGGATACCTCCGGCGACGATGAGTTTTACGTCGCGGTGGGCGCCCAGTTCCTTCATGGCCCTCACCGCCTCTGGCACCGCCGCGATGGTCGGTATGCCGACATGTTCGATGAACACGTCCTGGGTTGCCGCCGTGCCACCCTGCATGCCGTCGACCACGACCGCGTCGGCACCGGCCTTCACCGCCAACGCCGTGTCGTAGAAGGGCCGAGCGGCCCCGATCTTCACATAGACGGGAACCTGCCAGCCGACGATCTCGCGCAGTTCGAGGATCTTGATCTCGAGGTCGTCGGGTCCGGTCCAGTCCGGGTGACGACACGCCGAACGCTGATCGATGCCCTCCGGCAGGGTGCGCATCTCGGCCACACGTTCGGTGATCTTCTGTCCCAACAACATGCCACCACCGCCAGGCTTGGCACCCTGTCCGACCACGACCTCGATGGCATCGGCCTTGCGGATGTCGTCTGGGTTCATGCCGTACCGCGATGGCAGGTACTGGTAGACGAGTGTCTTGGAGTGACCACGCTCCTCAGGAGTCATTCCTCCATCGCCGGTGGTGGTCGAGGTCCCGGCCGCGTTCGCTCCGCGACCCAACGCCTCCTTGGCCTGGGCCGAAAGTGAGCCGAAGCTCATCCCCGCAATCGTGATCGGGATGTCGAGATGAACCGGGCGCTCGGCCCTGCCCTCGCCGATGATCACGTCGGTCCCACAGTCTTCCCTGTAGCCCTCGAGTGGATATCGCGACATCGACGCTCCGAGGAACACGAGATCGTCGAAGGTCGGCAGCCGCCTCTTCGCCCCGAACCCTCTGATTCGGTAGATGCCGGTGTTCGCAGCGCGATGGATCTCGGCGATGACGTTGCGATCGAAGGTGTAGGACTCGCGCTGATGCCAGTTCTCGCCCGTCATGACCGCGCCTCCGCTACTTCACTGTTGATGTCGTCGGGGTGGAAGTTGTAGAGCTGCCTGGCCGACCCGAAGTGCCTGAAGTCGCCTGGATCGGCAGTCATCTGGGCCCGTTCCAGAAGCTGGGTCAAGAGGTCGACGTCTTCGGCACTCATTTCCTTCTCCTCACAGTCGGCTCCGAGCGAAGCAACATCGCCGCGCACGAACAGATCGGCCTCGTAGATCGAATCGCCGAGGTGGTGGTCGGCGTCGCCCAAGACCACGAGGTTCCCGGCCTGAGCCATGAAAGCGCCCATGTGGCCGATGTCGCCACCGACCACGATGTCGAGGCCCTTCATGGAGATGCCACATCTGGCCCCGGCCCCACCCTCGATGACCAACAAGCCCCCGCAACCGGTGGCACCGGCCGACATGGTTGCGCTGCCGGTCACCCGAGCGACCCCCGACATCATGTTCTCGGCCACTCCCGTGCCGGCGTTGCCGTCGACGATCACCGTTCCGCGCTGGAGCATTCCGGCGGCGTAGTAGCCGACCGACCCGCGCAGCTCGACGACGATGTCGCTGTCGATGCCCGCCGCAACCGCGTGAGCGCCCCGCGGGTTGGTCACCACGAAGTGACCCGAGGTCGCTTCGTGCAGTTGCCGGTTGAGATCGCGCAAGGACGTGTTGCGCATGTCGATCTCGGTGACGGTGGCCGAAGTCCCATCGTTCATGATGCGAGGCTCCATGTGTAGACCCGAGCCGGCTCGGGCTCGAACACCAAGGCGTCGTCGACGTCTGGCAGGGTTGCTATCGCTCTGTACTCAGACGACATGGCGACCCAGTCGTCGGTCTCGGCGATGACCGCCGGCTTGCACGCTATGGGATCGCGAAGTACGGCGAATCCGTCCTCGGTTCCGACGGCGAAGGTGTAGAAGCCGTCGAGGTCGACCAGCGCCCGGTGTAATGCCTCGTCGAGCGTGTCGCCCTCGCGCAGGCGCCAGGAGAGGTATCCGGCCGCGACCTCGGAGTCGTTCTCGGTCTGGAACGACTCGCCCTCACGGACGAGACGCGAGCGCAACTGGTTGTGATTCGAGAGCGACCCGTTGTGGACCAAACAGGTGTCGGCACCGGTCACGAAGGGGTGCGAGCCGTTCGTGGTGACGGCCGACTCTGTGGCCATGCGGGTGTGTGCAACCGCATGTGTTCCGCTTCGGCCTGCGAGGTCGTACTGCGATGCGACCAGGTCGGGATCGCCGACCGCCTTGTACAACTCGATGTGCCTGCCATAGCTGAGGACATCGACCTCTGGAAGGTGGTCGATGATCCACTGCCTGGCGAGCCGCCCGTCGCCATCGGTCTCGAATACGGCGTGGTCGCGTATCGATCGAACGTCGACAGCGGCCCCGAGGGCCGCCGCGAGCTCGGCGGCGGTTCGACTCCAGTCGGGTTGTGTCCTCTCGGCCAGCACGGTGAGGCGCGTCAACCCGACGGTGCCCTCGTCGTAGACCGCAAATCCGGCGCTGTCGGGCCCGCGACCGCGCATTTCGTGGAGCATCGCTGCCGTCAGGCGCCCCAGCTCTGGTCTGTACTTGTCGGTCTTGAGGAACAGTCCGACGATTCCGCACATGTCGCCTTGCCTTCAGAATGGAGCTTTGACACAGGTGAAGGGTTTTCACCTACAGTAGTGATCAACACTGTAGTGACCGATACTGCATCAGGCGAATACCTGTGATTCGCAATTCGACGAGGGGGTCGAGAATGGGAGCGACAGACGGGGCGATCGAGGAGATCCGGGCGAGAGCGCTCGATGATGGCGTCGAGTTCATCTACGCGATGTTCGTCGAGATGCACGGCAAGCCGTGCGCCAAGCTCGTTCCGGTCAGCGCCATCGAATCGCTGATGACCGAAGGCGCTGGCTTCGCCGGTTTCGCAGCCGGGCCGCTCGGCCAGGACCCATCGCACCCCGACATCCTCGCCATGCCCGACCCGGCGTCCTACACGGTCATGCCGTGGCAACCCAATGTGGCGGCCATGCAGTGTGACCCCACCGTCGAGGGCGAGTTGTGGCCATTCGCCCCCAGGGTGATCCTACGCAAGGCCCTCGAACGTCTGGCCGAAAGGAACCTGGTACTGAAGACCGGCGTCGAGGCCGAATACTCGCTGGTCGTGAAGCGCCCCGATGGCTCGATCACCGTCGCCGACGAGCGCGACGTCGACACCCTCCCGTGCTACGACGCCCGCGGGCTGACCCGCATGCTCCCCCACCTTTCGCAGGTTTCGCGGAACCTCGATGCGATGGGCTGGGACAACTACGCAAACGACCACGAGGACGCCAACGGGCAGTTCGAGCAGAACTGGCAGTTCGCCGATGCCCTCACCACCGCCGACCGTCTCATCTTGTTCCGGCTGATGATCCACACGATGGCAGAACGCGACGGGCGCTACGCGACGTTCATGCCCAAGCCGTTCTCCGACAAGACGGGCAACGGCCTGCACGCCCATCTCAGCCTCTGGACCGCCGACACCGACGAACCGCTCTTCGAGAGCGATGGCGACGATGCCTACGGGCTCGGCCTCAGCGACCTCGCTTATCGGTTCACCGCTGGCCTGGTCGACCACGCAGCGGCCCTCGTCGCCATCGCGTGTCCCATTGCGAACTCCTACAAGCGCATGGGTGTCGGAGCTCCCGACTCGGGTGCGACGTGGGCACCTGCCTACGCTGCCTACGGTGGCAACAACCGAACCCAGATGATCCGCGTGCCGGAGGGGAACCGGATCGAGGTCCGCCTCGTCGACGGCGCCGCGAACCCCTACCTCGCCTTCGCCGCGATGCTCGGATGTGGCATGGATGGCGTCGACCGTGAACTCGACCCGGGCCCTCCAAATGCCGACAACCTCTTCGTCTTGTCACCAGAAGAGATAGAGGCTCGCGGCATCGTCACCCTTCCTCCGACACTGCTTCACGCGGTCGACAACCTCGCAGCAGACGACCTCTTCTCCGATGCGCTGGGCACGACCCCCGACGGCCCGTATCGCGACTACTTCGTCAAGGTGAAGCGGGCCGAGTTCATGGCCCACCACCACGAGGTGACCCAGGGCGAGATCGACCAGTATCTGACCCTCTTCTAGGGCATGGCCGAAACAACCACCGACCCCGACCCGGCTGCGCTCACCGCAGACGACGTATGTCGGGTGGTGGGCGAGCGCGTTCGCGAGTTCCGGGCCGGCCTCGGCATGACGATGGAGCGCTTCGCCGAGGCGGCCAACCTCTCGATCGGCATGCTCTCGAAGATCGAGCACGGCCAGACATCGCCCAGCCTCGCGACGTTGACGAACCTGGCGAACGCGGCCGGGGTTCCGTTCACCGCCTTCTTCAGGGGCCTCGACGAGGAACACGACGCGGTTGTGGTGCGCGCGGGTCAGGGCCTCGAGATCGCCCACGAAGGCGACAGCAGCGGGCGTCGATACGAAGATCTCGGAGCGCTACGGGGCCCGAACAGAACCATCGAGCCGGTATTGGTCACCATCGCCGAACCCGACGAGGTCTTCCCACTCTTCCAGCACAGCGGGGTCGAGATGATCCACATCATCGGCGGCGCGGTCGAATACGGCTACGGCGCAAAGCGATACACGTTGAACCCCGGCGACACCATGCAGTTCAAGGGAGAGGTCGCCCACGGCCCCACGGCCGTGCTCGAGCTGCCCGTGCAGTTCCTGTCTCTGAAGGTTCGATAGGCGTCATCGCGTCAAACCGAGGCGATCAACCCGACCGCCACCAGGGCAAAGCCGAGACCAAGGACCTGGACCCTTCGCAATCGCTCCCCGAAGATGAGCCTCGCCCACATGACGGTCGCCGCCGGGAACATGGAGGTCAGCACAGCGGCCGTGCTGACCGAACCGATCTGGGTGGCGACGACGAACATGGAGTTGGCACAAGCGCCGAACACCGCTATTCCGAGCACGGGCGCCAGAGCGACCCTTGGCAGCCGAAAGTTGGTGCGCGTGATGGCGAGAACGATCAGCATGACCAGGCCACCGGTGACTCGCGACGGCACCACCGCCCAAAGGCCACCATCGTCGGACGTCCGGGACAGACACAGCAGCAGGGCACCGAGTCCTATGGCTCCGCCGAACCCGTAGCGCAAGCTCACGCCGACCGACGCTGTCGAGTCCGACCGCTCGAGGCTGATCAGAGCGATAGCCACGAGCCCCAGGGTGATGCCGGCACCGGCCCTCATCACCAGATCGCCCCCGGTCGCCACGTCGAACAACACGGGAAGAGCGGCTGCGCCGACCCCGGCGACAGGAGCCGCGACGCTCACACGTGCAACGGAGTACCCGGCGTAGAGCGACAGAAGTCCGAGCGCTCCACCGACCCCGCCGAGTGCCCCCAGCCAGAGGTCCCTGGCCACGACGTCTCCACCGACGATGAGGGCCAACACAAACGCCGCGACCATGCTGAACAATTGGCTGGCAGCGGTGACGACAAGGGCCGCTGCTCGTCGACTCGCCAGTCCCCCGAGGAAATCGGACGTTCCCGCCAGCAACGCAGCCCCGAGTGAAAGCATGACGACCACGGGTGACACCGTAGGTGATGTCGGCAACTACACGGTCGAGGTCATGGCACCTTGACTGGCAAACACGATAGGCAACGCGCAGCGCTCTTCGCCGCCGCTCCTTGTCATCGATCGAGGGCCGCCGGCGAGAGGTCCGTGTTCTTCCTCGTCAGCGCAGTCGGTTTCGTGGCGATCTCGTGTCCCGTGTTCGTCTTTGGAGCCGCAGATGAGATAGCGACCCGGATGTGGGGTCGACGCGAGTGGGCCGGGGCATGGTTGACACTTCTCGTCTCGGGAGCGACCTACTTGGCCGCCTCCGCCTGGGCGTACGAACGTCGGCGGCCGTTCCCGGACTGGAAGGGGGTGGCCGCAGCCGTCGGAGCAGGTCTCGTCGTCGCGATGATGAACGCGGCCACGCGGCGTTGTATGACCCGAAGCGGGGGCCGGTGGATCCGCGGCCGAAACTACTCGTACTCGGGCGACCGCACACTCCTCGTCGCCGCCATTCGCGGGGTCTCTGGCGTCGGCATGTTGTTCGGCGCATTTGTGTCTTGACCCACCGCTAGCGATCCTCGGCGGCAACCGGGCCAAGAGAATGGGTTACACAGGCTCGATCGATCGCAGGGCGTAGGCGAGGTCGTCGCCCTGCGGAAGGCACAGGGTCACCTCGAGTTTCTTCTTGCCACGCTTGATCCTGGCCGAACAGGTCAGGGGCCAGCCCTCGGCGGCAACGTGGTTCAGAAGCGGGGCGTACCTCGCTGACATCTTGTCGGTCAGGCGGCCCACGAGGATCGAGCCATACCAGACACCGACCTCGTTGCCCTCGAACTGCAGCACGGCGGTGAACACGTGGCGCCATCCCGAGCCCAGTCGGATCAGAAGGAACTCCTGGCACGCCTCTTCGCCCGTGATGTTCAAACGACCTCGCGCGGCGGCGAACACGGGATCGGTCGAACTCCGCGGTCGCGCCGGATCTGCCACCTCGAGGACGACCCCGTAGCTCCCGATGTCGTCACCGCCACGATCCCAGCCACCCGTGATGCGAGCCCGGCACGTCGCCGGGTTCCCGGACAGGTTGATCGTCTCGACCACCTCGCCGATCTCCATGGCCAGCCCCGCCTCGACGTAGCCGACATGGTGGGGTCCGAGAAACACAGCCACCGCGTCCGGGTCGACCGGGTTGTGCGGATCGAGAACCAACTGGGAGGTCATCCGCGTCACGCTGGCGCCGTCGCGAGTCTTCGGGCCTGCGAGGGCTTCGAGGGCCTCCTGGTGGTAGCTCTCGCCGACGACATGCAGGAGATTGCCGTCCATCATCGTCGACGGAAGGGCAGACGGTTCGGCGGCAACAGGGTGCCCGGGAGGTGGCACCCTGTGATCCGGCCTGAACCATCGGGCCATCGGCTCAGACCGTGGCATCGACCACGGGTGGGGGCTCTGGATATCCCACCGGCCCGCCGGCCATGTCCGGGTCGGGTTCTGTCTCGCCCTGATCGAGCCGGAACGGCGGATACTCGTCGGTCATCAGGGCCACGTAGGCGACCGTGCGGACCGTCCAGCGGTTGAGACCGACGATGAAGTCGTAGAGACCCTTCGGGTATGTGTTCGTGAAGAGCAGGACGACACCTGCGGCCAACGTGAGCAATCCGAGCATCCCGCCACCGCCGAAATCGAACCCGAAGCGACCCCAGTCATCTGGCCACCACGTCCAGGAAGTGCCGTTGAGCAAGCCGACGATGAGCAGATGTGGGATTGCGAGCAGCCACTTCACCAATACGAGTGGCCGCGAGAGCCGTTCGGGATAGGTGATGTCGAGGGTGACCGCGTCATCGGGGGTCGGTTCGAGCGTGAACGGTGGGTACCGGTCGCTGCCGATACCGCCAGTCGACGCGTAGTGTGCAACCCGCCACGACCAGCGCAGGACCCCGACATTGAAGTCGAAGATGCCCTTCGGGTAGCGGCCGGTGAACAGGATTGCCACCGCTGCGAAGAAGGTCAGCACGCCGAAGGCGATCCAGAGGAGCACGAGCACGACGATGTGCGGAATGGCAAGGATCCACTTCACCAGCCACATCCAGCGTGACAGTCCGGGCTCGAGTTTCGCCGTGAACCGCACCGGATGCACGCCTGCGACAGCCGGTGCCGGTGTACCGACGGGCTGCACCTCGGGCTCGGGACGATGGCGTGCCCCCACGACGATGAGAACGATCGCGATGACGGCGAGGATTGTGCCCGCGGCCAGCATGATCACCATCAGCGGCACCAGGAAGCCGACCTTGACGCCGACGTCGACGTCTGTGGCCACCCCGGGTGAACCGTCGGCGTTCATGATGACGACCGACCAGCGACCGGCGACAGCCTCCCAGTCCAGTTGGGCGGTGCCCACGGCCGAAGCCGACGCGACCCAGAAGTTTTGGTCGGTGGGGATGGCGATCGCATCACCCCCGGAACTGGTCCGGTAGGTCGCCTCGAGGTCGTCGTCGATTTCGGTGACGACGGCGTGGGCAACCCCGGCCAGGTATCGATCGATGCTGGCCTCGGGGCCGATTCCGACGAACACCGGTCGGGCGGTGTCGGCGTTTGTGACGCGCAATCGGACGTCGGCGTCGAGAGCATCGATGACCCAATCCGGAGATGCCGGATCGGTTGCCAGATCGAGATCCTCGGTGCCGATAGCGACCGTGTCCGTCTCGAGACGGTCCAGCGTCACTTCGAAGTATCCGTCGTCATCGCGGGCGAAGGCGTACCCCACCCCGAGGGCACCTCCGCCGAAGAGGAGCGCGATCGTGGGAAGCGCCAGCACACACCCGATGACGAGGGCCACGATTCTCGCTGGTCGCATTTCGATCTCCCAGGTGTCGCCTCACCTCACCGTCGTCCGTTGCGGTGGCGGCGGCAAGGGTCGTTCGTCACCCGCTCGTCCTCGCTCGGTGAGCAGGGCGCCAAACCCCGGATCTCAACTACAGTGACCCGCCACCACAACTCCGGAATCTGAGGGGATACGCGTTGTCCAGCGATATGACCAACCGCCCGCGCACACTGCGGATCGTCAACGGCGATCCAGCCAAGGGCATGTTCTCGCCCTCCGAGATGGAAAGACGCCTTGCAGGTGTGCGCCAAACGATGGCCGAGCTCGATCTCGACGCCGTGGTATTCACGTCGTACCACAACATCAACTACTACGCCGACTTCCTGTATTGCGCCTTTGGGCGGCCCTACGGACTCGTCGTCACCAGGGACGACCAGACCTCGATCAGCGCCAACATCGACTACGGCCAGCCAGGAAGGCGCACCTACGGTCAGAACCTCACCTACACCGACTGGGTGCGCGACAGCTTCTTCGAGGGTGTTCGCGAACTGCTGCCATCCGGCACCACACGAATAGGCGTCGAGGACGACCACATCAACCTCCTCAACCTCAACAGACTTCTCGCCATCACACCCGGCGCCGAGGCCGTCGACGTCTCGGCACGCTGCATGCAGCAGCGCATGCTCAAGTCCGACGAGGAGATCGGGGTCATCAGGAACGGTGCACGGATCGCCGACATCGGCGGAGCCGCCGTAGTGGCGGCGGTCGACGAAGGGGTCCCCGAGTACGAGGTCGCATTGGCCGGCACACAGGCGATGGTCCGCGAGATCGCTGCGACCTACCCACACGCCGAGCTTCAGGACACCTGGGTGTGGTTCCAATCGGGAATCAACACGGACGGAGCGCACAACCCGGTCACCACCCGCCGAGTCGAGCGTGGCGACATCTTGAGCCTCAACTGCTTCCCGATGATCCAGGGGTACTACACCGCATTGGAACGCACACTGTTCTTCGGTGGGTGCGACGAGGCCTCAAGGCGGTACTGGGACATCAACGTCGAGGTTCACGAAGCAGGTCTGGAACTGATCAAACCCGGCGCCACGTGTGGCGAGATCGCCAGGGAACTCAACACGACCTTCGCCGGCCACGGGGTTCTCGACCTGCGGACGTTCGGCTACGGGCACTCGTTCGGGGTGCTGTCGCACTACTACGGCCGCGAGGCCGGCCTCGAGCTTCGCGAGGACATCGAGACGGTCCTCGAACCGAACATGGTCGTCTCGATGGAGCCGATGATCACGGTCCCCCACGGCCAACCCGGCGCAGGCGGATACCGCGAACACGACATCGTCGTCGTCGGCGAATCCTCGTGCGAGAACATCACCAAGTACCCCTACGGCCCCGCTCACAACATCATCGACGGCTAGGCCAGAGGCGGCAAATCACGGAACGTCAGGCGGTTCCATCGGCCACGGCCGGACCGGTTCGTAGCTACCGAGCGGCCCACAGGCTCCCGCGATCTGGTCTTCGGCCAGCCCTTCGCGATGCAAGCAGAAGTACACATCGGCGATCATCCCCGAGGGAATACCGATGTCTTGGGTGCACGGTGTCACGGGCGGTATACAGACGATCCCCTGTGGGTTGGGGATCTCGACGTAGAAGCCGTATGCACCGGTCGACTTGGTCCGATGGATCGCCTCGTTGCGGGAGATCCCCCAGACACCATCACCCATCCAGTCGTCGGGGTCGTCGACCTCGACCCACGCATCACCCATCCCGAAGATCGATTCGATCAGGTCGATGATCGCCTCGGCGGCGTCGATGAGGCACCACACCGTCGGCGCATATACGCAGGAAGCAAATTCGACAACTTGGTAGACCGCGTCGAGCACGTCTCCGATGTCGTCTTGGTGGGACTCACGGACGTGGGCCGTCCAATCCCTCTCGAGCAGGGCGATCGTCAGCTGCATACCGCCGACCCGACTGATCGAGCTGGTCGGGAAGACCACCAGTCCGTGATCGGCGATGGCGTTGTCGACCAGCAGCTCGGCACCCTCGGCCTCTGCGAGGACCTGCCCGTCTGGCTCCCAGACATCGCCGCTGGCCACATCGATGCCCTCACCGCAACACCACTCGCTGCTGCCGTGAGGGCCGGGGCTCGACCCGACCAGCCCGTTCACCCACGAGAACGACAGCCACGGCTCCTCACCGAAGAACTCGTCGACCTCGTTCAAGTACAGGATCGACGGACCGCCGAACAGCGGGTTGCTGACGTCGAACAGCGGGTGCACGTATTCGGCGCTATTCGACGTGACCTCCATACCCATCCAGCTGATGGCGAAGCGATACGGGCAACCGTCTGGCGGAACGACACCGGACGTGTCGTTCGGTACCCCGTAGTCGCCCCACGCGTCATCACGGTGGGTACGCACGGTGCAGTGATCGACATTGCCCTGTCTGTCGGGCACGTCACTCCACCCGTCCCGATCCTCGTCGGGGCAGCCATTCGGACCGGTAGTCGCTCCGGCCTGTTTGGTCTCAGGGCACTCATCATTGATGTCGTAGACACCGTCACCATCGGTGTCGGTGGTGTCGTACTCGACATCGGGAGGCCAGAAACCAGAGCAGGACCAGGGAGACGGCTCGGATTCGACCGGTACCGGATCGAGACCCGCCAGCGCCAACGGCACTTCGCGAAACGCCGTCACCTCGTAGCACCATGTGAGGGATGCCTCAGCGTCGGTCTGGGGTTCGAGAAGAACATCGTCGAAGGTCGTGACGTCACGGCCGACCGTGCCCACCAGACCGGGCTGGGCACCGATGAGCGGCAGGAACAACCACCGATAGATCCGGAACCCGTCCTCGTCCCGAGAGCCGTCGCTCCAGTTCAGAGAGACCCGAAACTGAGCAGGGATGATGCCGTCGGGATCACCAAACGTCGAAGCATTCGCCGCGGCAAGGCTGTCGGGAGCCGACGGAGGATCGACCGTTCCGAGCTCGACGGGAGTGATGAGCGACCCGATCCGCGTTTCGATACGGCTCAGGTCGAGCGTCGGAACCGACGGTGCGGTCAGGTCGACCATCTCGGCATCGAACAACACCTGCTTGTCTTCCATGGGCACAGCCGCGTAGGTCGCGAAGGCGCTCTCGAACACCGCTGCAGCACCGGGCGAACGGTCGAGGATCTCGGCTATGGCGAGATCCGTGGCGGTCGGCTCGCCGACGCCCTCGAAGTAGCGCGAGATCCAATACATCTGAAGAGGGATGAGCGTCTGAGACGTCTCGGACAGGTTCAGGTTCTCGACGGTGACCTGCACAACTTCGCGCTGATCATCGGTCGTCGTACGACCCTCCTGAGAGGACGGGTCCTCGCGCTCGGCTACCGCTGACGTGGTGGAGGTGGAAACATCGTCGGCAATGCCATCGGTGTCAACAACCGAACAACTGGCCGCTATCACTATGGCCACCACCAGGCAGGCGAAGGATCTTCCAGACGTCCCCATGACGTCACCTCCTCCCGGAGGCTCACCACCCCGATGGGCGGCGAGCCCAAACCGGTTGCGTGACATCACCATGTCGCCTGGTGTCGATCCTTGCCAGGGGCCTACGTCAGTTCGGACTGAGCTAGGCGGTGGCGATAGTCTCGGCGAACGAAGGGAACGCTACGAAAGGACACGGGCATGCCAGCCGAACGTTTTCCGGTCGAGGCCAGTCACATCATGATGTTCGCTCGCTCGGTGGGCGACGACAATCCGATCTACTCCGACGCCGATTATGCAGCGGGCACCGAGGTCGGTCACATCATCGCACCACCCACGTTCGCCCAGGCGAGCGCCCAGTTCGATCCCGACTATTTCCTGCGACCCAAGATCGGTGAACCGTGGTTCGGATCGGGCGCCGAGGCAACCGGCATCAAGAAGACAGACGAGCCATCGGGAGGAGGAGGAGGCGGCGGCGGTGGCGGGCTCCACGCCGAGCAACACTTCGAGTACCACCGTCACCCCAGGCCCGGCGATGTTCTCACCGCCGCGGTGCTCCCGGGCGAGACCTGGCAAAAGGAGAGCAAGCGCGCCGGCACCCTCACCTTCACCGAGAGCATCACCGAGTACCGCGACCAGGACGGCGAACTGGTCATCACCGCACGTGGAGTCGGGGTTCGCACCGAGCGTCCCGTCGACAGCTGAGGAGATTTCACCATGGCACTAAGAGCAAGTGAACTATCGGTCGGCGACACCCGTACGGCGGTACTGGTCGAGGACCTCAAACGGACCCAGCTGGTCATGTACGCCGGCACCTCCGGCGACTACAACCCACTGCACACAGACGACAAGTTCACCCGCGAGGTCGCCGGCTACCCGGGTGTGTTCGCCCACGGCATGTTGACGATGGGGATCACCGGCAAGCTCCTCACCGACTGGGTCGGCGACGGCCGACTCACGAACTACGGGGTGCGCTTTGTCAATCAGGTCTGGCCGGGCGACACGCTCACCGGCACAGCCGAGGTGACAGCCATCCGCGACGAGGGCGGGGAACACTTCGTCGACCTGAGCGTCACAACCGTCAACCAGGACGGCAGCCCGGTCGTCACCGGCACGGCATCGGCACGAGTCGACGCCTGACAACAACCGGTACGGAATCGTACGTTAATCTTCGAAAAGTGAGGGTGGGAATCCACCCTTGCTGACGGGACCCCATCGCGTGGGTTCGATGAGGATCACCGACTTGCCCTGGTCGGCCATCGCCTTGCGATATTCGTCCCAATCGGGGTGCTCGCCCGAGATACACCGGAAGTACTCGACCAGGCCGTCGGCCGCTTCTGGCATGTCGTAGACCCGAGCGGTTCCGTCGATCTGGACCCACTCGTCGTTGAACTCCGAACCCATGACCAATACAGACACGCTCGAGTTGTTCTTGGCGTTCATCACCTTGGCCCGACTTGGATAACTCGCCACCGCCAGCTCGCCGCGTGTCGTCATGCCACCGGAGACGAGGCTCATCTGAGGTCGACCATCGGCCCGAGCGGTCGACAGCACCCACCGGTTCTTGCCCTTGACGAACTCGACCAGTTCGACAAGTGACACTTCGCGGTCACTCGACATGTGTTTCGTTCGCGGGTCGTCTTTCGAAATCTTCTCGACCATCAGAGCCCCCTTTCACCTGGCCTTGAAATCGGGAGTCCGACGCTCGGCCATGGCGGCGACACCTTCCCTCCAATCGTCGGTTGCCCTGAGCCAGTCCTGCTCGGCCTTCTCGCGATCGGTCGCCGCCCTCACGCGGGCAGCCAGATCGCCACGCATCGTCTGGCGGATCGATGCCACCGCCAATGGGGCCGAAGCGGCGATCTCGGCGGCGAACTCGTGTGCCTCGTCACGTAGGCGATCGATCGGCACCAGGCGGTCGACCAGACCGATCTCGAACGCATCCTCACCGCTGATACGCCTGCCCGTGTAGAGGAGCTCGAGTGCCCTCTGTTGCCCCACCAGGTGAGGGAGAGTAGCGGTGAGGCCGAAACCGTGGTGAAAGCCGAGCCGGGCGAAGTTGGCGGCGAACCGGGCCTCTGGTGCAGCAACCCTGAAATCGGAGAAGGCGGCGACACCGAGACCACCGCCGATGGCAGCCCCCTGGATGGCGGCGACGACGGGCGTGCGGGTCGAGAACAGATCGACAGCGGCGTCGTACAGGTGTCGTGGTGAACCGTCGGGATTGCGGGGTGGGGCCTCTGGCATCGATCCACCGCCGGCGAAATTGGCACCGGCACAGAAGTGTTTGCCCTCCGAACACAACACCACCGCCCGACAACGTGCATCGTCGTCGAGGGCGCCGAGAGCCGACGCCATCGACTCGATCAGATCGAGGTCGAAGAAGTTGTTGGGCGGACGACGGATCTCGGCGGTGGCAACGAAGTCGTCACCGATGGTCACATACAGATCGCCGAAGGTACCGAAGTTGGTCATGGGCGGATCGTAACCGTCACTCGGCTTCGGGATCGGCTCGACGAGAGATGATCACTCGTGTGGCGAACTTCTCGAGTTCCACGACCCAGAAGACGCCGGTCGAGACCACCAGCACCACCGCCAACTCGAAGAGGGACAGGGCCTCGGTCTTGAGCAGCTCCTGCATGGGCGACCAATAGATGATGAGGACCTGCACCGCAAGAGTGACGAGGACCGTCCAGAGCAGCAGCCGGTTGCTGAGGATGCCGAGAGTGAACAATGACTGCCGCTCGGAGCGCACCGCCATGGCATGACCAAGCTGAAGCAGGGCCAGCGTGGTGAAAACGATGGTCTGCCACGGCCTGCCCCCGGCCTCCGCCCAGAGACCCACGCCGAGGGTGAAGAACCCCATGGTCAGGCCCACGATGACGACGTGTTGCCAGAGCCCGCGCGCGAATATGTTCTCGTCGGGGGGCCTCGGCCGGCGCTCCATCACGTCTTGTTCTGCAGGCTCGACCCCGAGGGCCAACCCGGGAACGCCGTCGGTGACGAGATTGATCCACAGGATCTGGACCGGTTGCAGGGGCAACGGCAGGCCGAGGAAGGGCCCGAGGAACATGACCCAGATCTCACCTGCATTCGATGTCAGGGTGTAGCGAACGAACCGGCGGATGTTGTCGTAGATCCGGCGGCCCTCGCCGACGGCGGTGACTATCGAGGCGAAGTTGTCGTCGGTCAGCACCATGTCGGCCGCCTCCTTGGCGACCTCGGTTCCGGTGACACCCATCGCTACGCCGATGTCGGCACTGCGCAACGCCGGGGCGTCGTTCACGCCATCGCCTGTCATGGCCACGACGTCGCCGTTCTCCTTCCACGCCTCGACGATGTCGAGCTTCTGCTCAGGCGAGGTGCGCGCGTAGACAGCGATCGAGGCCACGTGATCGGCGAGACCCGTCGCGTGTTCGGCAGCGAGCTCGGTTCCGGTCATCACCTGCGCTTCGCTGTCGAGGATGCCCAAGCGGCTGCCGATCGAACGCCCCGTGGCCGGATGATCGCCGGTGATCATCACCGGCGTGATTCCGGCTGCGCGGCAGGCTGCCACCGCGGCGCCGGACTCGGCCCTTGGCGGATCGGCAGAGGCGGTCAGCCCATAGAGCACCAAGTCGAGTTCGGATTCGTAGACCTGGGCCACGTCACCGGCTTCCACCGTGCCGCCTGCGATCGCGAGAACGCGATATCCCTCGGCGGCGAGCCCGTCGGCTCGCCCGAGAATCGAAGACCGCAGAGCATCGTCGAGGGGGACGAGACCATCGGTTGTGGCTACGGCAGACGCTACGTCGACGATGGCCTCGACCGCCCCCTTTGCGGCGGCGAGGTCGACCTCTGGCTCGGCGGTGCGGTGGATCGTCACCATCCACTTGCGTCCCGAGTCAAACGGGATCTCTGCCACGCGGGGGTGTGCCCCGTTGAGCTGCTCGCGCCCAGCTCCCGCCTTGCCTGCCAACGCCAGGAGGGCACCTTCGGTCGGGTCGCCGATTATCCCCCACGATTCGTCGTCGGTCGTCGGCGGAACGAGGACAGCGTCGTTGCACAACACGGCCGCCCGCAGTAGAGATCCGAACGGGCTGTCGCCGGTGTCGGTGTCACGCTGACCGAGGTCGACAATCTCGCCGGACGGTTCGAAGCCGTCTCCTGTCACCTCGTACTCACGATCGAGCGTCCACACCTTCTCGACCAACATGCGGCCCTGGGTGAGGGTGCCGGTCTTGTCGGTGCAGATCACCGTCACCGAGCCGAGGGTCTCGGCCGCCGGCAACCTTCGCACGAGAGCGTTGTGGCGGATCATCCGCTGAGCACCCAACGCCAGCCCGATGGTCACGACCGCGGGCAGTGCCTCGGGAATGGCCGCCACGGCCAGGCTCACCGATGTGAGGAACATCGTTTCGGTGTCCTCACCGCGCAGCACGCCTACGGTGAACACAACAACACATATGACGATGGCTGCGGCCGCCAGCCACCGACCCAATACCGCAAGCCGTTTCTGCAGCGGTGTCGGAGGTGCCCGATGGGTCTGCAGTAGTCCAGCGATCTGGCCGAGAGCGGTGTCCATGCCCGTGGCGACCACAACAGCTCTCGCCCGTCCGTAGGTCACCGAAGTGCCCTTGTAGACCATGTTGCGGCGGTCGCCGATCACCTCACCTTCACCGTCGGACAACACCGCGTCGGTCTTGTCGACGGGTACGGACTCGCCCGTGAGCGCCGCCTCGTCGACCCTGAGGTTCGGGCATTCGGTCAGTCGTGCATCGGCGGCGACGATATCGCCCGCCTCGAGCACGACGACATCTCCCGGTACGAGATCGACAGCGGGCACGGTCGCCTCGTCACCATTGCGAACGACGCGCGCGTTGGGGGCCGCCATGGTTCGCAGCGCGGCCATCGCCTGCTCGGCTCGGTACTCCTGGATGAATCCGATCGCCGCGTTCAGGACGACGATCGCGCCGATGACGATGGCGTCGGTCGGCTCGCCTATGGCCACCATGATGACGGCCGCCGCCAGCAGCACGACGATCATCGTGTTGGCGAACTGTGACAGGAAGATCTTGATGGGAGGCTGCGTCGGTTCCTCTTCGAGCGCGTTCGGACCATGACGATCGCGCAAGGTTTCGACCTGAGCCCCGTCGAGGCCACCGATTGAATCGGTGCCAAAGGCCAGGGCCACAGACGAGGCGTCTTCCGCCCACCAGTGATGATCGACTCGAGGCGTTGGTTCCGTCAACGATTCTCACCGTCCATGCCAAGCAGGGTAGTTGGCGGAAGTCGAAAGGTTCGACCGGAGACCCCGAACGCGGGTCCGGATATGCTGCGGCCGACGACGTCGAGGGTCGAGCGGAGAAACACATGCGCTACACGAGGCTTGGCAACTCTGGGCTGGACGTTTCGCGTGTCTGCCTCGGATGTATGGGGTTCGGCGAGGAGAGCCCCGGATTGGTCGACTGGAGCCTGGGCGAAGAAGAGAGTCGCCCCCTGATCGCCAGAGCCCTCGAACTGGGCATCAACTTCTTCGACACCGCCAACGGATACTCGATCGGAAGCAGCGAGGAGATCGTTGGCAGGGCCCTCACCGACATGGCCAATCGCGACGAGGTGGTGATCGCCACCAAGGTCTACTTCCCGATGAGAGGCCGCAGACCAAACTCGCTGGGCTTGTCGCGCAAGGCGATCATGCAGGAACTCGACAACAGCCTGCGCCGGCTCGGAACCGACTACATCGACCTCTACCAGATCCACCGCTGGGACGAACGAACGCCCATCGAGGAAACGATGGCGGCGCTCCACGACGCCGTAACCGCCGGCAAGGTTCGTTATCTCGGCGCTTCGTCCATGTGGGCGTGGCAGTTCGCGAAGGCCCAACACGTCAGCGAGATGAACGGTTGGACGAAGTTCATCTCGATGCAGAACCAATACAGCCTCCTCCAGCGCGAAGAGGAACGCGAGATGTTGCCCCTGTGCGCCGATCAAGGTGTCGGGACCATCCCATGGAGCCCTCTGGCGCGCGGATTGCTCACCCGTCCGTGGGGCACCGAGACGACCCGCAGCGAAAACGACGCACGCGGGATGTCCCGGTTCGAAGGGTCCAAGAACAAGGAGATCGTCGACAGGGTCGGCGAAGTGGCCGAAGCGCGCGGAGTCCCCATGGCCCAGGTCGCACTGGCGTGGGTGTTGGCCAACCCGGTGGTTGCGGCACCCATCGCAGGGGTGACCAAGATGCAACACATCGAGGATGCCGTTGCCGCTGTCGACCTCGATCTCAGCGACGACGAGAAGGCTGCTCTCGAAGAGCCCTACACCCCGCGTGCCAACCGGTTCTGATCCCCCGCCGAATCAAGTCGGTTCGTAGCGGATCGGCAGGTGTTTGTAGCCGCTGACAAGGGCCGAGGCGAACACACTCTGGTCACGGCGTGCGTGATGTGTTGGACGGTAGTCCGGGGCTGTTGCCCACTCCTTGTTCGCTGCGGCGTTCCAGGTCTCGGAGTCGGCTCGCGTGTCGATCTTCCGGCAGTCCACGCGCCATTTCTTCGCCGACGTCCGTCCGCGGACGGACGGATTGTACCGAGAGTGGCGGTCTCACTCTGTTGAGTGCTGTTTTAGGCTGTTTTATGGCTGTCCCACCCCTTCAGTAGACTTTTGGCATACGCCAAAAGCAACCGGTCAGTTCAGTGAGGGGAACAAACAAATGATCGTCACGGTGGAAGAACTCGACGAACAGACCAAGGTTGCACAAGGCCTCGTAGCACTCGGCCACAAACTCTCCCGCGGCCACTACGACCTGTGCGTCGGCTCCGTCCAGTTCGCCGATGGGGCCGTGTGGGTCGCTCAAGGCTCTGCGTCAGCGGCTCACTGGTTGGCCGAACGCCTCGACGTCACCGCCAGCACTGTGCGTGAGTGGATCCGCATCGGGCGCGCTCTGGGCGCATTCCGTCCGTCCGCGGATGCGTTTGCCAATGGCAGGTTGAGCTACGCCAAGATCCAGGTCCTCACCCGCTACCTCACCATCAACAACGAGCCAGAACTTCTCGCACTCGCCGAGAGGGTCGCCGCAGGCAGCCTGCCAGAAGCCATCGACGCCGAACTCATGCGCGTCAACCTCAAGCGAGAACCCGACGGCGATTGGCCCACCATTGCCCAGCAACGCCACGATGCCCTCACCCGCATCATCGGTGGAACCGGCGGCACCGACGGCGGAAACGTCGACTACGAGGTCATCTTCCACGTCAGAGGCGACGGCTGCACCCTTAAGACGGCACCCCGATCACCCAATCCGCCATCGCCCGCCTACTCGACACAGCCTTCGTTCGGTTGCTCATCCACAACGCAGAACACAAACCCGTCAACGCCTCCACCCGCCAACGACACCCCAACGGCCAACAGAAACGCCTCGTCGAGGAACGAGATCGACACTGCACCGACTGTGGCCGCAAGGAACTACTCACCTACGACCACAACCCTGCCTGGGAAACCACCCACCACACCCACACAGACGAACTCGAACTCCGCTGCGCCCCCTGCCACCGCACAAGGCACAGCGCTCCTCGAGTGACCGCCACCGAATGACAGGAGCAGCTCGCTGCGGTGGTTTCCGACCCCTCAACTAGTGTCGCTGTCGCCCACCGCCAGAAAGTGTGCGAGCGAACATGGAAGACCAGGCCCTAGGCAAGGAACACAACAAGTTTCGCGACTACGCGCGGAACTGGCTCGACAAGAACCGGCCACCACCACCGCCGGTGAGGCTTCCGATCTCGGCGCTCGAGATCATGACCGAAGCCCAGCGCGACTACCTCCAGGACTGGCAGGGCAAGTGTTATGAGGCGGGACTGATCGGCTGCGACTACCCCACCGACTACGGAGGGGGTGGCCACGACGGCTTCCAGCACATCGCCAACCGCGAGGCGGCCAGAGCGAACGTTCCGTTCTGGTTCAACATCGTGGGTCTCGGGATGGCCGCGCCGACGATCCTGGTGCACGGCACAGAGGAACAGAAGCGCAAGTTCATCCCCGGCGCCCTTTCTGGCGCCGAGATCTGGTGCCAGGGTTTCAGCGAACCAGAGGCCGGTTCCGACATGGCCAACCAGCGCACCATGGCCGTCCGCGATGGCGACCAGTGGGTCGTCAACGGCCACAAGGTGTGGACCAGCCTCGGCCACTTCGCGAAGTGGATGATCCTCATCGCACGCACCTCGAGCGACCACAAATACGAGGGCCTCAGCTACTTTCTCTGCCCGATCGATGGCCACCCCGGTGTGACGGTGAGGCCGCTGGTGAAGATGACGGGCGAGTCGGGCTTCAACGAGGTGTTCTTCGACGACTCTCCTGTCCCCCACGAGAACATGCTCGGCGGTGAGGGCAACGGTTGGGCGGTGGCGATGACGACCCTGTCGTCGGAGCGCGGCGCATCCGAGGGGGCAGGCGGCGGCGACACCAACCCCCGAGCAGCGGTCGCACGGCTTGCCGAACTGGCACGAGATACCCTGCGCGACGGGCGGCCCGTCGCCGATGACCCGGTCGTCTGTGACGCGATCGTCCAACACGCCATCTGGGCCGAAGGACTCGTCGAGAACGCGCGACGTTCCCGGATCCCTGCCCTCAACGACCACCCGATGCGACTGGCCCTCCAGTCGAAGGTGACAGGAAGTGAGTTCCGCCAAAGCGTCGCCCGGCTCGGTGTCGAGATCGCAGGACCGATGTCGACGTTGTACAAGAACGACCCCAATGCACCCGACAAGGGCCATTGGCCGATGGCCTACATGGGTTCGTATGGTTCGACCATTGCGGCGGGCGCAAACGAGATCCAACGCAACATCCTCGGCGAGCGTGTGCTCGGCCTCCCCAAGACGAAGTGAGGGTCCGCCGATGACAGATACCAACACACCCATCGCCGACTACGGCTTCGGCGAAAACGAAGCCGATCTTCGAGACGTCGCGCACCGGTTCCTCGACGATCGGTTCCCTACGACCAGATTGCGCGAGCTTGTCGCCTCCGATCACGAAGCGGTCTACGACCGGGGCGAGATGCCTGCATGGGACCCCGACATGTGGCAGCGCCTCGTCGACATGGGTTGGTCCGGACTCGCGGTTCCCGAGAGCGCCGGCGGCTCGGGCATCTCGCTGGCTGGGCTGGTCGGCCTCGTCGAAGAGGTCGCACGACATGCACTTCCGTCGCCACTCATCTCGACCTTCCAGGCATCGCTGCTGCTGGCCGCTTGCGATTCCGGTCGCGCTGGGCCATCACTCGAAGCCATCGCGAACGGATCGTCCGCAACCATCGCCGTCACCGATCGAGGCGGCAGCTGGCAGCTCGGCGACTGCGACGTGTCGGCTACCGAATCCGCTGATGGTCTTGTGCTGTCGGGTCAGGCCGGCTTCGTGCAGGACGCTGCGAAGGCCGACATGTTCGTCGTGCAGTGCACTACCGGCGAGGGTCATGCACTAGTGGTCGTCGAGTCCGGGGCCGACGGCCTGCGCGTCGAAGGCGACCACATCCACGACCTCACACGCGACCAGGCAACCGTGCACTTCGACTCGGTCCGCGTCGACGGTTCAGCGGTGGTGTCCAACGATGGGATGGCAGCACTCGCGCAGGCTTGGCCGGCCTTGCTGAACCTCGTCACCGCCGATCTGTGCGGTACTTCGGAGTGGCTGTTGCAGACCACCGTCGACTACGCCAAGGACCGGGTGCAGTTCGACCGGCCCATCGGCTTCTTCCAGGCGGTCAAACACCCATTGGTCGACGTCATGGTCGACATCGATCGGGCCCGCAGCCTGCTCTACGGCGCGGCCGAGGCCTTCGACATCGGATCGTCCGATGCCATCACGAAGGCGCGCATGGCCAAGAGCGCCGCGTCGGATGCGGGTTCCTATGCCGCAGATCGCTCAGTGCAGTTGCACGGCGGCATCGGGTTCACATGGGAACACGACGTCCACATCTATTTCAAGCGAACCATGCACAACCAGGTCCTGTACGGCGACGGCCGGTATCAGCGCCGACAACTCGCCCCCACCGTCATGGGCTAGCCCAGTTCGGAACCGACGATGGCTGCAAAGCTGACACACTCGCCGGGTCGTCCGCCCAGGTTGTGGGTCAGGCCGAGGGTCTTGCCCTTGTCGACCGACAGGATCTGGCGGTCTTCTGGCGCTTCCTTGCGCAGCTGCAACCAGCACTCGAACAACATGCGCAGGCCCGACGCACCGATCGGGTGGCCGAAACTCTTCAGGCCGCCGTCGGGGTTCACGGGCAACTCGCCGTCGAGGTCGAATGCACCTGCCATCACGTCCTGCCACCCCTCGCCACGCTCGGAGAACTGGAGGTCTTCCATGAGGACCAGCTCGGTGGGCGTGAAGCAGTCGTGCACCTCGGCCATGGCGATCTCTTCACGCGGGTTCGTGACGCCCGCCTGCTCGTAGGCATCGACGGCGCAACGAGCGACCTCGTTGAAGGTGGTGTAGTCGTAGTCGGGATCGAGCGGGCCGGCCCCCGGGCCAGACGTGAACGCCAGTGCCTTCACGAACAGCGGGTTGTCTGTGTACTTGTAGGCATCCTCGGCTCGGCACAGGATTGCGGCGGCCGACCCGTCGCTGACACCCGAGCAGTCGAAGATTCCGAGGTCGCCGGCGATGAGCGGAGCGTTGCAGATGGTCTCGACGCTGACTTCCTTCTGGAACTGAGCCCTTGGATTGCGCGCCCCGTTGTAGTGGTTCTTCCACGCGATGCGAGCCATGACGTCCTTCATGGTCTTGCGATCGACGCCGTACTTCTCGCCATAGGCCGGGGCCAACAGCGAGAACGAAGCCGGAGCCGTGATGTCGGTGTTGGTGCCGTCGTCGGGAATGTCGGCCATGATCAGGCCCGACATGCCGTTGTCCTTCAGTTTCTCGGCGCCGATGGCCATGACCACGTCGAAGGCGCCCGATGCCACCGCGTAGGCAGCGTTGCGGAAGGCCTCGGAACCCGATGCACACATGTTCTCGACTCGTGTGACCGGCTTGTAGTCGATCTTCAGAGGTTTTGAGATCGTGAGGCCCGAGACGCCGGATCCGAGCGTGCCGAACCAGAACGCGTCGACGTCGTCCTGGCTGATGTTGGCCGAGTCGTAGGCGGCGTGGGCAGCCTCGATGATCATGTCGTCGATGGAGCGGTCGAAGTGTTCACCGAACTTGGTGCACCCCATGCCGACGATGGCGACCTGGTCCTTGATTCCTCGTGATCCCATGTTGCTCTCCTATGGAAGTCGTCCTACCGGACAGGGGTTGCTTTCCAGAAGTAGTTGTGGACACCGCCTGCGGTCAAGACCTTGCGGAAGGTCATCCGGACGCGCAAGCCGATCTCGACCTCTTCGGGCTCGGCATCTGTGAGCTCGGAGGTGAACCGGCCGCCCCCATCGAAGTCGATGACGACGGCGACGGTCGGAGGCGACGGCGAAAAGGCCAGTCGGTCGATCGTGTACGTGGCGACGGTGGCTTCGATATCGGCCATCGGCACCATCTCCATGTCGTCGACAGCACCACCCTTCACCGACACACGCTGGGGTGGCAGGTGGACGGCGCCACTCGTTCGGTCGCGAGAGGCGATGAGGGCGAATTTCCACTCGGCGTTGCGCTCCGAGGGTGGCCCCGCAGGAGGCGTGGGATCGGGACGGCGCGGAGGTTCGCGGTCGAGATATCCACGCCAGGTGAGGAACTTCGCGTAGTCGAGGCTGTCATTGCCGTCGGCGATCTGGGCCGCAACGGGCTGGGCCGGCTTGTAGTCGACGATGGCGTCGGTCGTGCGGAAGATGTGGATGTCGCAACCGTCGGCGAGGTTGATCAACATGATGGTCTGGTCGGGCCCGGCGTCGTCGAGCGTCCGCGCCAAGGCGACCAGTCCGTGGGAACAACCCGTGTTGCCGATCGTTGCGGTGAGGTCCTCGGCGGTCGGAACCGCAGCGACTCCTGCGGCACCCGCCGCGCTGCGCACGGCTCTTGAATGCAGGCCGCTGATGATGACCTTGTCGATGTCGGCGGCCGAGAGTTCGTGGTCCTTGAACACCGCGGTTGCAGCCTCGGTGACGAGGGGCCTGTAGACCGACTCGCCGAAACGTTCTTCCCAGACGCGTGAGTAGTCCCAGCCGGGTGCCCGCCATCGGTCGAGGAACTCGTGGGTGACGCTCGAGGTACCGACCAACTCGGCGATGACCGGGGCGTCGTCGTCGGTGCCGATGAACACTGCGGCACCCGCATCGCCGAGCGCCGATTCGTCGCTGCTGCCGGGCCGGCCACTACGAACATCTGCCGCTGTGACGAGGATGGGTCGGCTGTCGTTCAGCGCTGCATTGATCGCAGCGGTGGTCGAACGTGACGAGCCGACCATGTCGCCTGCGAAGACCGAAGACGGCAGATTCAGCGCCGCGTGGATTGTGTTGGCGTTTGTTTTGTCCAGATACGGCGGTGTGACAGAAGTGAAGTAGACGGCTGCAGGTGTGGGCGCCTCGAACGATTTCTGCGCAGCTCTGGCAGCTTCGACCGACATGGATGTGGCGTCCTCGTCGTAGCTGGCGACTGCCCTGGACCCCTTGCCACCGCCCGACCCAAGGGTTTGAGCGATCGCTGATCGACTGAGTCGGTAGTACGGGATGTGCACGCCATACCCGAGAATCCCTCTGCCCACGTCGTAGCTCCTGTTCGATGGTGAGTTCGTCCGGCCCCCGCCCGGTCGATCATAGTGCGAGCCGACGTGATCCGGGTCACGGCGCCCGCGCCGGAAACGTGCTTCTCTATGATCGCGATGGACGCCAGGACAGAGCAAACGTCCAAGCGATCCGCCGGAGATGCAGGAACAATGAGCGAAGCAAAGACACCCATCGACCTCGATGCCCGGGTTGCCCCCGAGCTCGCCGACGTGTTGGCACAGGTACCCGAACGACAGGTCGCCGCTGAACACCTCCCGGCGATGCGCAACTTCCTCGACAGCATTGCCGAACCGGCACCCGATTCGGTGACGATCACCGATCATCACACGAGCAGCTCCGACGGGCATCGGGTACTCGTGCGGACCTATCGCCCCATCGCCGCCGCCGCTGGCGCCCTCCCATGTGTGTTTCGCATCTACGGTGGAGGGCTGATCACCGGCTCGATCACGAGCAACGATTGGACCAGTGGTTCTCTGGCCGCCGAGCTCGGTGTGGCGGTTGCCGCCGTCGAGTACCGGGTCGCACCCGAAGCCCGCTACCCCGCAGCGATCGACGACTGCCATGCCGGCTACACGTTCATCGAGAAACACGCTGACGAGCTCGAGATGGACCCCGATCGGGTCGCGATCCTGGGGGTGAGCGCAGGGGGCGGCCTGGCAGCAGCGCTCGCCTTACGTCTGCGCGATCGAGGCAACCGGCCTCCACGCCTGCTGTTGCTTCGTTACCCAATGCTCGACGATCGCAACACGACAACATCGTCGCATGCCATCACCGACAACCGCACGTGGAGTCGCGAGTTCAACCTCTTCGGCTGGAACGCGTACCTCGACGGCCGGGCAGGATCGGACGATGTCTTGGCCGATGCCGCACCCGCGAGGGCCGACGACCTGGCGGGGTTTCCCGCCACCGCCATCACCGTTGGCGGACTCGACCTGTTCCTCGACGAGAACATGACGTTTGCCCAGCGCCTCGCCGCAGCAGGAGTCGACACCGAGCTGCACGTCTACCCTGGCGCATTCCACGGGGTGCACAATGTGGCCCGCGACTCGGTCCTCGTCGGTCGGTGGCTCGATGACGAACACCGCGCCCTGCGCCGAGCGCTGTTTGCACCGTGACCGCCCAATGAGTTTCAGTTGTGATCGACCGAACCCTCGACGTTGAGGGTGGGCAAGATACGGTCGAGCCACTTGGGCAGCCACCAGTTCTTCTCGCCGAGCAGCTCCATGGTGGCGGGCACCAACAACATGCGGACCAGGGTGGCGTCGATGATGACGGCAAGGGCCAGGCCGGTGCCGAACAGCTTGACGACACGATCGTCCTCGAGCAGGAAAGACCCGAACACAACCGCCATGATGGCCGCTGCTGCGGTGATGACCCGGGCGGTGACCGACAAGCCGTCGGCGACCGACAGCCGCGCATCGCCGGTGCGGTCGAACTCTTCTCGAATACGGCTGAGCAGGAACACCTCATAGTCCATGGACAGGCCGAACACGATGGCGAACAACATCATCGGTACAAACGGCTCGATCGGTGCTGGCTCGATTCCCGTGATCCCACCGAACCATCCCTCCTGGAAGACCAACACGACCACACCGTAGGAAGCCGAGATGGACAAGACGTTCATCACCACGGCCTTCAGGGGCACGAGGACCGAACGGAACACAGCCATCAGGAGCAGGAACGACACGCTCAGAACCGCGCCGAAGAAGATCGGGATGCGGCCACTCAGATAGGTCGAGAAGTCGATGTTTGCGGGTACCGATCCGGTGATGTTCGCTTCGACCCCGGTTCCTTCGACGGCGTCGGCGACGTCGGAACGCAATCGCTTGACCGTGTCGAAGGTGGCGGTGTCCTGTGGAGAATCGGTGGCGATGATCTGGATCAGGAAGGCGTCGGAAGCCGGAGGATTTTCGCGGTTGCTTGGGAACGGCTGCCCGACCGAGGCGACACCCGGATCGGCGTCGACGAGAGCCGCCAGCTGCTGCACGGTCGCAACGTCCTCTGGGCCATCGACCTCGGCTACGAGCAGGAACGGACCGTTGAACCCCGGACCAAAACCGTCGGCGACCAGGTCGTAGGCCTGCCTGGTCGTCGTCTCCTCCGAATAGTTGCCCTCGTCGCTGAATCCCAGCTCGAGACCAAGAATCGGAACCGAGAGAAGGACCAGCAGCAGGGTTCCACCGATCGCGTACACCCACGGCCGACCCTGGATCTGTCGGCTCCACCGGTAGAACGCGGTCTCACGGATGGGCTTCTCGGCCCGGTGGGGGACGTTTCGTTTGAGGGATCCGACGAAGAGCCCGACCACCAACGTGAGAAGCCCGAGAGCGACGAACACCAGACCGGGCGCCAGGAGGTCAAGGCCGATCAGCGCAACACCCACCGCGACGAACCCCGCGGAGATGAGACCACGCCAACGTGTGATCTCGACCCGCGAGCCGACGATGGCCAGCAGGGCTGGAAGAAGTGTCAACGAGGCAAACATCGTGAAAGCCACCGTGACAGCGGCCGCGATGCCAAGACCGGAAACAAAGGCCAACCCGATGGTCAACATCCCGAGCAACGAGAGCACAACGGTGATACCTGCAAAAGCCACAGCGCGGCCCGCCGTGTCCATGGCAGAGACGATTGCTTCTCGCTGCGGCACACCCTGGCGAGCCAGTTCGCGGTACCGGGTGACGATGAATAGGGCGTAGTCGATGCCCGCACCGATGCCGATCATGAGCCCAATCGAGGTGGCGAACTCGGGGATTCCCATGACGTGGGTCAGCAGGTTCAACGCACCGATACCGCCGACGCCGACTCCGACGAGAGCCACACTGATCGGCAGACCCATGGCCAACACCGAGCCGAACGAAACGATCAGGATGACGATGGCAAACCCGATGCCGATCAGCTCGGACTCCGGCGGTTCGAATTCTGCCAGCGCCTCGCCGCCGATCTCGACGCGAAGCCCCTCGATATCGGGTATCTCGTCTCGAATCACCCTGCCGATCTCGGCTGCCGTGTTCCGGTCGACCTCCGGCTCGAGGTTGACCTGGGCGAATGCGATGGTCCCATCCCGAGAGATCTGTGCCCGACCGAAGTCGGAGTAGGGGCTGACGATGCTCGTCTGTTCGAGCCCGGCGGCGGTCTCGAACACCTCTGTCATGGCTTCGACGATGACCGGGTCGTTCACATCGTCGGCCTGGAACACGATCGATCCGCCGAATGCGGTGCCCGCCCCGGGGAAGTGTTCGTCCAGAGCCTCGAATCCGCGGGCGGCCTCCGATGCCGGAATGTCGAAGCTGGTATCGAATTCGGGCCCAATCACTCCCGCGACCCCGTTGAGCCCGACCAGGGTGATGAGCCACCCGAGCACAACAACCCATCGGTGGTCGGCACACCACCCTGCGATCTTTCGATACATCGCTATCTCTACTCCAGCTTTTCGCTACGACTGCGTAGCGAATAAGCGTACCGGCGCCGGTGTGCCCATCATCTCAAACTGGTGAAATCCACTGAGATATTGGTCACAGCCTGCTGGGGTGCGCCCTATGATGCCGATAAGACATCGACGGTGAGACCATCCGGCCATTGGGGTTTGATCGCTATTTCGCTACGATGTAGTTGCCTATGGCACGCAAACTCAGCAGAGAAGCCAGAGACAAGATGGTCACCGCAGCGATGGAGGTCATCGGAGAACTCGGCGTAGACGGATTCACCGTCGACGAAGTCGCGCGCCGTTCCGGGGTCGCAAAGACGACCATCTACCGCCACTTCGAGTCGGGTCCTGCGCTGGCCGTTCACGCACTCAACGGCATGCTCGAGAAGTTCCCCTCCATCGATACCGGCACGCTGAGGGGGGACCTCGAGACGTTCGGCGATCACGTTCGGCCACAATTCAACGATCCGGCAACACGAACCGTGATCGCCGGCGTCCTCGCAATGTCGGCGAACGAACGCGAGTTTGGTGAGATTCACCGCCAGATCATCGACGAACGCAAGGCACCCCTGATCCGGGCCTTCCAGCGGGCCATTGCTCGTGGCGAACTCGATCCAGAGACCGACCTCGACCTGGCTCACGACATGCTCGAAGGGACCTTCGTGTTCCGCCGGATTCTCCTGGACCAGATCATCACCGAAGCAGACTCCCTCACAATCATCGGCATGGTCCTCAAAGCCATCGGTGCCGAGGACTGACCCGATTCGTCTCCCGGCGCAACCTACAGGGGGCGCCTGTTGCGGTCGGGGAACAACGAGAAGACCATGGCAGCAACCGGAATGGTCGATAGGACAATGATCGCCGGCGGGTAGGACCCGAACACCTCCTGAAGAACGGCCAGGGCTACTGGGCCAAGGGCCGAGGCGCCCACACCAAATAGGGTGAGCGAGCCCTGGATCGCCCCGAGGTGACGGGTACCGAACCAGTTCGGCAGGAGGGTCGAGGCCACCGTTCGCACCGCACCACCCTGTGCGCCGAGCACCACCGCATAGACGAACACCGTCGCCCCGGGTTCCACCACAGCCGCCAGCATGTGGGCAACAAACAGGAGCAACATCGACGCCGCAGGCATGAAGCGACTGTCGAACCGGTCGAGCATGTAGCCCATCAGCAGACCCATGACGGACGATCCGATGACCTGGGGAATGAACATCGCCGCGGCGGCGGCGTCGGACAGACCCGCGTCGCCGAGTAGATCGATCTGGTGGAAGTTAAGCGCCGTCGACAACATCCCGGCGGTCGAAGAAACCGCCGCGAGGATCCAGAACGACCGGGTTCGCATCGCCTCGGATCGGTCGTAGTCGCCGCCGGCCGAGGCCTCGTTTCCGTCGGCCGAGCCTGACGGATCCGCCCGGACCGGTGGGGCAAGTGTGGGCGCTGACGAGACCGGCATCGACCGCAGCCCGAAGAAGGCGATGGGCACCACGGTGGTTGCGACGACAGCGGCGGCTACCACCCACGCCCAACGCCACCCCACCCCACCGATCGCAGCGTTGAGGGCAACCGGAACCAGGGCCATCAGCCCGGCGGAAACGGTCGCGAAGATCCCGAGCGCCGTACCACGCCGCCGGGCGAAACGGATCGAAACGGTCATGGTCGAGACCATCGAGAGTGACCCCTGGCCCATCAGCCGGATGCCGGTGAATCCGACCGCCAGCCACACCAGACCGTTGACCAATGACATGTTCACAAGGGCCAGCGAAAAAGCGAGCCCGATGGCGATCTGGGCCAGCCTGACGCCGCGACGATCGACGAGGCGACCGACCTTTGGCAACATCGTGGCGCCGACAAGGGTCCCGACCATGTAGGCACCACTGACCTGTGAACGGCTGAGCGACAGGTCGTCGACGAAGTGATCGATGAACACGGAGACACCGATGGTCTGACCAGGCCCGGTGAGACCAGCGGTCAGGGTGGCGAGAACGAGTACCAGGACGGGATTGGCTCGCCCCCGAAGCCGAGGCCTCGGCGAGTCCGCCGCGAGGGGATCAGCCACGGAACCGCCGCCCATCTCGATCGCGGCGCACCAGGGTCGAGGCAGCTATCAGGAGCAGGGCCGCCAGCGCCACACAGGCAGCCACGAGGAAGGCGACCTGCCAGCCCGCCATGAAGGCATCGCTGGCACCCGTTGAATCCTTGATCTCTTCGAGGGGAACATCAAACCCGCGCGAGCCCATGACGCCCACGACGATCGAGGTTGCGAGTGCGTGACCGCCCACAGTTCCGATGGTGCGAGCCAGGTTCGTGAACGCGCCCATGACACCCAGATCCGACGCCGGGACCATTCCCAGGATGTGACTGCTGTTCGGCACGGCGAAGGCTCCCATAGCCAGCCCATTCAACAACACGAGAACCACCACAAGAACCATCGACGAACCCGAGTCGAGAAAGGCAAAACACGCGGCGAGCGTCATGAGGCCGGCCAATCCGGCGATCGTGAATCTTCGCGCGCCGAATCGATCCGAACCGCGGCCCACAAGATACGCCGACAGTCCCAACCCGAACGATGCCGAGACCATCACAAACGCAGCACGTCCCTCGGGAATTCCGCGCAACGAGATCAGGTAGACGGGCAGCAACAGTTGGAGTGCAGCGGTCACGACAAACCCCAACATCCGGGTCGAGACGGCAGAGGCCAGGGCAACATCGGCGAACATCGACACCCTCAGCATCGGCGCCTGAACGGAGAGTTCACGACGGATGAACCCCACCAATACGGCGAGCCCCACCAACCCGCCACCAAGAATCGCCGGTGAGGTCCATGCCATGGCGAAGGGATTGTTCAGCGTCACAACAATCACCACGATGGCTGCCGCTGACAACGCCCAACCCGCGACGTCCAGCGACGAACCGCGGTCCGTTCCGCCGAGCCTCTCCTCATCGAGGACCACGATCCCAACCACAAGCGTGACCACGACCGGGACGAGTAGGGCAACGAAGAGCACCCTCCAGCTCGTCACCTGGAGAAGCAGGCCGCCGAGGATCGGGCCCGAGATCCCCCCTATCGACACCGAGGTCGTCTGGAGGCCGACTGCCTTTCCCCGCTCGCTGGCCGGGAACGCGGCGATGAGAATTGCCGTACCGACCGACTGGCCGAGTGAGTTGCCGATGGCCATCAGGATGCGTGCCGCGATCAGGATCGCGAAGCTCGGCGCAAGCGCAGTAGCGCCGGCACCGACGCCAAAAAGGGCGAGGCCGACCAGGTGGATCCGGCGCCTCCCGACCACGTCGGCCATCCGACCAAAGGGAAGCAAGGTGGCTGCGATGACCAACGACTCGACAATGACGACCCAGCCGACGGCACGAAGCGTGACGTCGAAGGTCGACGCGATGTCGGGCAACGCCACAAAGACCATCGACATGGCCGTGACCGAGGTGAAGAACGACAACCCAATGGCGGCGAAGACCCGCCACTTGTACCGATCGGCATCGTGAGGCGCCCCGACATCGCGAAACACCTCGGAATCTCGGGTGCTCAGGGTTGTCTACCGGAGAACGCGACGAGCTTGTCCTGGGCGATGGTGTCTCGGGCGATCTCGACGGCATGCCCGCAGAACGCGTCGACCGACTGGCTCCAAACCCTTGCCATGTTGTCGCTCATTGCGATCTCTCCCTGTTGGTGGGGTTCGTCGACCCTAGAGGTCTTCGCGCTCCATCAGGGGAATCGAGACACGTGCAATACGCTTCGAGAAGTAGTAGACCCTCTTCAAGTTGAAGATGAGATCCATCTCGAACCGGTAGGCCGCCAGCCTGCCCGGTTCTGGTGCCATCAGCCGTTCGGCCTGGTGGGCGGCGGCCTCTTGTTCCATGACGTTGATAGCGGCCTTCATCGCGGTCACACCCTTGGCCGCCGCGGCGTCCTTGTGGGTCAGGCCGCGAAGCGCCAGGTCGAGAGCCCTGGCGACCTCATCGTGGAAGTCGTAGAGAACCCGCTTGGTCTGGTCGCTAACAACGATGCTGTTCTCGACCCGCGACAGTCCGAGACTGACGATATTGGTTTCGATGATGTCGCCGATCGCCTCGAGATCGTTCACCGCCTGCAACAGGTTCATCACGTCGGCGGTGTCGCTGTCGCTCAGGCGCGACGTCGACACTTTCCCGAGGTACTGGACGATGTGTTCGTGCAACCCATCGACCTCGTCGTCCAGCTCGGCTATGTCCAACAGCTCCCAGCGCGTTCCCTCGATCGCTGCGGTGGTCACCTGATCGAGCATCGAGCGGACCCGCTCGGCCATGCGGAATAGCTCGCGGCGGGCGTTGCCGATAGCTATGGCGGGAACTTCGAGCATCCTGTCGTCGAGGTACTTGGCCGCGATGACACCCTCGTCGGGCCGTTCGGGAACCAGGCGCTCGACGAGGCGCGCGAACCAGGGTGTCAGCCCGATGAACAAGAAGGCGTTCACGACATTAAAGATCGTGTGGGCATTGGCGATGGTCCGGGCCACTCCACCACCGATGCCTTCGACGACGTCGGCCAGAATGCCGATCGCGAACACCCAGATGAGCACACCCAAGACGTTGAACATGGTGTGAGCGACGGCGGTCCGCAGCGCCTCACGTGGCTTGCCGATAGCTGCTAGCAGTGCGGTGACCGAGGTTCCGACGTTGGCCCCCAGAACCAGGGCGATGCCGGCATTGGTGTTGATCAACCCCTGCTGGGCGAGGGCGATGACGATGCCTGTCGTAGCGGACGAGGACTGCACCATTGCGGTGAAGGCGGCAGCCACGAGGATTCCCAGAAGTGGGTTCTCGAGGCGGGTCATCAGGTCGATGAAGGTGTCGGAGCTTCGCAGGGGTGCAACGGCATCGCCCATGACACTCATGCCGAAGAAGACGAGGCCGAGCCCCATCAGGATCTGGCCCTCTGCCTTGCGCACCTCACGCTTCGAAACAAAGGTCACCGCAAACCCGGCCGCGACTCCGACGAGGGCGTAGGAGGTGATCTTGAACGCCACGAGTTGGGCTGTGATCGTCGTGCCGACGTTGGCGCCGATGATGACGCCGAGCGCCTGGCTCAGGTTCATCAACCCCGACGAGACAAATCCGACAACCAGCACCGTTGTGACCGACGACGACTGGATGACCGCCGTGACGCCCGCACCCGTGATCATGCCCAGGAAACGGTTCGATGTCAGGCGCGACAGAATGCCGCGGATGCGGTCGCCTGCGACCATGCGCATCGACTCGGCCATACCTTCCATGCCCAACAAGAAGATCGCCAGTCCGCCGAACAACCCGGCGAGCAGAAGAAAGACGTCGATGCTGTCGGCCGCAGATGCTGCTTCGGTCGCTGCGATCACTGCTGGTTCACCCTCTCAAATCGGACCTGTCAGAACCTAGATCAATCTGAGTCCAGTTGCCGGATCTGGCCGGGAGTCGACCCTGAATCCTTGGAATGACCCATGCTCGAGTACGCAGTGAAGACACCACCCCAGCACGGCAGATGGCAGGACTTTCCTCGATGTGTGGTGTGCTACCGACACCCCGCCTTCACCGCCAACATGGCGACCACCGTCGACATCATCTCCGGCGGACTGTTCGAGTTGGGCATGGGGGCCGGCTGGAACGTCGGAGAACCCGATTCCTATGGCATCGAACTCGGAGCGATCAAGCAGCGGCTCGACCGTTTTGAGGAGGGTGTCGAGGTCATCGTTCGCCTGCTCGGCCAAGAAGTCGCAGGTTTCGTGGGCGAGTAGCTCACCATCACGGACGCCAGGTGTGAGCCCAGGTCGCGTCCCATCGGCCCATTGTCACACCGGGGACCGAGGTGGGTCGCCCGGCTTTGTGGATCAGACCTCGAAGAGCAGGCGCGATGCGAGCTCGACGTGGGCAGAGAAGAGATGATCGGCGGGCTCGAACGTATTGTTCCAGCTTCCGAACAGCTCGAAACCGACGAAGCCGAACAGGGCTGTCCAGACGGAGGTGCCGACGATGAACGCCTCATCGTCTGGGGCCACCCCCACGGTCTCGCCGACGAAGTCGAACTGTGCTGCGAGCTCTGGGGTGACGGTGCGTTCGGCCGATCCGGCGGACCGAGGGCGGGACGCAGCCAACATCTGGACGAAGCGCACGACGATACGGGTGGCCGGGTCGACCGTGTCGGGCGGAGCGGCGTAGCCAGGCACCGGAGTTCCGTACAACAGGGCGAACTCGTGTGGGTTGGCCTTCGCCCATCCCCTTACCGCGTGAGCGAGCGCATCCCACTGTTGCGGACCCTGGGTACCCGCCGTGTTCATAGCCGATTCGCAGTGGTCGGCGAGGGAGTTGTAGCCGTCGACGATCAGCCGCGTGATCAGAGCATCGCGGCTCGGGAAGTATCGGTACACGGCCGAAGACGCCATTCCCAGGTCCCTGGCGACCGCGCGAAGCGATAGTCCGATAGCGCCCCCCTCGGCCAGCCGAGCGCGAGCAGCCTCGACGATCTCGGCCGTCAGCTCTGCCCTGGCCCTTTCGCGCGCCGTCCTCGGCGCCGCTGGTTTGGCTTCTCCGTGCGCTTCCATGAGCCCATTGTGGAGGAAATCGAGAGCGGTGACAACAAAAGAGAGCACTGCTCTTGCTTTTGGGTGGGTGATCCCCCAGACTGGAGTTCGAGAGCAGTGCTCTCGTTTTAGATCATCAGTCACACAAGTGGCAGGAACAGGGAGTTGGAGATGTCGAAGCATGTGGTCATTGGGGCAGGAGCCGTCGGCTCCGGGGTCGCCCGCAAGCTCGCCGAAGCGGGTCACGAGGTTGTCATGGTCACCCGATCCGGATCGGGACCGGACCATGCCAACATCAACAAGGTTGCAGCCGACGCAGCAGACCCGGCCAAGCTGACGGCCATCGCCGACGGCGCCACCGCCATCTACAACTGTGCCAACCCGCCGTACCACAAGTGGGCGACGGACTGGCCCCCGATCTCGGACTCGACAATCGGTGCTGCCGAGGCCACGGGCGCCCGCCTCGTGATCATGGGCAACCTCTACGGCTTCGGCCGCGGGTCGTCACCCATGGCAGCGACCGACGCACTCCACCCCACGAGCCGCAAGGGCGAAGTCAGGGTCCACATGTGGAACGATGCTCTCGAGGCCCATGAGGCCGGGCGTATCGAGGCCACAGAGGTTCGAGCTTCGGACTTCTTCGGGCCTGGCATCGGTGAGAGTGGCGTGCTGGGCGACCGTTCGGTTGGCCCCGCCCTGAAGGGCAAGACGGTTCGAATTCCCGGCCCGCCGGACCAGCCCCACAGCTGGAGCTATATCGGCGACGTCGCAACCACCCTGTTCCACGCCGGAACCAGCGACCTGGCACCCGGCCGAGCGTGGCACGTCCCGACCCTCGAGCCCATGACCGCCCAGCAGATGATGGACGCCCTCTGCGATACGGCAGACACTCCGCGCGTGACGGTGAAGCAGATCCCCGCGACCGTCATGCGCGGCATCGGCATGGTCATGCCCGTGATCCGCGAGCTGGCCGAGATGTCGTACCAGTTCGAAGCGCCCTTCGAAATCGATGCCGCCGACACCGTGGCTACATTCGACCAGAAGCCGACACCGCTCGCGGAGCAGATGGCCGCGACCATCGCCGATGCCAGACTGAGCGGGTGAACCCTTCGAGGTTTCACCTCGGGCTGGAGCGGGATTCCGCAGACGGGCTGCGTACCCGGGGAACGCAGAATAGGCCTCAGCCAAAACCGCGGGAGTCTTGTTTGAGCGCGGTGTCGACAGTGAGGGCCGAGGCGACCACCAGCGAACGCAGCGGGTCGTCGAGTGGTCGGTGAACCTGCAGCACATAGTTGTCCGCAGTCGTGAACAACGTCTTGGCGACGCCCTCGAAGGTCTTGGTGATGCGGGCCACCTCGCTGCCGCCGGCGTCCTGGAGCGAGAAGTTCCACGCCCGCCAGTTCTCGGCCTGGATGCCGCCGATGCGCTGACCGTTCACCTCGTAGGCAAAACGGATCTTGCCGATCATGTTCTCCTGGACGACCTGACCGATCTCGTTGCCCATGCCGTCCTGCACGATGACCCGCGACTTCATGACCTTGGCCGGACGGGTGACCTGGAGCACAACTCCCCCGCTGCGATCGATGACCTGCAGCTTGTGGGTCATGAACTGGTCGACTGAGGCAACGACGCGCAGTACCTTCTTGGCCTTGCTCTGTCCGACCTGGCGTACCGCCCCGATCTGGGTGCCCGCCTGGTCGAAGATGGCGTATTCGTTGTTGACCTCGATGAGCTTGGCCTTCTGGTTCACCACCAGAATCGGCTCGCCGAAGATGGTCCCGTCGCCCTGGAACTGCGGCACCGCCGACCCGCCCCGGTTGTGGGCTTGTTGGGCGTGACGGGCCACCTGATCCTGAACCTTGTCCGGGGTCTGAGAACCGGCAACCGTCTTGGGATTGCCCGTTGGCGGGTCGACACTCTGGCGACCGTGGGAGGCCACGTGTTCGGTCCATTGCGAGCCGTCCCAGTAGCGGTGTTCATGCCGCCCGAGCGGATCGGGATACCAGTCGGGCTTGGGGTTCTGAGCGTCGGTCACGGCCGCAACGATACCTGCACGATCGTGCCCATTGTCTTGCTCGCCGAGCGATGCGAACGGTGGGCAGTGGCGGTCACGACCATCGTCGAGAAGTGCACGAAGCCTCAGATCCGAACCCAGCTCGCCGACTTGGAACAGAGCAGGTTTGGCGAAAGGTGGGACCTTGCTGACGAACGACCATCCTCAGGTACCCGACACGAACGGTCTCGGCCAAACACTGGACGCGGCTTCGACAACACAACCGCGCGCTTGGGCGCCGAAGGCGCCTCCGCTGAAGCTGCGGACGGTCACCCTGATGCTGAGCCTGGCGGTTGCTGCCGTCACCTCAATGCTGACCGTTGTCGCCGTTGCCCGCCAACGCACGGCGATGCTCCAGTTGCTGGATCAACCGAACAGTGAGTCGACGCGGATCCTCACCGACGCCGACCATCTGTTGGTCATCGCCCGGGGCCTTTCGTGGGTGACGATGTTCCTCGTCGGCGGCTGCCTCAGCGCGTGGATTCACCGAGCGCTGACGATCCGTCAGTACCAGCAGGCCAACGTCAAGACGCCGGCCAGCGGGGCGTGGTCACCGTTCATCCCAGTGGCGAACATCGTCTTGCCGTGGCTAGCGATGCGCGAGATTCGAAACGCCCGCCATCGCCAACCGTCGACCGGCGGTATGGGCGATCCGGTTGTGTTCGCGTGGTGGGGCATGTTCGTCTTCGGCTGGGTGGCCACCGGCTGGCTCTCCCGCTCATGGAGCACCACCGGTAGCGGCATCACTCTGATACTCACCATCAGCGTCGCGGGTGCTATCGCCCTGGTCGTAGCCGCAGTGTTGGGGATCATCGGTGTGCACCGATTGCGGATCGACGTCGAGAAGGGCCTGCCAGAGCAGGCGCCACCTCCCACGGCGGCGGCGATGCCTGTCG
Source organism: Actinomycetes bacterium (assembly GCA_024228575.1). Classification (GTDB taxonomy): domain Bacteria; phylum Actinomycetota; class Acidimicrobiia; order Acidimicrobiales; family Poriferisodalaceae; genus JAAETH01. The sequence goes on from JAAETH010000040.1 coordinate 38,254, forward strand.
ATGTCGCACCACCCGTAGCCGACACACCCGCCAGCGATCCACCCACCAGCGACACAGATTCGTCAAGTGCCCGGGGGGACTCCTTCACGTCGACCCGATCGTCGCTCGTCCTCGGCGGCGGCGCACTGCTGCTGGCGGCGGCTGCAGCCGTGATCGCGGCCGGCGGCGTCGAGAAAGCCGAGGCCACGGTCGTTACCGCCGGCGGAAACACCCCATCGATCGAGAGCGAGACAATACTTCTCACTGGGCTCGTCGCACCCGATTGCCTCTCGCCAGAAGCCGACTTGACGGGTGAGATTCTTGCGCTGCCCATAGTGCCCTGCACCGAACCTCACACGATTGAGTTCTACGGCATGGCCCACCTGCCAGAGCTCGGCAGCGACTATCCCACGTTCGACACACTCGACCGCGAGTCGGTTCTGGCCTGTGCCGACCTCGTGTACGCACAAACCGGCCAACGGTTCGGCGAGATCGCGTACTTCCCCATGACGTTGCTCCCGACCCAGACGGGCTGGGCGATCGGCGATCGGAGCGTCCACTGCTTCGCCGAAGCGGTGGACGAAACCACGTTCGCCATGTCGAGGGAACAGAACCTCCTGATCAGCTCCGAACGCCAACTGGCCAATCAATTCGGTCTGAAGGTGGGTCAATGCGCCAACGGTTCCGAAGCCGTGTTGTGGTTCGAGCATGTGCCATGCGATCAAGCACACCAGTTCGAGATGATCCACGTGGACGGAGTGAACGAGTCAACGTCTCGGTCTCATCCCGGCGACGCCGAGTTGTTCGACGAACTCCTCGAAGTGTGCACGGGTGCTGTCTTCACCGACTATGTCGGCGTCGAGTTCGATGACAGCGAGTTCGATGTCATCCCCTTGTTCACCGAGATCGAACTGAGCGAGTTGCTCGACCACGTTCACACCGGCTGTGTCATCGACACATTCGAACCGGTCACGGGTTCTGTTGCAGGTTCGAATCGCTGACCGATGCGATGGGCAACGGCGATAGCTGCGGGTTGTGCGGTCGTACTGATCGCAGCAGTGTTGTACACCGTGACACGGCCTGAACCGTCGGCTGCTTCGGTCGAGGCTGTCGTCAGCGATGCGATGGCATTCGTCGAGCAGACACGTGGCTTGGAACTGGAACGGGCTGTGCCCGTCCACATCATGAATGATGCGGAGTTCGAGCAGATCACCGGCGCTGACGCCTCCCTGGACGACGAGGCGCTGGTTCTGCTGGCCGCTCAGCAGCGTGCGCTCGGGATGGCGACACCCGCCGACTTCGCCGAAGCGCTAGAGAGTGATGCCGACACCAACATCCTCGGCCTCTACACACACCGATCTCAGTCGATCATGGTTCGCGACGTACCGGCAGACGATGCCCTGACCGCGACCATCGTTCACGAATTGGTGCACGCCCTCCAGGACGAACACTTCTCGCTCACCGGACGAGGTGAGATGACCTCCGACGAATCGATGGCCTTCAGCAGCCTCATCGAGGGTGAAGCGTCGTATGTGATGCACGCCTGGTCCGACGCCAACGGATACACGGAGGAGAACGAGGGTGACTACGAAACACAGATCCCCCTCGGGATGATCGTGTCGGGAACGATGCCCTACATCGTCGGGCCGATATACGTGGCGACCGAGACCGAAGGTGACATCGAAGCGATGAACGCCTTGCACGGGTCACCTCCTCGGTCCAGCGCACAGGTCGTTCGACCCTGGCTCGAATGGGACGACCAGCCCTCGCCCACGCCGATCCGGTTCGACGACCTCGATGGTGAGGTACTGATCGTCGACAGTTGGGGTGGGATCCAGCTGACGATGGCCGTCGCTGCGGTGACGGGTGATCCTGCGCTCGGCTGGACCACCGGTGCAGCGTGGGCGAACGACGAGTTCATCACCTTCGAACGAAGCGACTCGACCGTGTGTGTTGTGTGGAACATCGCGGCCCGGGTGGGTTATCGGGGCCAGCTTCAGGAAGGCCTGGAGGCATACGCCGAAGCCTTGCCCGACGCTTCGGTGGTCGGGACCACCTTGACAAGCTGCGACCCGGAAACCCCGGACGGGCTCGTCGGCCCATCCGCCGGAATCGACACCCTCATTCACGTGAGCACAGGTATGGCCATGTTGTCGTATCTCGGGGCCGACGAGTCTGCCGACTGCGCTGTCACCCGACTGCTCGAGACCGGTGAGCTCGAAACGATCTGGTACTCAGACGATCCGCTGGCCCACCCGACCACCATCGAGGCCATCGGTTCCTGCGCCTGATCCTGTCTCCAGGGCAGTGCTGGGTTCGCTTCGTCACGGACCCCGACGCAGGTTGTGAGGACCAACACTCGGCCCGGCCACCACGCGTTGATTGTCGCTCGCTACTTGGTGAGGGCGTCAGAAGCCCTTTGAGCGGTTCGGCGGACCTCGACCATCAGGTCTTCGACGACGTCGCGAAGATCGTCGACCACATCGCCGGCATCGTCGGCGACGAGACGTAGGTCGGCCAGCACCGAACCACGAACCTCGGCCAGGCGCTCGCCCGCCCCGGAGAGTTCGTCCCGCAGCTCCATCTCGCCCAACGACTCCTGGAGCCGCAGTTGCTCGATGCGGCCCTTCCACGCGCGCAGCTGCTTGTCGACAGCGGCCCGGTAACCACCTGCAACCGATTCGCGAGCTGCATCGAGGTCTGCGTCGAGGGTGTCGGTCGCTGCACTCAGATCATCGACCGAGGAACTGACGCCCGTCTCTGGTTCGGGTCCTTGTTCGACACCTGCCCTCAGCTCCTCGCAGCGCCGCACGACGAACCACTTGCGTTCGAGAAGAGCCTCGCGTGCGTCACCGGCCAGGTCCGTCACAGCGTCGCCGAAGCGATCGAGCCGAACCTGTATCAATTCGAGCTGGGCCAGAAGCTGGTCCCTGGTCGAGTGGCCGTCTTCCGTCGCCTGTGTCATCGGAATCCTCCCTTGAACATTCCTCGTGTCAAATCATCGCTCCAGTCCACTCCGAGAGGAAGGGGACAAGGTCAGTCCCGTGACACACGCCGGTGTTCAGAAGTGACGGATGAGGAGACGATGGGAGGTGACGGGGTCGACACACAGCTGGCCAAGGTGTTGGATGTGGCCTCATGGGATCACCCACTCACACTTCGTGGTTCGGGAGAGTCGCGATCGTCGCGCTGTTGATCGGGTCGAGCGTGGCCTGTGACGGCGACGCTTCGACGGTGCCCGACAATTCCGGATTCGAGTTGATCACCGCCGAATTGGCACGGGCGACGTCGGACCCGGCCGAGGCGGCGGCCGCGGCAGACGCGATTCGAGCCCTTGGGTTCGATCTGTTCGAAGTTGTGCACCCCGACGAGGGCAATCTGGCCGTGTCGCCGTACTCGGTCGCCGTCGCCCTGGCGATGACGCGTGCCGGGGCCTCCGGCGACACTGCAGCCGAGATGGACTCCGTGTTGCACGCGGACTTGGTCGACGACCTGCACAAGGGTGTTGGCTCGCTCGATGCCTACCTGGCCGAGCGGGCCGGCACCTTCCAGGGATTCGATGGCGAGAACCTCGAACTCGAGCTGTCGTTCGGCAACGCCGTGTGGCCTCAGGTCGGGTTCGGGTTCGAGGCCGCGTTCCTCGGGACCTTGGCAGAGCACTACGGCGCGGGCGTGTACGGCGTCGACTATGTCGACGACACCGAAGGGTCGCGCCAGGCCATCAACGGGTGGGTCTCGGATCGTACGAACGAGCGCATCTCCGAGCTGATTCCGGCAGGTGCACTCGACAGCCTGACACGGCTGGTATTGACGAACGCCGTCTACCTGAACGCCCCCTGGCTTCATCCATTCGTCGAGGGCGGCACCGTCGACGCCCCGTTCAACCTCCAGGATGGTGCTCAGGTCACCGTTGCGATGATGACCTTGGCCGAGACGCTCGATGGTGGTGTTGGTGCCAGACGAGGGCATGTTCGCCGATGTCCGGAGTGAGCTGTCCGGCACCATGATCGACGAGATCGCCGCCAATCAGAGACGACGACCCGTCAACCTCAAACTCCCTCGCTGGGAGTTTCGCACCCAGGTGGGCCTGACGCAGTCGTTGAGCGAACTGGGGATGCCCACCGCGTTCACCAGGGCCGCCGACTTCAGCAGTATGTCGACCGACGCAGAGCTCTTGATCACCGATGTCATACACGAGGTGTTCATCAGCGTCGACGAGGAGGGCACCGAGGTTGCCGCTGCAACCGCCGTCGCCGTCGCCGTCGAATCGGCGCCTGCAGACCCGCCACTGCTGTTGTCCGTCGATCGCCCCTTCCTCTTCTGGATCGAGGACGATCCGACCGGGGCCCTGCTGTTCCTGGGCCAGGTGACCGACCCGACGACGTGAGTGCTCACGATTCAGGTCTAGCTGGCCTGGTCCTTGTTCATGATGCCGGTTGTGCCGTGCTTGGCTAGCTCGCAGTCGGGCCAGCCGAA
>JAAETH010000041.1 GCA_024228575.1 Actinomycetes bacterium
CATGTTCCCATCATCTGAACCGGCGTTCGGGTGGTTCGCGGTGGGACGCTCTGTCAGTGGTGCGGCACTCTGCCTCCTTGTCGCCTTCGCAGCGGCGTGTGCCGAATCGAACGACGAGGTCCAGACGGTTCCGACCGTCAGCAGCACGACGACGGTTGCGGCATCGACGACAAGAACTGCGACATCGACGACTGCGGAGTCGGCCGATGGCGGGGGCGAACCAGCGACAACAACCGAAATGACGTTGGCGGAAGAGCCGGCAGATGTTTCGTGGTTCGACCGCGATGCAGCCGCGGGAGTTGCCGAGGGGTTGCTCGCTGCGGCGTCCAATGGAAGGTTCGACCTCGCCGATGCCCTGTTCCTCGCTCCCGATGCCGACCACGCCGATTCGGCACGGGCGTGTGCGCTGGGTTGTCGGGGCGACTTCGCGATCGATGGGGTCGAGGTTCTCGACCCAGCGGATCTGTTGGTCAACGTCGTGATCTCCGTCGACGGCACTCAAGGTCGGGTAGTGGTCCGCTCCGTCGACGGTCGTTGGAGGGTGGACGGGCCCATCCCCGACGTCGTCTTCGGTGAGGGCGGTCCGAGCATCACCGACGAACTCGCCGCCGTCCTGCCCGAGCCGGTTGCATTCACCCGCACCGGGGTGCTCGAGGTGTACACCGATTCGTCCAAGGAACTGTTCACCCTCGATGCCGATAGCGCGCCCTGGTATGACCACCGCGGTTGGTCTCGGATCGAGGGTGGATTCGGTTCACTCACCGATCCGACAAGGACGTGTACCTGGCCCGATTCCGAACCCCCGGTCGAACCCTGGACCATCGCGATGACCGGCGGTAGATGGGTCGCTCAGTTCCTGGTCGATGCCGAACTCGGCAAGTGGGCGATGCTCGACTGCGAGACCGGTCTCCTGGTCGACGCGGAGCCTCATCTGAGCTTCGATGGTGAAACCGAGTCCATCGTCAGGTACGAGATCGCCGGTGTCGAGAGGTACCTGACCGGCGACGCCGAAGGCAATGGCTACGTTCTCGATTCGAATATGCGTCGGCTCAGCGATGACTATGTCGGTCCAGTCGCCTTTTCGACCGATGGTCGTTTCGTCGCCTACTCGGATCACACGCAAGGCCGTGCCGGAGTGGCGAACCACTTCGTCACCAAGCGTGTGGTCGTGCGATCGTTCGACGGCGGAGCGATCGTCGCCGAGTTCCTCCTAGACCAGCAGGTGGTTTCGGTCGCCTACGTCGATGAGTCGATCGCCATTGTTCATGTCGGGACGGTGATGCTCGATGCTGGGCTGCCCAGGGTGGCGGTTCTCGACATTGGTTCTGGCAGTGTCGAGTATCACCGGACCACTGCGCGATTGGTCGGCACCCGATCTGGATAACGGCGGTCAGCCGGCCGACTTCGCTCTGATGATGTTCAGGGCCGAGCCGGCCTTGAACCACTCGATCTGCTCCTCGCTGAACGTGTGGTTGGTTTGGAAGGTCCACGCCTCACCCTCTGGTGGTGTCACGCTGACGGTCACCTGCGAGCCGGGAGCCAGGTCGGCGAGCCCGACCACACCGATGCGATCGTCCTCGCCGATGCGGTCGTAGTCGGCCGGGTTGGCGAAGGTCAACGGCAGCATGCCCTGCTTCTTGAGGTTCGTCTCGTGGATGCGGGCAAAGCTGCGAGCGATAGCCACCAGACCATTGCGGAACCTCGGCTCCATCGCGGCGTGTTCGCGAGATGAACCTTCGCCCATGTTTTCGTCGCCGATGACGACCCACTGCACCGCGGCCTCGTGGTAGGCCTTCGCCATGTCGGGGAACGTCTGGATGGAGCCGTCGAGCTGGTTCTTGCCGTAGCCGACCTCGTATGGCGACCCGTCGGCATGGGTGAACGCGTTGACCGCACCGAGGTAGAGGTTGCCCGAGATGTTTTCGAGGTGGCCTCGGTACTTCAGCCACGGACCGGCCATCGAGATGTGGTCGGTGGTGAACTTGCCCTGCGCCTTGACCAGCACGGGTAGGTCGGCGTAGTCGTCGCCGCCCCAAGCCTCGAATGGCCTCAGCAGCTGGAGGCGATCTGAGGTGGGAGCGACCCTGACCTCGACTGTGGAGGTGTCGGCCGGCGGGGCGACGAAACCGCTCTCGCCCGGTGTGAAGCCAGACGGTGGCAGCTCGACACCGACCGGAACCGACAACCGGACTTCCTCGCCGGCCTCGTTGGTCAGCGAATCGTTGATGGGATCGAAATCGACGGTGCCGGCGAGGGCCAATGCCATGACTGTTTCGGGGGAGGTCACGAACGCGAGCGTGGCGGCATCGCCATCGTTGCGCTTCGGGAAGTTGCGGTTGTAGCTGGTGACGATGATGTTCGGATTGCCCGCGGCGTGTTCGGTCTCTTCGGAACGGTCCCACTGGCCGATGCATGGGCCGCAAGCGTTTGCGAGCACGGTGGCGCCCAGAGCCTCGAAGTCTGCCAGCAGGCCGTCGCGTTCGATGGTTGCCCTGACCTGTTCGGACCCCGGGGTGATGAGCAGTCGGGACTTGACCTTCAGGCCCTTGGACGCGGCCTCTCGGGCAATCGACGCAGCCCTCGTGATGTCTTCGTACGACGAGTTGGTGCAGCTTCCGATCAGGGCTGCGCTGACCTCGAGGGGCCAGCCTTCGCGTGCGGCTTCGGCGCCGAGATCGCTGACTTCGCGGGCCAGGTCGGGTGTGTGTGGCCCGTTGATGTGGGGTGTCAGCGTCGACAGGTCGATCTCGATGACCTGGTCGTAGTACTTCTCGGGATCGGCAAGAACCTCGTCGTCGGCGCGCAGGTGATGGGCGACCGCGTTCGCGGCGTCGGCGATGGCCTCTCGGCCCGTCGACTTCAGGTAGCGGGCCATGGCGTCGTCGTAGCCGAACAGCGACGTGGTCGCGCCGATCTCGGCGCCCATATTGCAGATGGTGGCCTTGCCGGTGCAGCTGATCGAGCTGGCACCCGGCCCGAAGTACTCGACGATGGCGCCGGTTCCACCCTTGACCGTGAGGATGTCGGCGACCCGCAAGATGATGTCCTTGGGGGCCGCCCAGCCGCTGAGTTCGCCGGTCAGCTTGACACCGATTGCCTTGGGCCAGCGGACGTTCCACGCGAAGCCGGTCATGACGTCGACCGCGTCGGCTCCACCGACGCCGACGGCGATCATTCCGAGACCACCGGCGTTGGGGGTGTGGCTGTCGGTGCCGATCATCATTCCGCCCGGGAACGCGTACTGCTCGATCACGACCTGATGGATGATGCCGCTGCCCGGTTTCCAGAAGCCGGCTCCGTACTTGGCACAAACCGACTCGAGGAAGTCGTAGACCTCTTCGTTGTTCTTGTTGGCGGCCATGAGGTCGCGTTTGCCGTCGACGCGTGCCTCGATGAGGTGGTCGCAGTGGGTTGTGGTCGGAACAGCGACCTCTGGGAGGCCGGCGGTCATGAACTGGAGCCACGCCATCTGGGCGGTGGCGTCCTGCATGGCGACACGATCTAGCCTCAGATCGACGTAGCTGATACCACGTTCGAGCTCCTGGTCGGCATCGTCGAGGTGGTTTATCAGGACCTTTTCGGCCAGCGTCAGCGGGCGCCCCAGCTTCTCTCGAGCGGCTGCCAGGCGGCCGTCGAGCGTGGCGTAGACACCCTGGATGAGCTCGATCGGGGTTTCTGCATGGACGGCCATCGTGGGACCTCCGGGTCGGTCGTGTGTGTTGCTCGGCTTCGCG
>JAAETH010000042.1 GCA_024228575.1 Actinomycetes bacterium
CGGCGGGTCATCTAGTCGGCCGGGAACCGCTTGAAGAGGGCAGCCGGGCCTCGCTTGACGTAGCGGCCCCCCCACCGGTGTGGCTCACCGAGATCGGGATCGAGCGAGGTATCGGAGTGACCGGTCAGGCACCGTGAACATCGCTCACCCTCAGCGTGTGGGACCTGCATAGCCCCGCCGCCGGGTCCGGTCAGCGGCCCACCGCAGGTCGGACATCGCGGCTCATCGGCCACCGGATCGCCGCCTCACGCGCGGCAGAGTACAGCAGGTCATCCGCCGTCCTCATCGACATCATCTCGAGCCGCGTCTCGCCACGCGAACTGGGCACCGACGACAACGACCCCGATGCCGAGGATCGCAGCGACGGCGACCGAGAAGAGGGCGGCTGCAAGCAGAGCGACGGTGCACGCCACAACCACAAGAACTGCGAAGCGGAGCAGGTTCGCCCCCACCCACGGCCACCGCAGGTCCGGCAAAGCACGGCGGGTCATGTGGACACACCTCGCTGAATCTTCATTCGGTTCAGCACGTAGCTCAATAGTCCTGCCGTGCCGGCGAGTGCGACAGCACCGAGCGCGATGAGCCAGTAGGAGTGAAAGGCGGCTCGGAGAGCGGTCGCCTCCAGCAAGCCCGCGACGATGACGAGCAGGTCCCATGCAATAGCGAAGCCGCCACCCTCACGGCTCACCGCGCCGCTCCTCGTGGCTCCGGGCTGACGTCGTTTGAGTCGAGCTTGCTGCACGTGCCTCGTCGCAGGACCGACAACGTCGTGCGCCTACTCTGGCGATGGTCGGGGACACGGTTGGCCTCGTCCGCCCCGTTAACTCGGGCGGGCGGGGTGCCTCGTTCGACTCGGGGCACCCGACCATCTCCCGGCAGGGATAGTCGGGTTGGGTTGTTCATTGGGTCCACCGTCGCTTCGGTGAGGGTGGGTACGTTCGCAAGGGTCGGCTCGCAGGGTCGGCGGCACTCACCGGTCGGGCGGCGACCCGGGCGGCGCTGCGACAACAGCGTCCCCGTATCGTTGGTCCGCCTTCCCGGCAAGTGACGTGCCACCACACAGAAAGGAAAAGGTGGCATGACCATCGTAGATTCCTCGCGCCCGGTCACGGGCGGAGTTGATACGCATCTCGACACCCACACTGCTGCGGTCGTCGATGATCTGGGCGGCGAGCTCGGGATCGGGGTCTTCCCGGCTGATGGGGCCGGCTATGCGTCCCTGGTCGAGTGGATGGGCGCCTTCGGGCCCCTCTGTCGGGTGGGTGTGGAGGGCACCGGTTCCTACGGCGCCGGTCTGGCCCGCTATCTGGCTGCCGGTGGTGTCGAGGTGGTCGAGGTCGACAGGCCTAACCGCCAGGCCCGACACCGGGCAGGCAAGTCCGATCCCACCGACGCGCTCGCGGCGGCTCGAGCGGCGGTGTCGGGCCAAGCGGCCGGCCGAGCCAAGTCAGGCGACGGACCGATAGAGGCGATGCGGGTCACGTTGGTGGCCCGACGTTCCACTCGCTCTCATCGCATCGAGCTGATCGGCCAGATCCGTCACCTGACCGTGACTGCCCCTGAATCGCTACGAGAACGCCTCCGGGACCTCTCGACGATCATGGTCATCAAGACCGCCGCGGCGATGCGGCCAAGGGCAACCGGCGATATCGCCGCCGACACGTGTGCTCGCACGATCATCGAGCTGGCCCGCCGGGCACGCCAGCTCACCGTCGAAGCCAAAACGCTCGACGCTCGTCTCACCGAACTCGTCGGCGACGTCGCCCCCGGGCTGCTGGCCCGGCCCGGAATCGGCCCCAACGCCGCCGCCATCTTGTTGGTCGCCGCGGGCGACAACCCCCAGCGGATCCGCTCGGAGTCCGCCTGGGCCCACCTCTGCGGCGCCGCGCCGATCCCCGCGTCGTCCGGCAAGACCATCCGGTATCGACTGAACCGAGGCGGGAACCGTCAAGCCAACCACGCCCTCTGGCGTATCGCCCTGTGGCGCATGGGAGCCGACGAACGCACCCGCCGCTACGTCGACCGCCGTCTCGCCGAAGGTAAAACCAAACGCGAGATCATGCGCTGCCTCAAGACCTACATCGCCCGCGAGACCTACAAGCTTCTCCCCTTCGAGAAGCTCACATGAAGATCTGGGGTGGGGCCTGGCCCACGTTCCCGGCTGACGCC
>JAAETH010000043.1 GCA_024228575.1 Actinomycetes bacterium
AAGTGCAGCACGGCGACCCCGGCGGGACGGGCCGACAACATCACTTGTCGAACCGCAGGCGCGTCGTCGCCCACGATCACGGTGCCGGCCAGCAAGACCCGACTACCACGTTCTGATTCGTCGACGTAGGCAACTCGGCGCAGAGCCATCACGTGGAGACTAGAAGAAGCCCTCGCCTCTACTACCTTCGTGACCAGTCCCACAGAGCCGGCGGAGCGGGGCGGTCGGCGTGCGGGATTGGGTGACGCGCGGTAGGGATGGTTCGCGGGTGCGGTGTCGGCTGTCTAGTCGGGTTGTTGTGTGATGGTGCCGTCGGGTCCTTCTGGGGAGAAGTCGTATTTCTTGAGCCAGTAGGTGAGGTCGAACGCGGCTCTGAGTTCTTCGGGTGTCGGGTAGGTCTCGGCGACCCTTTGTTGGGTGGCTTTGTTCTCGATGTCGACTTGGTTGAGGGCGTCGGCCAGGTCGGGAAGCTCGAAGTAGCGGGCGGCGTCGGCGATGACGGCGAGGCTGTGTGTGATCGGTGGTGGCGCGGCGTCGGCGGCGGCCCGTAGGCGGGTGGGCCACCATTGGGGGTCGGTGAGTGCCCGGCCTAGGGCGTGGAGCTCAGCGAGGGCGACGTCACCGGTTCGGGGGTGGGGTGGCATGACTACCTGGGAGCGTTCCCAAACCTGATCCGCGGTGGGCCACTCGAGGAGATCCTGGGAACGGACACCGTCGAGCCATGGCCGGATCATGGGCACCAGCTCGTGGGCCCAGCCTTGGCTGTCGTGGCGCAAGATGACGAACGGCAAGAAGTTGTCTTCGTCGTCGGTGTCTTGATGGGCGCCCTCCCGACACCAGGCCGCGGCCAATGAGATGGCCGACCGGTTGTCATCCCAGGGCCCCATCTCGTTGTAGACGGGACCGAGCCGGCATTGCTCGAGCCCGGCTGGGAGGTTTGGGTCCTCACCCCGCCACAAGCCGCGGTCCTGGGCTTGTTGTTTGGTGAGAGTGAACACGGTCCCACCCCGATCGACCAGCCCTTGAGGCCAGTCGGGCGTCTCGAGTTGGGAGATCACCCATCGGCAGTGAACGGCGTCGGACGCTTCGTCGTCCCAGTACTGGGCGACACACACGGCGATGCTGCGGATCGTGATCTCGGTGGCGTGACGGCGCCGCAGAGTCTCCGCCAGCGGAATCATCCAGCCCTCGATCAGCTGCTGGCGCATCTGGGTTGTTTGCTCGGGAGGAATCCGTAGCCCGTCGTTCACGCCAACACCATTTCGATCATGTCCTCACGGGCCTGGCTGTCCAGGGCATGTAGATAGGACTCCAGCACCACCGGGATATCACCCGAGCGTTCACGGGCCCAGCCCAGTCCGAAGTCGCCGGCTACTAGTGGCCGGTGCTGATCGCGGTGGCCGTTGTTGCCGGAGACATGGATCTCCTCGACCCGCTCATAGTTCAACAATCGCGCCAACGTCGCATCCGACAGGGCCCCCTGGGTGCGTTGGATATGGAGATGCGACACGTCGACCGCGAGCCCGAGCCCGGCGTCCATGGCCCGCTCGAGGTCGCGGCCTCGACCCATGGGGTGGGGTGGGTACATCACTTCGAGACAGCAGCTCAACCCGTGTGCCTCGAGAACTTCCCACCATGCGTCGATGTCGGTGTTCCCGGGTCGGGGCGGATGAACGCTGTCGCTGGCGACCAGCAGTTCGCCCCCAGGGCCCCAGACTTGGGACCGCAGCGCCCGGAAACTGAACCCTTGATGGGTGCGGATCGCCAGGCCGCACTGGTCGACCCAGTCGTCGAAACCTTCGGTCGGGGCGCAGCCCGGTGTGAGCTGCAAGCCATCAACCTCAAGAGACGCCAACTCCACCGCGGCCGCTTCCATCGGCCGCCCCTGCAGACAGCTCAGAGCCACAAGAAGCACGCCCTGACCATAGAACCACCCAGCATCCGGCCCGCCCGATATCTCAGTCAGCCCAACCCCGAGACCGCTCAGCAAGGACCCGTCGCCGCAACCGGCGATGTAGGGCGGCCTGTGGGGATTCGGGGATTGTGATGATCGTCGACAAGGCCTGGCGGTTCTGGTTTCGGTGGGTATCGTTCCCGTCTACTCGCCGCCAGAGGGAACGGTGCCAGCCCCTTCGGCTCCTGGGCGAGGCTGCTGTCTGCAGAAGGCATCCCGCTTCTGGTGCTCAGGAGCCAGGGTGGTTGGACAGCGCACGGCGCTGTCGGGCGTGACGTTCGACCCAGAAGCCGACGATGGGGGCCAGTATCAATGCCTCGACGAGCACGAAGGTCAGCTCGGCGAGCATGTGGGCGGGATCTGTCACGACGTCGAGGTACTCACCGAACACCGAGCGGAGATTCTCGGCCTTTGCGAGATTGCGGGCGAGGACGAGCAGAACTAGCAGTGGGAAGACCCGAAGGATGTTGATGAGAATCATTCTCATTAGCTCATCATGCCACGGTGGGGGGAAGAGTCCAAGACATCACGCTGCCGGCGCATGGGGACGATCGACACCAAGATGTTGGGCTGCTGGTGGGGGGCGGTGGCCAAAGGTTCGCGCTGCGAGGCACCACCAGGTTTGTCGTGGGTTTCGGGTGGCGGGCCCCTGATTGGGCGAAAATGGTCGATGTGGTTTCGCCCTGGTTCACTCGCCCTTGGATCCGCCAGCAAGACAAGATCACCTCGATCGTCGGTGGCGTCTCCTATCTCGGGGCCGGGTTGGCTAGCGCGATTCTGGCCGTCGTCGCCGATGGACCTGTCTCCCGTGGGCTGGTCGTGTTGACCAGTGCCATCTTCATGAGCCTTGGCTCTACCCCCCTTGCCACCCTGATATGGCGGCGCCGGAACGAAGAAGGTCCGTAGCCGGGCCTCCCCGAGCGGGCTGATTGAGACTTCGGGCAGGGGTTGCGGTGGGTGAGGGCTGCTCGGCCTCGGTTGACCTTGGCGACGATATCCTCGGCGATATTGGTCCAGATGAAGGGCTTGGGGTCGTCGTTCCGCGCAGTTGACCAGCGTCTCCCGATGGGATCGTTCAACAGCGTCGACGCGCTCACCGAAGCGATCGACCTGTGGATCTCACGCTGGAGTACACGATCAACCGCACAGTTGTCACAACTGGAGGCGGATTGGCCGGCGGCGCGACAGGAGTGAAATGGGGCGGATCAATCGGTTGCGCCGTCGGGGGGCCGGCCGGTTGCGCCGTTGGGGCAATACTCTTTGGCGGGATAGGTGCCTACGCCGGCTACAAGGCCGCCAACAAGGCCATCGAACTGCTGTACGACTATTCCTACGAAGAGGTCTACGGTAGTGAGTGATGCGTTCGACTCGGTGACGTACCGAACCGCGCGTGAGTCCGTCCCGATGGCCGCTGGCTTCATTGGTCTGGGGGCGCTTCAGTTCCTTTGGGCGCCGATATGGTCCGCGAACGGCATGGCCGGAATGGGGGCCATTCTCGGGGGCATGATGTTCGTCTGGCTTGCGTTGCGCACGCGCGTCGAGATTGGGGCGGGAACCGTGCGGATACGGCAACTGTTCGGGGAGGTGGTCCTGAATCGGAGCGATGGCGCCAAGGTTCGAAGTGTCTCGATTCTCCCCGGATTCCCTCGTTCGGGCAGAGGGCTGACGATTTCGACCGATACGGACAAGAGCGTGACTATTAGCCTCCAACTCTTTAGCAAGGCTGACCAGACGTCGCTGGAGGCGGACATCAAGCGCGAGCTACTAGAGACGACATGAAGCTCATATCCACGTGAACGGGGCAACCTCCCACCGCTGCCCACGCTCAGCAGTCGGTGACTGCGACCGCACGACATTCGGGCCCCCGGAGCTACTTGTCCACGAGAGGCCACAAGGAGCAGAACCATCGTCCTCCACCCCGAACCGGAGGTGCTCAAGGCCGTGATCGATGGCTACCGGGTTCTGGGCCTCCATGATGACGCGGATCGGGTGGCGACCGTGTTTGCGTCGTCGGCTGATGCGGAAGCGAATTGGCGGGAGTCGCTACGTGATGGCCGGATCGAGTCGTCTTTCGATAGCTATGTGTCGTCTCAACTACCCGAGACGGATGGGCGGGTCGGCTCCCATGACGAGGTCCGTGTGGGTTGGGTGCGGGCCAATCCAGATGTCTTCGGTCGACTCTGACTCCTCGAGGAGTGCTCGACAAGGAGTGTCACAGAGCGGCGATACACGCAGTATCTGCGTCCATCACCGAGCCGGCGGTCTGGGACAGGTTGAACCTGCCGCCGGTCCGGGGCCGGTGGGGTTTGGCGTGAACGGTAAGGGATGGTTGCTGGGTGCTTCTCTGCCCTTGTTCACTCTGCGGATACAGTTGGGCCATGACATCGAAGCGCGGAGTGTTGCGTCGGGCGTTGGCCCAGCTCGCACGAGCCTTTACTGGCCAGACCCGGCGCCAGATCGATCCTGAGCTGCAGAGACGGGCGACCGAGAGGTCACCGCCGTTTGGTCGATGAGGTCTCTCAGGGGGCGCTCCCGGCCCGGCGTTGTACGCGGTATCGGCGCCTGGCCGCCTCCCGGTGCATGGGGACGTGGATCACCCGCATAACCGGCGCAGTGGGACGGTGGCGGTCGGGAATAGGGGACGCGCGTTCTGTGACACGTTTCGACCTCCGGCGGTGGCCGACCTTGGCGGTCTCGCGCATGTTGTGCGACGTGACTATGTGAAGACCAGCTTCGAGCGTCGACTGCGAGCTAGCGTCCTTCTTGTGGATGACTCTGGGTCGACCGTTCCCCGGAACGGCTTTCGCGGAAAGCTCGTCGTTGCGGTCGTTCTTGCCGCGACGGTTGTCGGACCGGCGGTTCTCGGTCTCTTGGTCGCGTCGGGGGTGGAGTCCTCGCCGAGGTGGCCGGTTGGCCTTGCATTCGCCCTATCGGGGCTGGTTGTGTGCGCTGCCTGCCTGGCGTACACAAAGACGACTGCGGATCTCACTCCGATAGGTGGATGGGCATTCAGCCGGTGGGCCGCAGAGGAACGATTGATCCACCGACGCACTCTCGGTGTGCGAAAGCGCCGATACGAACCGCTCCAGCTCACTCGAAGGACAGGGGCTGTGGAGTCGTTCCCAGCGGTAGTCGATACCGACGCAGGGTTCGTCCGCTTCCCGCCTCACCTTTCGCACGATGATTGGGAGGGGCTCGTGGATGCTGACGGGCGTAGGTTCTGGCTCGGGCCCTGGGAAGAAGTGGAAGCGTCGCCGTCTTGGTTTGACTACGTCTTCTTCGGCGCGTTGAAGTCTCATCGTCGAAGCAGATACCAGGAGTCCGAGCCAGTTCACACGAGGACAATCCACACGGTGACGCATCAAGGTCCTGAGATGACCATCATCGGTGACGTTTCTGGGGGTATCACGCAGACACAATGGCGCGTCGGGGCTGGGCAGGCCGAGCTGATCGCGTTGATCGATGCTCTTTCGGGTGCTCTTGGATCCCAGGGCCCTGACCCCGATGAGATCCAGCGCTCGGCGCTACGAGATGCGCGCGAGGAACTCGATACGGCTAGGTCGCTGGGCACCATGGAAGGCGATAGTCGTCGTCGGGTTCGCACAGCAGCGGAAGTGATTCAGCGAGTAGCTGTGGAAATGCGAGGAAACGCGGCCTGGGATGCAGTCAAGCTGTCGGCCAAGCTCCTGCTCGACGCGCTCCGGTAGTGCGATCGCGAGCCTTGGTCCGTCTGAAGCAGTCGTCGGCTGTGGATCCACTGAGGCAGGGGCCCTGTCACGGATCCGGCGGAAGGGGACGGTGTTGGGGCGGGTTATTGAGCGAGCGATAGGGGATGGTTTGGTCGGTGATCGGCCCGGTGAGTGACTGAGCGGAGCCTTGGAGGGCCCCTCCGGATGGCATCCTGAGCGGATGGCTGGCCGTTCCCGCGTCTTCTTTGGTGGTTCCGGAGTTGAACGAGAAGGGGCGCGGCGTGGATCGAGGGTTTGGCTGGTCATGGGGCTGATTGGCGTAGCTGTTGTCGGACCTGTGGTGCTCGCGATGTATCGGGTGGGGGCCAACAACTACCTAGAGAGTGAGTGCCCGGTGGCGGCGGAAAAGCACGAGTGGGTCTACGACCGATCGAGCTGGTGGCCTGGGGCATGGTCGTGTATTGCCACAACTGCTGGGGGAGAGCTTCGAACTGTGAGCGTGCCGGGCTGATCCTCCGGTCCGACGCCGGCGGGTCGTTGCGGCTCCTGTGGCACCGTCGCAGTCCCGGCGTATGGGGACGGGCGGGCTATTGGGCTGCTGGTATGGGACGCTTCGGGGAGGAGTCCGGCCGGGGGTACGGGTGGGGCAAGTCGATGTTCAGCCAGGGTCGCCCGGTGCCATCGGGCGGTTTTGCGAGCTGGTCCAGCTGGCGGGGGGAAGCACCGGTGTTTCGTCCGCGGCGATGGAGGCCAGGAGGGCCGGA
>JAAETH010000044.1 GCA_024228575.1 Actinomycetes bacterium
TCCTGGTAGGCGTGACCGAAGATGACACCACCGGCTGGACCGAGGTCAACCCTTTGCCCGGCTTCGGCCTCGAGACCGACCTCGACCTGGTCGAAGCCGCCATCAGGAGCCACGACGACCATCCCGCTCTCGAGGCAGCCCAACTCGACCTCGCTGCAAGGAAGGCCGGGGTTTCGCTCGCCGAACACCTGGCGGGGGCTGCAATCGACCCGGTTGTCGAGGTGAATGCGACGGTCGGCGATCTCGAGCCCGACGCAACCGCCAAATGCTGCGGAGAACTGGTCGCCGATGGGTTTCGAGCAGTCAAGCTGAAGGTAGCGGTCGGATCGATCGACAGGGATGTCGAACGGGTGGCCGCGGCGCGACAAGCCGTCGGTCCCGATGTCGAGCTACGCCTCGATGCGAACCAGGGCTGGACGTACGAGCAGGCCTCGGCGGCCATCGAGCGACTCGCCGAATTCGACATCGCCTATCTGGAAGAACCGACGGCCAACTCGACCGATCTGGCTCGACTTGCTTCGGTCGGCATCGCCCTCGCCGTCGACGAAACGCTGACGAGCCTGGACAGGGGCCTGGCAGTGATCGCAGACCCATTCGTGAATGTCGTTGTTCTGAAGCCGGCGGTTCTGGGAGGCGGCGGGCCGACGTTGAAGCTGGCCAGAGATGCCGTGGATGCCGGCAAGAGAGTCATCGTCACGTCGTTCTTCGACGGGCCGATCGGCTTGGCCACCGCAACCGCTGTCGCCGCCGCCTCTGGCGAGCCAGGGCCTCACGGTCTTGGGACCGCTTCGGCAGTTGTGGCCGAGTTCCCCTCAGCCTTGGTGGCGAGCGAGGGCCACATACACGTCGCGCCCGGTCCCGGAATCGGTGTCACCCCGTAGCGACCGCCGTGGCGAGGTCGGCTCGACGAACCTTTCCAAGAGCCGTACGGGGAATCGCCTTCGCCTCTACGACCTGACGCGGAGCGCACCACGCGGGCAGGTTTGCCCTGACGTGGTCGCGGAGGTCCCCGAGCGAAGGCACTTCGTCGTGGGGCACTACGACCGCCACCAACCGCTGACCCCACTCCTCGTCGGCAACACCGACGATGGCCGCGTCGAGCACGTCCGGGTGTTCGAGCAGCCGCCTCTCGATCGGCTCGGGGAAGACGTTCTCTCCCCCCGTGATGATGAGATCTCCCGCACGGCCGTGCACTTGCACCCTGCCTCCATCGAACGTGCCCAGGTCGCCAGTTGGATACCACCCGTCGTCGGTCTTGGGATCGGTGCCGTCGCGGTAGCAGCGCAAGAGCATCTTGCAGCGCAGCTGAAGTTCACCCTCGACAACCCGTACCTCCACACCGTCGAGAGGAACGCCGTCGTAGACGACCCCACTTCCCGACTCGGTCATGCCGTAGGTGGCGACCGAGTTGTCAGGGCGGTTGGCCGGAATCGCCGAACCGCCGAGCAACACAACCCTGAAGAGGCTGGCATCGATACGGCGAAGGGCCGTGGACACGAGCGACACAGCCGAAACACCTGAGCGACCGGCGACTTCGACCATCTCGGCATCGAAGCCGGGGTGAACGACGAGGGCGGTTCCGGTGTGGAGTGCCCTGGTGACGACCGATAGGCCGCCGACATGGGACAGGGGAAGGCAGGCGAGCCACGTGTCCGCGGCCGCGTCGACGCCGAGGCGATCGCTCGTCGCCACCGCGGAGGCCCTGACAGCGTCGTGGGTCAGGACCACACCCTTCGGATTCCCTGTCGACCCACTCGTGGGGACGACCAGTGCGTCGCCGTGCTCGACGGGCAGCCCGGCCGCAACGTTGACACGACCATCGTTGCCGATCACGTGTGACGCGCCCATCAGGGCGATCAACTCGGCCCTGGCTGGAGCATCGAGTCGTTGGTCGAGGGGCAGGGCTGCGTTGCCCTCATCCCAGACACGCTCGAGGGCTTCGACAAACGGCCGTCCACCAGGAAGGTCGATTGCGATCAGTTCTGGCATCAGATCACCGCTCGGAGAACAAGGCTGACTGCGGACAAGGCGAGAAGGCCCAGGATCAGGTGATCAAACCAAACCCCGCTGACCTTGCGGCCAACCCTCATCATGACCGGCGTGACGAGGGCGACCAGTACCGAGCCGACGATAGCGAGGACGAACCGTTCCACCGTCCACAGACCGAGGACGGTTATCGACACCAACTGAATGGCTGTGGTGATACCGAACATGGTCGAGATCGTGTAGACGAACGCAGGTCGCGACAGCCGCAGCCCATGGATCCACGAAGCAACTATGGGGCCCGAGATGCCGATTGCACCCTGGAACAACCCTCCGGCGAAGCCGACCGCCGGAGTTCCCCGCCTGGCCACCGTCGGGCTCCATGCGAACGACTGATCCCTCAGCGACACGACCAGATACACGGCGACGGCGACCGCCAGCACCAACATGAGGATTCGCTCGTCGAGGGATGCCAAGAGCGCTGTGCCGACAGCGGCGCCAACAACTCCCCAGCCGATCAATTCGCGAAGATAGCTCGTCTCCGTGCTGCCGCTACGGTGCTCGACCATCAACATCGAGTTCGACACCAGATTGGGAAGCCCCACGACGACCACCGCCGTTTCGACACCGACGAACAGGGCCGCGATGGGAATCGCGAACAGCGGAAGCCCCATCCCGGCGATGGCCTTGACGATGGCGCCGATCAACACGCCGACGAGGATCGCGACGATGTCGACCTCGGTCACCTCGTGGCCAGGGAAACTGCGATTCTGGCGGCGACGGCCGCATTGTTCTCGGCAAGAGCGAGGTTGGCCGGAATCGACTGACCATCGGTCGCTTCGAAGATCCTCCCGAGCACGAACGGTGTGACCTCTGGTCCCGTCAGATCGGCACCATCGGCGTCGTCCAAGGCCTGCTGCAATGCAGCGTCGAGGCGTTCGGCATCGAGTTCGGCAGCCTCGGGAATCGGCACGGCGAACAAGACTCCACCCGAGTGCCCGATCGAAGGCAAGGCTGCGAGTATCTCGGCAGCCTGCTCGGGCCCCTCGACGGTGTGAGGCACCGGTAGGCCCGAGTCGCGGGTGTAGAACGCCGGAAACCTATCCGTGCCGACACCGATCACGGGCACACCGAGTGTTTCCAGATACTCGAGCGTGCGGGCAAGATCGAGGAAGGCCTTGGCACCGGCCGACACGCAGGCGACCGGATAGGTTGCCAGCGCTGTCAGGTCGCTGCTTATGTCGCCCGTCAGCTCACTGCCTCGATGAACACCACCAATCCCGCCGGTAGCGAACACCTTGATACCGACCGATGCCGCAATCGCCATGGAAGCAGACACGGTCGTCACCCCGACACCAAATCTCTTCCCGATGGCCACCGGAA
This sequence comes from Actinomycetes bacterium, assembly GCA_024228575.1. Taxonomy (GTDB): domain Bacteria; phylum Actinomycetota; class Acidimicrobiia; order Acidimicrobiales; family Poriferisodalaceae; genus JAAETH01. The sequence continues at coordinate 3,367 of JAAETH010000044.1, forward strand.
GGTCCTTGGCGGCGACCTTGGTGTCGCCCAGCAACACCCGCTCGAGGTCACCTTCATCGATGCCGGCACGCGGCACACCGTCCAGCACGCACGTGAGCGCTGGAACCGCACCCACCGCACGGATCGCAGCGGTGCACCTCTCGTAGGCGACGAGGTTGTCGGGAGTAGGAAGCCCGAGATTGCTGAAGATCGTCGACTCGAGAGCCACGACGGCCCATCCATCGGCGAGTGCATGGGTGACCTCGTCATTGGAACGGGTTGCGATCATCCTTCGACTCCTGTGAGTGCTCCGAGTTGTGTGACCGCTCTTGCGGCCACGGCATGTCCGTTCTGAACGGCGGTCGTCCAATCGGCCCCGCCGCATCGCGCCACAAGCAGCCCCGCCGCAAATGCGTCGCCAGCTCCGGTCGAGTCGACGACCGCCACCCCGGCGATCGCAGGAACTTCAACGGGCCCCGAGGTGTGGTGGATGACGGCAGGTGATGCCCCTCGCTTCTGGACGACCAACAGCGAGTCGGGAAACGGACGATCTCCGAGAGCGGAGTACTCGCCCTCGTTGCAGAACAGAACCCCGACACCGTTGCTCTGGCACCACTCGATGACCATCGCTGGCCCGACGGCCTCGACGACCGGAACCGAGGAAACATCGGCGCTGGTGAGGACACCTTGATCCGCGGCAGCAGAAACGACCTCGCCGACGAGTGTCGCCAGCGGTTCCACCAACAGTGCATACAAGGGCACGTGCAGCGCCGAGGCCTGTTCCAGAGCACCCGGTGGGAGCACCGACAACTCGCCGGCCGAACCACGATCGGTCAACATCGACCGCTCGCCGGCGAGGTCGACGATCGACACCACTGTGCCGGTTCGACCACCACGCTCGACGCAGGTCTCGACGCCACATCGCTCGAGTTCGGCCAACAGCTCGTCTCCGAGACGGTCGGCGCCGACCTTGCCGACAAACCGGGCATGGCCACCCGCAGCGACAGCCGCCGCGGCGACGTTCGCCGCACTGCCGCCGCGCCGACGAGCAACCGATGCGTCGGTGTCGGTGCCTGCTCTGTACCCGGCTTCGAGTTCGACGACGATGTCGCTGATCAGGTCACCGACCGAGACTACGAGCGGTAGGTCTGGGTTGGCCTGCGACGCTGTCAACCGGCCAACGCCTCGGCGTAGGCGGGCTTGATGACCTCGTTGATGATGCGAAGGCGATCGTCGAAGGGCCAGAAGCTGGACTTCATGCCATTGATCGTGAGCCACTGGATGTCGGTCAGGTCGTAGCCGAACGTGTCGACCAACACCTTCATCTCGCTGGTCATGGTCACATTGCTCATGAGGCGGTTGTCGGTGTTGACCGTGACACGGAACTTGAGACGCTTCAGCAGATCGATCGGATGAGCCTCGACCGACGCGACCGCACCGGTGTGAACGTTCGATGTGGGACAAACCTCGAGCGGAATCCGACAATCGCGAATGTAGGCAGCGAGACCACCGAGTTGCACCTCTCCGTCGTCGTCGAAGTTGATGTTGTCGACAATCCGAACACCATGCCCGAGGCGTTCGGCCCCGCAGTACTGCACGGCTTCCCAGATGGACGGCGGACCGTAGGCCTCACCGGCATGGATGGTGAAATGGAAGTTGTGCCGTTGCACGAAGTGGAACGCGTCGAGATGCCGGGTGGGCGGGTTTCCCGCTTCGGCTCCCGCTATGTCGAACCCGACCACACCCTTGTCCCGATGCCGAACCGCCAGTTCGGCGATCTCGAGCGACCGCGCCTGGTGGCGCATGGCTGTGCAGAGAACACCCAGAACAATCCCCGTTTCGGCACTCGCCCTGTCGAAACCTGCGTGCACGGACTCGACGACCTCGTCGAGCGACAAACCCCGCTCCGTGTGCAATTCGGGAGCGAACCGCACCTCGGCATACACGACACCATCGGCAGCCAGATCGACACCCGCCTCGTAGGCGATTCGTTCGAGCGAGTCCTTGGTCTGCATGACGCCGACGGTGTGAGCGAACGTCTCGAGATAGAGGACCAGATCGAGCCGGTTGGCGCCCCTCTGAACCCAGGCCGCCAACTCGTCGGGATCGGTGGTCGGCAGGCGGGTGTAGTCGTTCTCCGACGCCAGATCGATGATCGTCTGGGGCCGGACGCCCCCATCGAGATGGTCGTGCAGAACAACCTTGGGGAGCGAACGAATCGTTTCCACATCAAGAGCCATACGACACGATACCGGCGAGCACCACAGCCAGCGTGTGAGAAGATCGCCACATGGCCGAAGTGACCGTCGTCAAACACCCTCTCGTGCAACACAAGTTGACCGTGATGCGCCGCAAGGAGACCAGCACGTCGAAGTTCAGAACACTGTTGCACGAGATCGCCATGTTCCTGGCCTATGAGGCCACCCGCGATCTTCCGGTCACAACCCGCGAGATCGAAACCCCGATGGGCCCGATGGACGCACCGACCATCGACGGCAAGAAGGTGTGTTTCATCTCGATCCTGCGGGCGGGCAACGGGCTGGTGGACGGCATGTTGACAGCGGTTCCTTCGGCGCGGGTGGGCCACATAGGGCTCTACCGCGACCACGACACCCTCGAGGCGGTCGAGTACTACTTCAAGGTCCCTACCGATCTGGGCAATCGCGACGTCATCGTCGCTGATCCCATGCTGGCGACAGGCAATTCGGCCATCGCCGCCCTCGAGAAGATCAAGGCGTTGAAGCCCAGGTCACTGAAGTTCGTCTGCCTCCTCGCCGCGCCCGAGGGAATTGCGGCGCTGAGCGAAGCGAACCCGGACCTGCCGATCTATACCGCAGCCATCGACGACCATCTCAACGAGCAGGGCTACATCGTCCCCGGGCTCGGCGACGCCGGCGACCGTATCTACGGAACGAAGTAGCAATACTCACACACAACGTGCAACCCGCTAGGAGCGACAACCCCAAGCCGCCGCGATGATTGTTGATCATGGCCAGACACGCCCCTCCTACACCAAGTGATGGGACTCACCTCACACGCGCTACGACGGATCGGTGTTGCGGATTGCCATTGCGTGTTCGAGACGCAGCTTCAACACCATCTCGGTCCCTGGTCGATCACCATCAGCAGACACCGGAGGCCCTGTTTCCAATCTGACGTGACCGATCCGACGTCGAAAAGACGACCGGTTCAAGCTGATGCTCCCACAGAACGTTGCACCGGGACCCCACACATTGAAGGCATCACCCTGACCCACAACCAGA
>JAAETH010000045.1 GCA_024228575.1 Actinomycetes bacterium
CGGCTCGACGCAGCCCATGGCCTAGTGCCCGAACCAGAGCGCCCCGAGGTGCTCTGGGAGGACCTCGCTCCGACCGAACGGTCCTACGCCGGAGCTCCAGAAGAGGTGCTGGCACGGCTTCAACACGTGCCGGTTGTGGTCGTGCTTCCCGAGTCGTGGCGCGGATCGCACTCCAATGGTGGGATCTGTGGTCGGACGCCCGAAGCGCTGCACAAGGACTGCTACGGGTTCACGGCCCTTCAGCTGATGACCGATGGTCGGGTCGCCTTCCCGGTCTCGGTGCTAGCGGTTCCAGGCGAGCCATTCACGCTGGTGTTGTTCGACGAACAGTTTCGGCTCCGCGACATCGTCGAGATACCCGCGGCCGACCTGCAACGCGCAGTAGAAGATGAGTCCCTGGCCGTCATCGTCGACCTGCGAGGTCTCTATGGGTCGCTCGACCTTCCGCCCTCCACGCTCGATGAGTTTCCCGAGGCTGTCGACCCGATCGACATCCGAGTCGAAGAACCACCGACCCGGGTGATCACACCACTAGGCGGCGAAGGCGACTGAGACCACGGCGCCAACGCCGCTCCACGACTGTGGGCGCCTACCTGGCTTTCGGCCTCTGCACAGGAGGCGTCGCTGCGGTAGCGCCCAGAAGATTCATCAGGTGAGGCTCATCACCTGTTCGTGGAGCACGTCGGGGGCGAGGTCGGCGCCGTTGGGCCAGATGATCGTTCTCAGTTCGTCGTCTACTGCCACTGTCGCGAAGTAGCTGACGTCGCGGAGTGGTCCGAACGCTGGGCCAAGTGGGCCTTCGAACTTGGTGGCGAGGTCGAGGTCGCCTACGAGTCCGTCGGTGAAGGTCAGCCGAAGGCGGTGCCCGCCGATGTGCTCGACGGTTCGGATCTCGTACGGTGCGCTCATGGGAGTGGTGCGCTCATGGGAGTGGTTCGTTTGTGTCGAGTGGTTCTTGGCGTTCGGCTCGTTCCCAGTCCTCCAACAGTTGGGGTTCGCGTAGCTCGGTCGATTCCGCTACGAGTTGCCGGGCTAGACGGTCTCGATCCAAATGGGCCCGTCGAGTCGTTCGGTGAGGTGGGTGATGTCGATGGGGTCCGAGGTGAATACGACCGAGTCGCCGGAGCGAGCGATTGACCCTGCGGCGAGGGCGACCGTGGCATCGATGACGTCGGATGTGGCGGTTTGGGCGCACAGTATTCCGGCAGCTCGCGCTGTCGCGCCGTCGAGTGAGATCTCGTCGCAGTGCCGCAAGGCGCGAGATAGCAGGGCCTGGCGCGGTCCGCCGCGCCAGGCTTGAGCGATGACACCGGCGGGAACTTGAACGATGGTTCCGTCGTCGGCGGCCACTCGCAGGACCGACCACATGTACCGATCGTTGCGGTCGAGGGCGATGAGGGCTCCGGCGTCGAGGGTGATGTTGGCGGTCATGGGTTGAGGCGTCGGCGTGCGTCGGCGAGTTCGTCCTCGCTGAACTCGCCATGTTCGGCTTCCCATGCCGCGATCACATCGCGAAGTTGCCGAGTGGCTAGGCGTCGGCGTGCGGCGTCGGAGATCCAGGCCGAGAGGTTCTGGGCGTCAGCGAGGGCGGCCTCGCGTACGGCTTCGGCGAGTTCGGCCTCGAGCGAGACGGTGACGCGTACCACAGACATGACATGATCATACTTGTTCATACTGGCCGCGGCAATGGGCTTCACTCGGGCCATGTGGGTCGAGAGCACTCATCTCGCCGTGTTCGCCATTCCATCCAACGGTTCGTCCATTCGATTCATGCCCGAACCAGGGACCGTCCGGCCCGTGCCGACGCGACATGAGACTCCACCGGTGGGCTCCGGGCCCGGCTGACCCTGGCTGGCAAACCTGACATCGCAAGTCGCGGCAGTCCCGTCTGTTCGGGTCGGCGCGGTGGGTGCTTGACAGCCCCCCGGAAGTCCCTACCGTCGGATAGAGGTCTGTTGGAGGGCGTGGGTGCCGAGAATGCATCGGCGGGCCGGAACTGGGCTGTGGCCGGGTTGTCGATTGTGGGGGAGGCCGTGGTTGTGGGTTTCGGGGCGCGATTGGGTTGCGCTCGCGGGGTCGTCGGTTGTGGGCGCTTACTGGTTCAGGCTGCTGGCCGGTACTCGTTGATGAGTTCGCCGCACACGGGCCTTCGCTCGATCCGCCTGTTCAGTTCGATAGCGGAGGCGGGTTCGGTGTCGTCGGGCGCGTGCTGGTCGAGGCTGCGATGCGGTGGCCGAGGCGCAGGATTTCGCCGTGGATTCGCCGGTATCCCCATGTCTGGTTCTCGGCGTCGAGGCGCAGCACGAGGCGTTTGAGTTCGGTGGGCGTGGCCGGTCGTCCGCTGCGAGGTGTCTTGTGTGGGTAGGTCCGCCGTCGTGCGACGAGGCGCCGGTGCCAGCCGATCACTGTCGCCGGCTGCACGATCAACAGCACCTTGTCGAGGCGGCGGCGGTCGAAGACCCCGGCGAGAACGGCGAGCACTGCACGATCTGCCGGTGTGAACCGCGGCCGCTTGATCTGGCGCTGCAGCACCCTGACCTGATGTCTGAGAGCGAGGATCTCAGCGACTCGACCATCTCCAGAGACCAGTAGCAGCGCCAGACGCTCGACAACGAGTCCGGCCGGCCTTGAGATCAGCTCTTTCACCGGCCGCGGGGTAGAGCCCGAAAGCCCACTCCCACCAGGTGCGACGCGTTTCCGGCAGGGTCAGGTCGCGGCCTATAGGATCGCAATCCGCAGCAGGTTGGCGAGTTCCTGAACGAACCGGGTTGGTGTGCCGTCGACGGCAAGGGGTTCTGAATCGATGGTCTCAATCGTCGCCTCGGCGTCGGGGGTGTACAGCACGGCGACGTCCATGCGGCGATGCTCGAGTACCTCGGATGCGAGTCCGTCGCGGTTGCGTTCGGCGTGCATGCGGCCTTGGCGTGATGTCCACAGAAACCCTCGTGTGCCTTTGGTATTGACGAGGCTCGCAGCGACGGTCCTGGTGCAGGCGTAGTGGAGTGGTGACGCGTCGGTCAGTTCGACCGGAGCAATGCCAAGGGCGGCGAGGGCGTCGTCGCGCAGGTCCAGGAGGCGAACCGGTCCGGTCAGCCGCAGGCGCAAGACGACGTGATTTGTCAGCTGGGCTGCGTAGATGCGGGGGTTGGGACCATTGGCTTCATGCAGAACCGACTCGAGCAGTGCCGCCGACCGTTGCTCGGCGAGGTAGGCATGTCGTCTTCGGGGCAGTGGCGAGAATCGTCCGTTTCCTTTGCCCTCGGGAGCGAAGACCGAATCACCGAACTCGACACGTGCGCCACGAAACAACTCCAGCCCGGCAGGCCAATTGGCTACATGTAGCGTGCGTCGATCGATCGAGGATGGGTCGACGATGGGACAGTCGGATCGCCCACATGGGCTTTCAGGCATCGACCAGGCCACTGACGGCTTGTTCGAGCGCCTCGGTTCCGATGACGTCGACGGGCCGTGCGCCGATCCACGGGTTGTGAGCACAGAACCATTGCCACATCGCCCAGCTCGACATGCCGAATTCGGTCAGCCGCTCGACGCTCGGCGCCACCCTGGGATCCAGGTCGAATACCTCGTCGAGCTGGAAGCTCGGCATCAGCGTGCCTCCGTCGTAATCGACGACGAACAGCCGTCCCGCGGCCCGGTGACGCTTGACCCACTGACGTGCCGCGAGCTGCGACGATCCCCGACCAGCGGCCAGACCCTCGTAGTCGACACACGGCTGGGTCGATGCGAGGTGTTCGCGGGCCAGCCTGGCCAGGCGTGCCTGCTCGACAGCCGCCCGGTCGAGCAGGGGCGGTGCCAGAGGGAGATCGTCGACAAGAACGATGGTCATGTCATAAGGATACCAGATATGTCACATCGGTACGGGTGGTACATGTCCTGTGCCGTCCGAATATTCTGTCGCCGCTGGTCAGGCGGCAGTTCGGTATTCGGGGATGAGTCCGTCGTCGTCGTTGATGGCGGGCCGGCCGACTTGGCGGCGTAGCACGGCGAGCTGATGGCGCAGCACGACGATCTCAAGGTCCTTCGAACGGCCTGAACAAACAGCGAGGCGCACAAGCACGAGACACGAGACACGAGACACGAGACAGGTGATCATCTTCCCTGGTCAGCGCCCACGCGTTCCTTTCCGGGCGGAACAGGGTCGAATACTGCCTCTCACCTGCTGCCACGCGTATTCGGCAGGGTCAGCGGCATCGGCTGATCACCACCCACGCTTCACCCTCCGTGCACCGCACGCCGCAGATAAGCGGTTGGGGACTGCGGCTTTCCGGCTTGCTTGCCGTCAGGTCAGGCTCATCACATGGGTGTGGAGTACATCTGGCGCGAGGTCGGCACCGTTGGGCCATATGACGGTGCGCAGCTCCTCGTCTACGGTGGCCTGCGCGAAGTAGGTGATGTCGCGCAGTGGCTCGAACATTGGTCCCAGTGCGCCCTCGAACTTGGGAGTGAGATCGACGTCGCCAACGAGACCGTCGACGAAGGTCAGCCGAAGGCGGCGCCCGCCGATGTGTTCGACGGCTTCGATGTCGTACGGTGCGCTCATGGGAGTGGCAATTCTATCCAGCGGTTCTTGGCGTTCGGCTTGTTCCCAGTCCTCCATCAGTTCGGCGCGGCGCAGCTCGGTCCACTCTTGGACGAGTAGCCGGGCGCGTCGGGGAAGATCGCCATTGACACCTCACCTGTGGCGATGGCTACCTGCGCCTGGTATTCGCCGTACTTGGCGTGGAAGTGTGGTGGAGGATGGTCGTCGTAGTACATGGTGATGTCGATTCCGTAGAACACACAGATCTTGGGCACGCCTCCGGCGGTACCGGCAACCATGCCGGTGGTGGTTGGTCGAACTGGGCGGGCCCTGCGGCTCGCTCTTCCGTCCAACGTCTCATCCAACCAACTCGCCGGACTCCGCCGGATTCGCCGGTACTGGTTGGACGCTGGCCTGGATAGAACGCCTGGTGGGTGGATTGGGGCGTAGTTCGTGGACGTTTGTCGGTGGCTGTCAATCCGTTTGTCGTGGGTTCAAGCCCCACCCCGGGAGCCACCTAGATCCCCAGGTCAGAAGCGGTGTTCGTTCGTTGCGCTGGTGGCGCTTGGTCCCGGAATCCAACGGAGTATTCAACCATCCGTTGCGCTTCGATTGTGGTCAGTGCACCTTGGGTCGTTCCTTGCCCTGCCTCTGGGCGATGTGTTCATGTCGGTACAAGGGGCACTCGTTCAGTGTCCGCGCGACAGTCGCCCCCATTGGGAAGCTGGACCGCCTAAAGACAATGTCCGAGACGCTGTATCTCGCCGTGGATGCGCCGGCATCCCCACATCGGGTTCTCAGAATCGAGGCGCAGCACGAGGCGTCGAAGCTCGGCGGGTGTGGCCGGTCGACCGGTTCGAGCAGTCTCGTGTGGGTAGGTCCACCGCTCCCTGCCGGCCTCCCAATATCCTCGTTCTCTCGCAATCGAGTGGCCGCTCGTCGGCGCACTCTCAGGGACACACGATTGGTGGTGGGAGATTGGCACGCGCCCTGTTCAACCGGACCCTGCTGACGCTGGCGGTATTGGTTTCGGTCGAAGCCGTGGGGGTCGTCGAATCATCCGGCGTGCCCGCATCGGCCCAGACAGCATCAGGTCAGGCCGCAGTTGCTCAAGCCGTCGACTCGGTGTTCGTCTCCGGGGACGGCGGCGGGGGTGTCTATATCGTCTATTCCGATGGTCGTGTCGACGCCAGGGACGGCTTGCCCCATCACGGCGACCTGCCTCCCCTCGCTGTCGGGGAAACGGTCGTGGCCATGGGGGCCGTCGACGATGCGTCGGGGTACTGGTTGTTCACCTCGCTGGGCAGGGTGTACGGCTACGGAGCGGTGACGCATCACCGCGATCTCGGTGGGTTCGATCTGGCGGCGCCCGTGGTCGCAGCTGCCGTGCGCCCCGATGGTGGCGGCTACTGGGTGGTCGGAGCAGATGGCGGCATCTTCTCTTTCGGTACGGCCCGGTTCTACGGTTCGGTGCCCGAGGTGTTGCCGGGCGTGGCGCTTGCGGCGCCGGTCATTGGCATTTCGCCTTCGGCATCGGGCGAGGGTTACTTGCTGGTGGCATCAGACGGCGGGATCTTTGCCTTCGGCGATGCTGTGTTCCATGGCTCGATACCGGGCGTCCTGCCCGGCGTGCAGTTGGCGGAGCCGGTGGTGGGGGTGGTCCCACAGGACGGGGGCTACCTGATGGTCGCAAGCGACGGCGGGGTGTTCAACTTCGGCCAATCGACCTTCTACGGCAGCCTCGCGAACGTCGAAACCAACCCGATCACGACCATCGCAGTACCGCCGGGCGACATCGGCTACACGATGATCGACCAGAATGGCGTGCCCTACCCACTCGGCTACGGGATCTTGCTGAAGTGGGGCTGGGTCGTGGTCCAAGGGACAGGGGCGGGCGAGGGCATTCCTGTCTCGTACTCACCGTACGAGCAGCCGTGGGGTACACCAAGCCTCGTTTCATATGAGTTCTCGATTCCAGACGCCTACCCGTACCGGATGTCGTTGCTCGGACGGACAGCAGATGGCACCTGGGTGAACACACTCGCCAAACAGAAGTCAAAGGACTCGAGCGGTTTCGTCATTCCGGAGATCTATTCCGATTTCCTCCCGATTGGGGAGATTGGCGTCGACGCCGGAGAAGGTACGAGCTACCGAGTCGGATTCGCCCCGGTCTGGTACACGCCAAGCCTCGATGTCGGCGACGCGGTGACCATGCCGGATGAGTCGGTCTGGGTCATCGACAGCGCTACACAGCAGATCGAGATCGAGATCACGCGTGGGGGTGTTGGTTGCCTGGAATCGGTGTACCTACCCGCTGAGCCTGGATTGGCACCGGTGCCGGTGTCTGAGTGCGTGGGCCTTAACGTCGAACGCTATTCGGCAGTTGTGGTCGGCGATGGTCTCCTGGCTGTCAACTCGGGGTACCCCTACACGGTCGAGGTCCGTGCCGCACCCTGACTTGAGTTCCAGTTGTGCGGGTATGTCCACCGTCGGGCTACCAATCGCTTGTGCCAGCCGATCACGGTCGCTGGGTTCACGATCAACAGCATCTTGTCGAGTCGTTGGCGATCGAAGGGATTTGCGAGCGCGACGAGCACTGCACGATCGGTCGGTGTGAACTTGGGACGGTTGATCTGGTGTTGGAGCACTCGGATCTGATGTCAAAGGGCGAGGATCTCGGCGTCACGGCCATCGCCGGACGCGATGAGCAGGCCGACGCGGGCAAACGCGAGTCGGACCAGCCACGAGACCAGCGATAGCACCGTGTCGACGGTAGCGACCGAAAACCGCCTCCTTCCAGGAGCGACGCGGTTTCGGCACCTACGCGGTTGACGTCTCCAAGCACGAGGTCTGGTCGCCAGGGTTCGGGCATGGTGGACCAAGGCCATGGGCCTCACTCCCAGGTGGTGCTATTTCTTGACGTCTAGTCGGACGCGCTCGTCGATCGGTACCAGATATGTCGACCCTGCTGCGGGCACCCAGTCGTGTGGAACGAGGAACCATGCGTCGTCGGTGGCGAACAGGAGGCGCAGGTTCGGGCACGCGTACTGATAGCGAAGTAGGTCGCGTTCGGCGCCTGTGCCGAGGACCGTGCATGGAATGTCGATGCCGAGGTCCAGCTCGCTGTACAGGGTGATCGAAGGGCTGCCATTGAGCTCAGCGACCACCTGGCCAGCGAGGTTCTGACCGACGTTGCGCGCGACCAGGAACGTGAAACCGAGCCCTGCCAGGATCGCGGCGATGACCAGTGCCGCGGCGGTCAGAGGATCGATTGACTCGGGCGTCTCGCGCAGCGCCAACACTGTTCGATGTCCGGTGTACGCAATGAGCACGCCGGCGGCCGTCAGCGTCGGGGCAACTGCAGACGGAGAAGCACCAAACGTCTTGGCAAAGGTCGCCAGCCCGGCGACGAGGCTCATCACGCCGAGCCACCTGGTCATTCGCGCCTTGAACCGCGGAACGTTCGGGTCGGTCCGCCAGGACTCGACTCGACGGTCGAGCCACTTCTGTCCCTGCCCTAGGGCGGCCAAGATCAGCGTCGTCACGGCTATGGCGACTATGGCGGGGCGTACCGACCGCAGGATGTAGTCCTCGGAATCGAGGCGCAGTAGAGATGCCTCGATCCCGAGCTGGCTCGCCTGCTCGTTGGTCCTGACCCACCCGAAGTAGATCAGAAACGCTGCCAGCGCTGTAGCCGCGCCGAATGCCTCCTTGGCAACGGTGTGACCTGGCTGCGCTGGTGCGGCGCGGTGCTTCTGCTCGTCGGCCGTCAGATCATCGCCGCTCGGCTCGGTAGCGGCATCGGTCTCTGGTGAAGAACTGCTAGCGATGTTGTCTTCGGCTGGATCGGTCATCATGGGCCCCCGTCTTGACCGGTTGCGAATTGCCACCGAGACCCAAAGAGATCGGGATCGAGATCGATGAGACCATCGTCAATCGTGGAAAGGTCGACCCGGATTCGAGGGTGCTCGGCGAAGGTGGCGAGATTCAGAGCGGGCCCGGAGTCGGTCGGAACGATGACCAAAGCCGCGTTCTCTTGCTGAGACGACTCCGTGCCCTTGAACATGTCAGCGTCTAGCACGAACGTTCCGTCCTCGATCCGGGGTGGTTCTATGGTCCCGTCTTGTGGTTCCGGGCCGACGGCTATCGCACGGTCGAACAGGTCGGGATCGACGATCAGCAACCCGTCTACCGACGTTGCTGCGTCGATCGTCCCGTTTCCTTCCAGCGAGGTGTCGAACTCGACCTTGTCGTCCAAGAGGTCGCCGTCGATGGTCAGAGTCTCGTCTCCCCCGATCGTCGAGTTCAACACTGCCCCGTTGCCGAAGATCCGCTCAAAGGTGTCGTTGGGCAACACCGCAAGCAGGCCCGGGTCGACGGCTGCCCACGCTTCGGGAGTCGGATCGAGCAGGGCCGTATCGGGGAGCTGCAATACAACCTCTGGGGCACTGAAGCGCCACACGTCTGTCGGTATGGACGTAAGCAGCTGCCGGTCGAACTGGGAGACGATGTCGGGTACCAGTAGCGGGGCGGCCTCGGACGGGTTGGATGCGACCATGCGGCCGTAGAGGTCGAAGTATTCGATGCCACCGATCGAGTCCGCTTCGGTCGTGCCGATACGGCACCCTTCGACGACGCCTCCTTCGGGAACGAGGTCGTGTGGCACCAGTAGTAGCGGGCTGGAACCCTCGATCGAGTCGCCGCCGATCTCGCCGAGATGTGCTGCTCCGAGATCGACCAGGATGTCGATGCAGTTCTTGATCGGATCGACCCCATTCCCGCCTGACTCGCATCCCAGGCTCAGGGACGAGATCGCGATGAGTGCCGCTGTTGAGGAGAGCTCCGTCGTCGCCGGTGAAACCGCCAGCATCGTCGGCTCGTCAACCGAGCCACCCACGCCGCAGTCGATCTCGGTTGGCTGGTACTCCGGGTTGCAGAGGTCGCCCGGAGCCGTGGTAGTCGTCGATCCGGCCGAATCGTCGCCTGATGTCCGGACCGTTTGCGCCTGGCTGGGGTTTGGCACCATGGGGCAGTTGTCGCATCCCGTCGGCACACCATCGCCGTCGGGGTCGTCGCCGTCGTCGAAGCCCGGGCATCGATCCGAGGAGTCGATTACGCCGTCGTCGTCAGAGTCGACCCAGTTGTCGCAATGTGGCGACCGAACGCCGTCGAGGTAGTCGGGGCCGTCGCTCCCGCTGTCCTCGAATCCCTCCACTCCGTCTGGACAACCGTCGTTGTCGGAGTCGCCGTCCACGCGGTTCGCTTTGCCGTCTCCATCGTGGTCACCGGATTCTTCCAGCGCGTCGGGGAGGCCGTCGCCGTCGGAGTCCGCGTCTCGACGATCGGGAAGACCGTCGTCGTCGGTATCGGTATCGCCTTCCTCGCTGTCGGGATAACCGTCGTTGTCGTCATCCTCGTCGATCGAATCGGGCCTGTCGTCGCCGTCGGTGTCTGGGTCGTTGACCCCTCGAACTTCTGCGGGCTCGTCGGTGGCGCCGAGTGCGCTCTCGCCATTGGGGTCCACAACGAGGCTGCCATCGGTGCTCGTCGTGCCGCCATCGGCCTGTGTGTCGGCGTCGGTGCACGGATCGCCGCCGCAACCGGCGATCAGTACACCGACGGCCAGCAAGCACGCGCGCACTCGCTTCCCGAGCCTGAAGTGTTGAGCGTGGTGCAGAGCCATGGCTTCCCCCTTTGACTGCGAGTGCCACCCGATCGCTGCTCGAGGCGACACCTACACAGATCGCTGGGGGTTGGCCGTGATACAAGTTTCTTCGTGTCGCGCTAGAGACGCCGGGAGGCCCGCTCGCTACGGCCCGGAAATGCTTGTGGCGCCCGGAAACTCGATCGTGGCTGGTCAGGCGGCATTTTGGTATTCGTGTATGAGTCCGTCGCAGCGGTTGGTCAGCTGATGCAGCTCTGCGCTGATCGGTGGCCTACCGGCGCGGCGAGTCGGGGGCTGTGTCCTGTGCTTGGCGATTCGTTTGCGGTGCCAGTGCAGCAACTTCTCGGGGGTCACGATCCAGCCCTGGCGTAGTGCCTTGGGCCGTGCTGCGGCGATTGCTCCAAGGAGGGTCCGATCGTTCTCGTTGAGTGCGGGTCGGCCCACCTGGCGGCGGAGTACGGCATTCTCGTGACGCAGCACGATGATCTGGAGGTCCTTCCAGCGTCCTGAACCCATCGCGAGGCGAGCGAGTTGGGCGAGGAATCGGTACAGGAGACGAGACACGAGGGTCAAGGATGGCGGCATCGGCCCTGGTCAGCACCCACGCGCCACTTTCTGGGCACCACAGGCTCATCCGCGCCCGAGATCGCATTGGCACCATGAGTCAAGCACCATTCGTTCCAGGAGCTCCCAGCCAGTACCAGGGACCCTGAACAGCGCGTAGGCCGCCAGGTGGCTCACAAGCGCTACGACGGATCGGTGTTGCGGATTGCCATTGCGTGTTCGAGACGCAGCTTCAACCCCATCTCGGTCCCTGGTCGATCACCCTCAGCAGACACCGGAGGCCCTGTTTCCAATCTGACGTGACCGATCCGACGTCGAAAAGACGACCGGTTCAAGCTGATGCTCCCACAGAACGTTGCACCGGGACCCCACACATTGAAGGCATCACCCTGACCCACAACCAGA
>JAAETH010000046.1 GCA_024228575.1 Actinomycetes bacterium
GCGTCGCTTCTGCTGCGTAGCATCGTGGGGTGGATCAACCAAGCGCATACAGCTTCGATTGGCGCCAGTACGACGGCGTCTTGTTCGACCTCGACGGTGTGATCACCCCGACCGCTGAGATTCACCAACACGCCTGGGCCGAGTTGTTCGAGCCCTACGACTTCACCCCACTCGACTATCTCCAGCTCGTCGACGGCAAACCCCGCTACGACGGTGTGCGGTCGTTCCTAGCATCGCGGGGTGTCGGGATACCCGACGGTGATCCGAGTGATCCTCCGGGCCACGACACGATCTGCGCCATGGGGAACCGCAAGAACGCCCTGTTCAACGCGATCCTCGATCGCGACGGGATCGAGCCGTATCCAGGCTCACTGGCAACGCTGGAGCTGCTGGTAGAGATTGGGGTGCCGAGCGCGATCGTGTCGTCGTCGAAGAATGCAGTGCCCGTACTCCAGGCCGCATCACTTGGTGACCGGTTCGCCATCATCATCGACGGTGTCGTCGCCGCGGACGAGGGGCTGAAGGGCAAA
>JAAETH010000047.1 GCA_024228575.1 Actinomycetes bacterium
AAGGAGTGTGGAAGATCGGGATCACCGAATACCTGGGCGCTCTTGCCCGACACGATCCGCCCGAATGCGGGGTCGCCGAGCGCGGCCTGTGTCACACCCGGACCGTAGAAATCGCTGGCACGAACCGACGCCGCCTCGACGCGTCCTTCGTCGTGAGCTGCTTGCCACATGCGGGTCAGACGGCTGCGCGTGGCCGGCTTGTCTCCGTAGTCGGTCAGGGGCATGTCCTCGGTCATGGGTTGGTCGACCGGGCCGTACATGTAGCAGTTGTCCATGAAGACAAATCGGGCTCCCGCGGCTGCGGCTCCTGCCAACATCCCGTCCATCATCGGCGGCCAAAGGGTGGGCCAATCCGCGTAACCCAGTCCTACGCAGCCATAGACCACCGAAGCACCGGCACACGCCTCCGTAGCCCTGTCGATGTCGGCAATGTCAGCGGCGACAACCTCCACCCCTGGGGGAGCAGACGCCTTCCCGCTCCGCGAGGCAACTCGGACCGAACGTCCTGCGTCGACGAGTCGGTGAACGAGAGATTGTCCGACCGGACCGGCACCCAACACAACAGAGAGGCCCGGTGATGATGATTCACTCATGTCAGCTCCAAAATCAAAGATTGTCGGATTTGCGCAAGTAGGTCAGAGCGACCCATCCCGGAAGAATAGGCAGCCAGAACGTCACAAGTCGATAGAGGAAGACCGCGGGCACGACCACCGTTGTCTCCTCCACAGTGCTGAGGGCGGCGATGAGAGCCGCTTCGGCTGCTCCCAACCCTCCCGGCGTGGGAGCAGCGTTGGCGATTGCGCTTCCGGTAAGGAAGAGCAGCGCCATGAGCGGGAGCGAAGCGGTCGAGCCGAAGGCTTGGAGGCTCGAGATCATCGCAACGATGTAGAACAAGGTGATGGCGGCCGAACCTCCGAACAGGAGGAAGAGCCGGACGGGGTCATGGATGACGACGTTCATGGACTGCCATCCAGATTTCAACTGCGGAACGACGTGGGCATCGATCAGTCGGCGCGTCGATGGTACGACGACCGCGACTACCACCGTTCCCAGCAGCGCGACAAGAACCAGAAGTATCGTCCCCGAGCCGGGGAGGCCGAGGCCCTCGGATCGATCGTTGCCGCTTGCCAGGAACAAGAAACACAGGGTGAGGGTGACATGCATGATGAGCCCTGCGATTGCATTCAGGCCTATCGCCGTGACACCAACAGCGGTCGGAACTCCGTTGCGCTGGAAATACCGGAGGTTTGTTGCGACCCCACCAACCTTGGCCGGTGTGACTCGATTTGCGAACGAGGACGCCATCTGAGCCGCGAACGCCGGCCAGTAGCTGAGGCGATTGGGGATCGCCCCCAGCAGGCTGGCCGTGGCGGCCACATAGGTTCCGATGGAGGCCACCACGGCGAGACCGGCCCATTTCCAGGATGCGCCCTTGGCCTGGGACCAGAGGCTGTCCAGGTCGGTGAGCTGGGGGATGAGGAACCAGGCGGAAAGGACGATGGTGGCGAGGATGAAGAGGGACTTGGCATCGACTCGCTCGAGCCGGACGAGTTCATCGGGTTCGAGACCACACGCCTCGGTTGTTGCGGTTCGGAGTTCTCTGAGTGGTTCGGGTCCGCCGATGGCTTGGCGGGTAGGAGACGTGAGCGAGAGCGGTTGGAGCCACGGCAGGCAGAGTTGGAGTCGTTCGGGCCCGATCGCCTCTTCAGCGATTCGGACCGCCTCGGGAACCCCTACAACAGCCGCAGTCGATGCCAACAGTTCCGCCAGGTCGATGCCGAGACGCTGATCCGATGCGACCAGGTCGCCGCGTTGGAAGTTCACGAGTTCGGGTCTGTTGTCCGCGTTGACCACGAAGTTCGAGAGATTCAGAGCGCCATGGGTGATTCGTGCGCCTTGGAGGAGTTCCGCCTGCCGCCACATCGCCTCGATGATCGTTTCGGGGAGGTCGGAGAGTTCGGAACAGTTCGTGCTACCGATCCAATCGCAGGCCAGAATCATGCCGTCTACGCCGGCGGGTGCAACCGCCCTGATCGCAGGCGTCTCTATGCCGCGGTTCCGCGCCGATTGGGAGACGAGCGCCTCGTGTTCGACGCTGCGACGCAGGTTGAGAAACGGACGGTGATCGCCGGTCTTGCGCAGCCGGAGCCATCGGTACCCGCGAACGAGCAGGTCAGCGCTGTGGTCATCTCGGCTGAACGCCACCACGAAGTAGTTGTCGTCCCGGCGTGTGCTCGCGAGCCAACCTCGCCGTGTCGGGTCTGGGGTGGCATCGAGGTGTTCGGCTTCCAAGCCCGCAGATGAAAGAGCAGCGATGATCTGTGCCGGGCGAAGCGCCAGATCATGGCGGCCAAACACCCACAGCAGCACCGACCCGGCCAGGAGCCCGGCACCGAGATCGGTGAGCAGGGCCAGCGGTGGTGCTCCGATCGTCAGGATCGACCCGAACACGTACACGGCCACGAACAGAATCCAGCCGCGGATCAACCTCGCCGGCAAGAACGAGCCGCCGATCGTCAAGGTGGAGACAGCGGCGGCCAACAACGGATCGGCGGGACTGAGGCGACCATCGGAACCGGCGAGCCTGAGCAGTGGAACATCGACGTCGAAGGCGCGTTGGGTGGCTTCGTCGACGACTTCGTAGACAAATCTGCCGGCAATGATGCTCGCCGCGGTCGCCAAACCAATTCCGGTCAGGAAGAGAACGAATCGCCGATATCGGGTGGTAGCAAGCGAATAGACAGCGGCGGCAGCCGTTCCGCTGACCACCACCGATGCCAACATCGCGGACGCCAAGTCACGAGACCAGTCGGGAAATCGTTCGACGTTGGCTGCGCTGTCCTCGGCGAACCCGAGCAAGGCCGAATCGAACACGTTGGAAATCGCGGCTCCGACAAGAATGAACGTGATGCCGATGCCGCAACGAATGGCGTCCACCGGGGACCGGACGTGGGGAACTTTTTCGTCCGATGCGGAGCTGGGCTTGGTGGCAGGGGCTCGGGAGGTCGCCGCTGTCATCCGCACTCTTCAGGAACGTCGCGGTTGAGGAACACAAACCACAACACCGTGGCGAAAGCGGTGCCGAGAGCGGCTCCCGCGACGACGTCGAGCAAATTGTGTTCGCCGTAGTACATACGGGCAATCAGCACAATCGTGGCCCAGGTGATAGGGACAAATCGCCACTTCGACGGTACGAACGCGGTGAGAAGTACCGCTAGCGCGAACGCGGTTGTGCCATGACCCGAAGGGAAGCTGAGGCCCTCGAAGGCCGGACCTCGAACGTTGATGTCTGGCCCCAGCGAGACGAAGGGGCGCTCTCTGTCCACGAGTTGTTTGACGACGGCCTTCTCGATCCCGAGCTTCAGCGGT
Organism: Actinomycetes bacterium; assembly: GCA_024228575.1. Lineage (GTDB taxonomy): Bacteria > Actinomycetota > Acidimicrobiia > Acidimicrobiales > Poriferisodalaceae > JAAETH01. The sequence goes on from JAAETH010000047.1 coordinate 3,370, forward strand.
AACACGAGCACGAATGGGATGAGGTGCTGCCAGCGTCGGGTGGAGAGCACCACGATGAGTCCAGCGACAACCGGGGCAATCAAGGCGCCTACCTGCTGCAGGAACCACATGGCGGGTTCGAACCAGTCGGGCCAGCCATTGATCCATCGCAAGGGGCGTGCTTCCCAGTCCGGGACGGTGCCGTCCCACGCAATGGCCGAGGAAGCCACGACGATGACGGCGGCCACGACGACGACGACGACAACCGTAGGCGCCTCGACCCGCGTCCGCACGGCGAGGAACGGCGAGGAACGGTGTGTGGTTGTCGCCTTCACGGTTGCCCGACAAAGAAGCCGGCATCAGCAGCCTCCCTGCGCAGCTCACCGGCTGGGAAGAACCCGATGGCATCCTCCGCGTCAGAGGCGACGGTCTCGGCGAGAATCCCCTTGGTGTCGAACTCATAGGTGATGCAGCCACCCTCGAAGGTGAAGTACCAACTACCGCGATACAAGACATCGGGAACGACTCCCTCGATGAGTTCCAGCGCTTCTCCTGGCCGGAGTCCGTGACCGGTTGCGGCAGAGTTATTGCTGCGCACCTGGACCGTGCCTTCTTCGGCATCGAGCTCGTCGACTATCCAGACATACTCATGTTGCGACAATGCGAGTTCGACACGAGAACTGACGGATTGCTCCACATCGTCGTCGACGACATAGACAACGGGGCGATCGTCGATCTCGATCCCGGCGAGCTCGTCTACCGAAGAAAGCGCCGCCTCCAACGGTTGTCGGCCGGAGGGAACGATCACGATCGTGATATCGGTTGCCTGGATTTCGACGTCCTCGAATCGCTCGATGTCGGGGTATCCCGATTCGACTGCAACTGCGTCGGTCACGTCACACGACTCGGTCACCGTCGCGGTCAAGAACGTGTCGAACGATCTGAGGATCTTGATGCCCGCTCGTCCGTCTTCTGCAAACCACTCGACCGAATCCCAACCCAACCGAAGCTCATCGAGACACGGCGTGTACTTTGCGGTTGGCACCGCCTGAATGTTCATGATGGTTGCGGACGAGGTCCCGCCTGTGGCCTGCGCACAACTGGCTTCTCCCAATCCGAAATTGGCGCAGCCGCCAACCGCTGCGGCGATGATCACCAAGATGGCCAGTTGTCTCACAACAACCCACCCCCCCGGATCTCCTGGATGACGAGCATGATGGCGAAAACCCCGAGGGTCGCCGCGCCGACAGCCAGTCGGATCCGGCGCGGGCTCCACCGCTGGATCGAGATCGGCTCGGTGTCTGGTGCGAGTCTGCGAAACTCCTGGACAACGTCGATGCCGCGCTGCTTCTTGAGCAGCGCCAGAGAGCTGCGGGATTGGCTTGGCATGGTGACGCTGCGGGTAGCGGCGAAGGCCTCGGCGATGTCTTCGGGTGCAAACTGGAGCAGCGCCCGATCGTAGACCCGTTGTGCGTCTGTGCGAAGCGCCAGGATCAGCATCATATTGGCCAGGTCGACGGCCTGACGCCACGGGCTCGGCCGGACCGTGCCAAAAGCGACATCGATCAGGACAACCCGGCCATCGCTCAGCATCACGTTCGCGGGCTTGATGTCTCGGTGTGCAAGACCGACGTCCCACATACAACGGACAAGAGCGAGGGCCTGGTCGATGATGGCGTCGTCGATCTCGGCCTTGGTCAGCTCCTGTGATCGTTCGAGGAACTCGCTCACCATGAGGTACTCGCGGTCGGGCGTGATCTCGACGATCCCCAAGGGCGCCGCACTCGGCACACCTGCATCGCGCATCAGACGTTGGATGTAGTCCTCGTATTCGACGAGACGGCGAACCGACGCGAAGTGAACCTCGTCCTCGAGAGATCCGTACAAGATCGTGCGCCCGATCTTGTACCAGCGGTCGGATCGGACATGGACCTGGCTGTAGAGCTTGGCGAACACGAATTGGTCGGGGTCGCCCGCAACCTTGAAGCGCAGCGGTGTCGATCCTCCTGAGCCCTCCTGCCCAAACGGCTCGATCTCGAGCACCTCGAGACCCAACTGTTCGCTCACCGCTCGCCGAATTGCGGTGCCCCGATCCCCCGTCACGTCGAGGTGGGCGGTCACACCGGGCTTCCAGGTGACAGGAAACGCTCCCTCGGGCGCGAACCAACGAAGTAGCACCGTGAAGACGGCGAACGCGAAGATCGCAGACACGAGGGCATCGCTGGGATGGTCCACGCCGAGATAGATCCGCGCGAGGACCAGCGACGCGACGACGGCTCCGGCGACGCCAAACGCGAGCAGGCGTCGATTTCCCTTCGGAACAAGGGTGTAGGCCATCGCCGCCAGGGTGACACTCACGCGAGCGACCGGGTCCGATGGGTGGGCCGGACCGTTCCAGCCTCCGATGATCGGAACAAAAGGCCTGGGCCGGCCGATGAAGATCTGGAGGGCGTCGACAGCCAGCTGGACCAACAGGATGGCCAACAACACGGCGAAGAAGTGTCGGAATCGTCGCACCGACACCAAGGCGACGAGGGTGCCGATCCGCAGCACTCGCACAAATGTTGACGACCCGAGCATTGCCACGGCATCGGCGATGGAAGTGAGGGTGTCATTTCGGAGATCGACGAACCACTCGAGGATCGACATGTCGCGGGCCGTCCACCAATCGGCTGTTCCCGGAAACGCGAAGAGCGAGACCCAAAGCGCGACCATGGCGAGGCCACCCAAGAGCCAGAACCTTCCCGAAGTGCGCAGCTCGCGCTGTAGCGGAGCCTTCTCACCGCTGGGACGGCGGCGACGACCGGCCATACGAACGCCGGCGATCCGTACTTCGCGTCGCTCACCAAGTTCCACCAGGCCGGGTTCAATCGGTGTCATCACGAACCCCAGACAGGGTGAGGCCACCCGATGCCTTGCGCTGGAAGAGTGCACCGATGAGATGGCTTCCCAGCCGACGCATCACCGCCTGGCGACGCGCTTCCCCCTCGTCGTCGATGACGAGGTGCAGGAAGGTTGCACCCAACCTCCACGCCAACACTCCATCTGTGAGTACCTGATCTCCGACCACCATTATCGGGGTGTGACTTCCCCG
>JAAETH010000048.1 GCA_024228575.1 Actinomycetes bacterium
GACAAGACGAGACAGCTCGCACTCGACGGCGCGGCGAGACCCCGGAAGATCGGTGGGCTCGATGAAGGAACGCAGTGGCGCTCCCTCAACCCGTTCGCGAACAAGCTCAGCGGTACTCACGAGTGCTAAGTGTAACGAAAACCTCTCAAGATGTCTAGTGCGAGAACGCAGCAAGAGTCCACCGAAAGACGCCGCGAAGGCCCGTTTACCAGGCGTTTCGCGTCACGCAGCCACCAATTCGACACTCCAGGGCGCGCGTGTCCTTTGAGTTAAGCTCGCCCCTCCGACACTGAGTTTCCCCAGGTCACAGGCCTGGGGATTCTGCTTTTTGGCCAGATGTCATTGATTTGTCATCAGTTCGGTGCAGCGCTCAGTTGTGCTGGCGGACACGGTGGCCCCGGAACGCTGCGGGTGTGGTGGTTGCGCCGCTCACGGCAATCGAGATGTAGCGAATCTCCCACGTTGGTGTCGCCGCATGCGAACCTGGTGTACGAGCGGATTGCTTTCTCCGCCAGAGTGGTACGCATCAGTGGATGAGTTCCCACGCAAGACTGTGAAGTCGAGTGGCGCGGCAGCTTCTGGGATCATGAACCAATGATTCGGACCGATGGTCTTTCTGAAACTGGCGATCAGCCGGAGCTAGTTGTGATTGGTGGCCCCGAGGGCGCGGGGAAGACGACGGTCGCTGGTTCCTTCATCAGGCAGCTCGGGCACGAGTACCTGTCAGCGGAGCTAGAGAATCCTGCTGATCCGATTGCAGCTTCCAATGTGGCGGAGTTGCCCAACTCGTATTCGTTCCTGATGGGCACCGTTGCGTTGATCGATCGGCGGGCGCGGTTCTGCCGGTTGGGGGTCGGGGTTCGGGGTTCGGTCCGATCACAGCGGCGAGCTCATCGAAAGCGGCCGCCAGGCGTAGATGCTTGCGGTCGGCTTCCATTCCGAGTTCGTAGTGACCGCGTCGAAGATTCTGGACGAACGCGTGACCGCTGATAACCACCGAGGCGGTCCGGTCGGTCAGCAGACCGCGCATCGGTCTCAGCCTGGCCTTGAGTCGGCCGTGGTCCCGCTCGATCCTGTTGTTCGCGTATTGCTCGGTGTCGTGAAGTGCTTCGGGGATCAGCTCATCGACAACGCGTAGCAAGGGTGCGGCCAGAATGGTGGTGACCTCTGCGGGTCGCCCGTGGCCGGCCAACGCGGTTTCGAAGAAGTGAGTGGCGGCGGCGATGTTGCGCCGCTTGGAGACGTAGACGTCGATGATCTGGCCGTACTGGTCGACAGCGCGGTACACGTAGCGCCAGACCCCGTTGACTTTGACGTAGGTCTCGTCCACGAACCAGCGGTCACCCACCGCGTGACGGCAGGGCCGGGCGGCGTCGATGAGTGGCGGGGTGAAGCGCTGTACCCACCGGTAGACGGTGACATGGTCGACGTCGATGCCGCGTTCGGCGAGGAGTTCCTCCACGTCTCGGTATGAGAGTCCGTAGCGGAGGTACCAGCGCACGGCCAGCAAGATCACCTCGGGCGGGAACCGGTAGCCGGCAAACGAAGCGGACTCGGCGGGGGAGTGGTGGTTCACCCGATCACCCTCGCTGCTGGGGCCCCGATCCATCAACGCAACAGTGCCGATCGAAATCATGGCGACTCCCGGGTTCGAGGCTGGCTGTCCGGCCGGCCGTGCTCTACGGGAAGGAACTCGCCAAGGCGAGACTCGATTGCGGCGAGGCTGGCCTCCATGCGGTCGAGTCTGCGCAAGAGCTCTGCTGCTTCGGGCTCTCGGCCGTCGTCGACGAAGTAGGCCGCGACATGAGCCGTGAGAACGGCGAGAAGGGTGACACCGAGAAGCATGAGCACAACAGCGATGAACCGCCCCTGCCGGCTGATGGGCACCTCGTCGCCGTAGCCGACGGTGGTGGTGGTCACCGTCGCCCACCAGAAGGCGTCGCCGAGCGATTGGATCGAAGCCCCGTCACGGTCGTGTTCTGTGGCGTAGACCAAGAGCGCGCATCCGATGATGACGCTGGTGCTGAAGGTCGTGAACCGGGCGACGCCGGGTCGCGCCAGGATCGAGCGGAGGGTGACGAGCTCCCGGACGGCGCGGACCGGAGGGACAAATGCCGCGAGGAGGTCGAGCTTGTGGTTGGCCAGATACTCGGTGCGGCGGGGAGCCAAGTAGGTGCGCACGGAGATGTCGACTCCCATGGCGAGTTGGATACACAGGCGTGCGATCGAAAGCGACCGGGTGACCCAGATACCGGCGTCGTCCGCCAGCGTCTGGGCCACATAGACCGGCACGACCAGCAGGGACAAGGCCGTCATCGCTCGGCCGGTCGCCGATTCGAATCCGGCCAGGCGACCCTCGTCCCTGCCAGCAGGCACCATCTCAGTGGTGAGCGTTCTCGAGGGAGGTGCGGCGACTGTGCGGGTCGTAGTGCTCTGTCCTGACCGCGTCGAGCAGCTCTTGACGCTCCTCGCCATGACGTGACGGTGTCACCAACAGCAGCAGGCTCGGAAGAACCATGAGCGAGACGACCAGAGAGAAGAGGATCATCACCGCAGTCAGCAGGCCGAAATCAGCAAAGATTGGCATCGGCGCCAGGGCCATCACGAGAAAGCCACCCATCGAGGTGAGTGCCGACAGTACCAGGGCGCCTCCTGTCCCTTCGCCGGCCCGGCGCAGGGCGGGGAACCGGCTCGGTTCGCCGACGAATTCCTCGCGGAATCGCACAGTGAAGTGCATGGCGAAATCGACACCGACACCGACGGCGATGGCGGCGATCGTGGCGGTGACCGGGTTGATGGCGTAGCCGAACAGGTACATGAAGCCGTAGACCCACCCAACCACCAACAGGATCGGGACCACGGACACGAGGGCATATCGAAGTGAGTGCATGAACGCCCACGCAATCGCCAGACAGAGTGCGAAGGCGATGAGCAACGACAGCACCATCGAGGCGGTGAAGGCGCTGAGGCCATCTTCTTCGGTGACGGCCTCGCCGGTGACACCCAGCTCTGAGAAGTCCGGTGTGACCGAATCGAATACGACGCTGGCCGTCTCCATGTTGTCGCGTGCGAGGAGCATCACCGAGAGATCCGAAACGGTAGCGACACCGACCTCGATGCGGCTGGCCTGGAAGCCGTCGCCTACGTGAACAGCGGCGGCGACGTCTTCGGGCTGCCACAGCAGGCTGCCGTCGGGGCCGGCGATGCCGTGGTCGGAAACATGGTCGTAGATCGCCGCAACCTGGGCCGCGTCGGTGGGCAGGCCATTGGGTCCTGGATCGAGGCTGATGTCACTCGACTGCTCGATCGCGGTGACGGCATCGGGGGACGCCATGGCCGCGCGGACGACCGTGACCACGTTACTCGCCACCGCAGGAGTGTCATCGAATTCTCGGGCCAGGAACGGCGGCTGTCCGGCAGCGACTCTCGCCGCGTCAGCTTCATCGACATCATCGACGTAGTGCTCGATGGCCTCGAGCGTGTCGGGGTCAGTGAGGTCGCCCTCCACGTACAAGAAAGCGGAGATGCCGGTACTGGCTCCGTAGTGGGTCTGAAGCATGTTGAAGCTCTTGATGAGATCGGTGTCCGACGACGTGAAGTCGCTCGGTGAGAACTTCTCCTCCACTTGGGTGTAGCCGTAGAGTCCGAGCCCGGCGAGAACCAACACGATCGGGACAGTGACCACCCGCCAGCGCGCGAGGAAGTGCACCACCGAGCCGGCAGCGCGCATTCCGTGACCGCCGGATCCGGTGGCAACGGCGAGCTCGCGCCCATCTGCTGCCGCTTTCCGGTTGCGGCGCGCCACAAGTCGGTACGGGAGCACGACAGCCAGCGGAACGAAGACGAACACCAGCATCACGACCCCGATCAGGATGTGGGCCACGTTCATCGTGACTGTCAGACCGCCGATCAGACTCATGGCGACGAAGCCGAGCTTGGCGCCGATGCGAGGTCCCTTGAATCGAGGAGCCGGACCGAGCCGATCCTCGATGTCGAGGACGACCTTTGGTGCGATCACCCCGAGGAAGAGGTACGCCAGGATCAGGCCGACCGCGGCAGCGAGACCGAAGTGCTGGATGGCTTCGATCTCCGAGGAGATGTTCGACAAGAACGCGGCAACCGAGGTCGACACCGCCAACGTCACCGCACCAGCCACCGCAGTCATGCCGAGTGGGTAGGCCCTGGACGAAGCCCGGCCATCGGCCTGCTCCTCACGGCATCGGCCGAAGCCATGGATGAAGAAGTCCACGCCAAAGCTGAGTACCGCGATGGGAATGATGAAAGTGAGCAGGATGCTCTCCTTCAGGCCGATGAAGACGGTCACCCCGAAGTAGGCGACGAAGGTGAGGCTGAGTCCTACGGCGACGATGGCCGATGCCCAGTAGGAACGAACCAGTGCGCCGACGAGGAGGACGATGAGCACGATCGCTCCCATGATGAACGGCATGGCCGCGCTGCTCTGCTCCTCCTCGGTGGTGATCCCGTCGATGGCGAGGCCGAGGACGGTCATGTCCGCCTGATCGCCTCGAAGCATGTCTTGCACGTCGCGCATCCATGCTTCGCCCTCGACCCCGTACTGGTATTCCACGAAGTCCTCGAGATCGGCATCGGGTTTCTCGATCTCGAACGATTCCCGGAGATAGGCCACCTGGGCTTGGAAGGCCGGCGATCGCCAGACGGTCGTGGGCTCCCCATCGATCTCCTCGACCGCCGATGTGGTGAGCTGCGACAGGGTGCCGCGCAGCGTCGAGAGCTCACTCGAGTCGTCGAGGATCTCGGCGAGCTGTCGTTTCACGTCGGCGTCGGTCGCCGAGGCCAGTCCACCCGGGAGGGCCTCGTCGACTGCATGGGCGATCGAGAAGACGCCTTCGACCGGTACGCCCAGGACGTTGTCGAACTTCGATGTCAGGTGCTGCAGCGACTCCGGGTCGGCCTCCACCGCCTGGGCGTTGACCACGAACTCGAGCAGGGCTTCGCGGGTGAGAACGTCTCCGTTCAACGGGTCAGGTGCCTCCACGAAGAAGATGGAGGTGAGGACATCGGTCGCGGGGTCGAAGAGCTCGCGGGCCCGGTCCTGGAGGTCGTAGATCTCCCCACCGGGATCGAAGGCCGGCTGGTCCGGGCCGTTCTCGAGCTTGTCGATGACGCGCACGGCGAAGCCGGCAAGGCCCAGAAGGATCGAAGCGATCGCGCTGATGACCACGATCGACTTGATGTGTCGCGCGACGAATTCGAAGAAACGAGCGCCTCGAGTGTGACCGTCGATGGGGGGCCCGGTGGCCGAAGTGTCGGCAAGAGGTCCGGTGGTGTCGGGTGATGTCATGGTGTGTTCTCTCCCGGGCCCGGCGGGTCCGATGTCTGAGTCGGGTCGGGTGCGGTTGTGCGAGGACTTCATGGAGCTCCGCTCCCGGTGTCGGCGGCCCACACACGGTTGAGCTCGGTTTGTTGGTAGGGGATGTGGAGAAGGGCGAATATCGAGGCCAGGGCCGAGAGTTCCGGTTGGGCGGTGGGGGTGAGCCCGACGGTCTCCTGGGCGACGGCGATGCGCTCACCGGTCCGGTAGTGCGTGATGAGGTACGGGACGACTACGAGGCCACCGGGGAAGAACGCGAGGAGCGCCTTCGTGGGGTCGACCTCGATGCCGAACTCCCGAAGCTCGCGGTTGACGCGGAAGTGCTGGAATGCTGCGTGTATGCCGAAGGTGACGACCCCCAGCAGCCACTGGGTCCACGGAGGTCGAGGCACTCCTGTCCCCGGAGGGTGACTGGTTCTCATCTCGCGATGCGTCGTTGTCATCGGGACCTCCTGGTGTTGGTCGTCATGGTTCGATCCAATAGCAGGCGGGTTGAGCAGGAAACACCCCGGAGGACAAACTGGATGGGCTAGTCGGGTGACCTCGAAGGCCCCGGTGGCGTAGGCGACGGTCCGGCTCGGGCGGGCCAACTACCCCCGATGGACCACCAGCGGTCCACCTCCGGGATCATCGTGCACGAGGACTAATCACTTTCAGGGTGATGACAGCCGACAGAGCCAGGGCTACCTTCGAAGCCGTGGAGGTGACAAAGCTCGAGACCGAACCGGCTCTGGGTCATCGGCTGGTGCCGCGTTGGGTGAGCTCGGTGCCCCAGGTGGTGCAGGACACGGCGCTCACGGCCGTGCTCGCCGGCACTCTCATGAAGGATCTCGCCAATCAGGACCTTCCACCGGGTGGCTCGATCCGGGCCGCGGACCCGCTCGGCTACGTGCTCGTGATACTGCTGGTTCTTCCGCTGGCACTGCGAAGGGTGTTCCCGCGCGCGGTCTTCGCCACGATTCTTGCCGACGCAGTACTGGTGACACTCCTGTTCTACAAGCCGACGTCCTTTGGCTTCGGCTTGATAATCGCCACATACACCGTCGCTCGATACTGCGGGCCCCGTGCCTCACTCCTGGCCTTCGTTCTCGCCCAGGCCTTCGCCGTTTTCATCAAGTTCAGAGTTCAGGCTGCGGGGATCAATGTCGGCTGGTTCAATTGGCCGCTGGATGCCTGCTATATGGGTGCCGCGTGGTTCCTCGGCCGCAGCCTCCGCAGTCGCCATCAGTATGCCCTTGCCCTCGAACAGGGCCGGGAAGTGCTTGCCGAGCGAGCCGTCCAGGCCGAGAGAACCCGGATCGCCAGGGAGCTCCATGACGCCGTCGGTCACTCCATCAGTGTGATGACTCTCCATGTGGGCGCGGCCGAGGAGTTGATCGAGAAGCGGCCGGCGATGGCACGCGATGCGCTGGCCTCGGCCGGCGATGTAGGCAGGAGTGCAATGGCCGAGATGGATCAGCTTCTCGGGTTGTTGCGCTCCGATGAAGCCGAACCACCCGACTTGCTTCAACCGAGCCTTGCCAATCTCAGCACCCTGGTGGAGGAGTTCCGTGGCCTCGGCCTCCGCGTGGAGACATCCATCGATGGTGATCCCGTCGGCCTTCCTACCGCCATCGACCAGTCGGCGTTTCGGATCATCCAGGAAGCGCTCACCAACACGCTCAAGCACGCCGGTCCCACCCATGCCGAGGTGAACCTCGTCATCTCGAAGACCGAGCTCTCGGTGGAGGTTCGCGACCATGGCCGACCCGTAGGGCCCCGGCACTGGGCACCCGCGGGTCGCCGCAGTCAGGGCATCATCGGCATGCGCGAGCGGGCCACGATGCTCCGAGGTGAACTCGAGGTCGGGCGGTGCGAGAACGAACAGGGGTTCCGGGTTTCGGCTCGCCTCCCGATCGGCACGGTGGGGCGGCAGTGATCCGTGTCCTGCTCGCCGACGACGACGGCCTCGTGCGAGGCGGGATGTCGATGATCATCGAGAGCACCGAAGACATAACTGTCGTCGGTGAGGCCACCTCCGGCCGCGAGGCCGTGGAGATGACGAGACGACTCGAACCGGACGTCGTGCTCATGGACATCCAGATGCCGGAAGGCGATGGGATCGAGGCGACGGGCCAGATCTTGGAGCGTCGCGACTGCGCGACGAGGGTGATCGTGGTCACCACCTTCGAACTCGACCGCTATGTTTTCGAATCCTTGCGGGCCGGCGCCAGCGGATACCTCCTGAAGCGGAGTCGTCCGGCCGAACTCACTGAAGCGATCAGGATCGTCGCCGGTGGCGAAGCCCTGCTCTCTCCGTCGGTGACGCGACGTCTGGTCGAGGAGTTCGCCGCGCAGCCCGCTCCCCCGCCCGAGGCCCAGGACCGCCTCGAGATGCTCACCGATCGGGAGACCGAGGTGTTGGTATGCGTCGCCAGGGGATTGAGCAATGCGGAGATCGCCGAAGCGATGCACATCAGTGAGTCGACGGCCAAGACCCACTTGAAGCGTGTCCTCATGAAACTCGGCTTGCGGGACCGCGTCGGTGCCGTGGTGTACGCCTACGAGGCAGGGGTCGTGCGGGCGGGTAAACAGCAGGAGTGAGCCCGTGGGTCCCAGTGGATCCATCCACAGCTTGCTTGTGCCTGTGGGTGCCGGAAACTCAGTCGTGAGCTGTGGCGCCCGGAAAGTCCGTCGTCGCAGGTCAGGCGGCATTTCGGTATTCGTGGATGAGTCCGTCGCATCGGCTGGTTCTGAGTACGGTCACGTTTGTTGGCGGGGTGTCGGGCGGCTCGTCGACCGGTGTTGGTGGTCGTTGCCCGAGCGATTGGTGGGGTCTGTGCTGGTTGTAGTGCGTGATGAACTCGACGACGGGTCGGTGGAGCTGTCGCTGGTTCCAGATGATGGTGCGGTCGAGCAGTTCGCGGCGCAGGGTTCCGATCCAGCGTTCGGCGAACGTGTTGGCTACCGGCGTTCGGATTGGTGTTTTGAGCACCTTCATTCCTTCGGTGCGGAAGATCTCGTCGAACGAGGCGACGAATTGGCTGCCGCGGTCACGGACCAGAGCCCGGGCCGGTTCGAGCCGCTCGGCGTGGGCCATGAACAGGTTCCTCGCGGCTTGGGTGGTCCAGGCGCCGGTCGGGTTCTTGGTGATTCCGGCGAAGAACGCCTCTCGGCTGGTCACGTCGATGAAGAACAGCAGGTAGTAACGGCGCAAGAACGCCGTGTCGATGGTCGCGAAGTCGCAGGCCACGGCGGCTTGGGAGCGCAGGAACTGGGTCCATGTCACGTCGGCGCGGTTGGGGGATGGATCGATGTTGCGTTGTTTGAGGATCCGCCACACCGTCGAAGCGCCGACCTTGTGGCCGGCTCGCTTGAGTTCGCCGGCGATGCGTCGGTAGCCCCAGGTCGGGTGGTCGGTGGCCATCTCAACGATCAGCGACACCACTGCGGTGTGGGTGGAGGGTCTGCCGGGGCGCTTGTGGGGCCGTGTCCAGTGCCTGGCGATGCGTTTGCGGTGCCAACGCAACAGCGTCTCTGGCGTGACGATCCAGCCCTCGCGAAGTCGACGGGGGAGTGCAGCCGCGATCGCGCCGAGCAAGCTGCGGTCGTCATCGTTGATCGCCGGCCGGTCGACATGGCGGCGCAGCACCGTGATCTGGTGGCGTAGGACGATGATCTCGATGTCCTTTGAGCGCCCAGACCTGACCGCGAGACGGGCGAGCAGGGCGAGAAATCGGTACAGCATGCGAAACACGGGATGCCAGGATGGAGGGCATCGCCCCTGGTCAGACACCATGACCCTATTTCGGGCACCCACAGGCGAGCAAACCTGCTGGTCAGCGCACACGCGCGAGTATTCGAGCGGCACACCCGTCAACCCGAACTACAACACCAGCGCAGCGCTCCCCGACGCGACCCACCAGCACGCCCAAGCCCAAAGCAACCATCCCCGCGACCCCTCGATCGACCCAGATCGAAATTCGGCAGCCTCAGGGTGCAAAAGTGCGTAACCCCGGCCGTTTGCAGGGCAGGGACGGTTCCGGGGTCTTCGTAGACCATTGTAGGGTCGGCGGCGAAGATGTCAACGTTCAATCATCAGGCGATCGTGGATCGTCTCACTCAGGACCGGCTGTCCTCGTATCTGGCTGCGACGGCTGGCGACGTTCGCGCGGCTGTCGAGCTGTACGACTGGAACACTCAGGTCGGAGCGGCACTGTACGAGGATCTCGGTCGTCTCGAGGTGATCTTTCGCAACGCGATCGATGCCTCGCTGGTTGCACACGGCCAAACGCGGGCGTGGTCTCAGGTCTGGTATCGGCGACAGCAGTTGTTCGCCGGCAGGCCTGGCCGTCGCGCGTGGGGCGACATTGAGGCGGCCCGCCGTCGAGCTACTCGTCGCGGCCGGCCCGAGGTGCACGGCCAAGTTGTGGCTGAGCTGAGTTTCGGGTTCTGGCGTTTCTTGTGCACTTCGCACTATCTCACCTCGCTGTGGGTCCCGGCGTTGGCAACTGCCTTCCCTGGCCACCCTGATGCCGGCGATCCGCGGCTGGTACGAGCGGATGTGGACGATCGTGTTCAGCGGCTTCACTTCCTGCGCGACCGGATCGCCCATCACGAGCCGATCCATCAACGGAACCTCCAACGAGATCACGAGGAATACCTCGACGTCATCGGATGGATCTGTGCCGACAGCCTTACCTGGGTCAGCTCGGCCAGCCGAACCCTGACAGTCATTGGGGACAGGCCATGAGCGTGCCGGCCAGCTTCCAGGGGTGTCGTTCTGCAAATGGTTTGCTAATGGCAGGTAGCGGCAACGAGCGGAATCTAGCGGCAAGTAGCGCCTGGGCGGCTCGCCAAGTGCCGTTGTTTGCCGCTCCCTGCCATCTATTGCCGTCTGTTGCCGGATGGGAGAGGTGAGTTCAAGTCCCCCCTCCGACACAAAATTGCCTCTCGGTGCCGCTCGACGCTGTTCCCTGCCGTTGGATGCCGCTCAGTGCAAGAACGCCTGTTCGGTGTCGGTCGCGTGACTGCACTCGCCCTCTCTTTGTGTAGAGGCGCGCGCCCAGACTTGGCTGACACAGAGATGTTTGCCGGTGTGGCCTCGAACTCGAGCTTCGCCCAGGAGTCCAAGCAGGGTTTAGCTCGCGGGACTATCGAGTGGCCGAGAACATCCGACGGGTGCACGACATCGCCGATTTACGTGGACGTCGTTCGGGCCGCTGCGACAGGGTTGACGCCGATCAAGGCGCGGGCCATCTCTACCTACGTAGTCAGCTCCGTCGGCAAGCCTTGGTCGCTACTGGGCGTTGGGCTCGTTCATGAGGGGAATCGTGTCTTGGAGGTCTTGGCCCTCCCAGTAGGTGACGAGCACGAACTCAGGCACTCGGAAATCTGGTCCTTCGGTGAGAGCGATGTCGACACCAATAGCGACGTCGTCGCATAGGGCGTCGCGCCAGCCGTGCTCCAGGCGCGCAAACGCCGACTGGTTGAAGTTCGCCGACTGGGGGAAGACGTTCGGGCCCGACGCGAATCCTCCGAGGGTGACCGCCACGATGTGGCCGCCGTGCCAGCGACCGGTCGCGGTGGCAAGGCGTCCGATTTCAGCCTGTGCCGTGGGATGGCGCATGGCGTCGTCGTGGGTGCGTAGCTGGAGGACTCCTCGGACCCGAGCGGGCATTGCGTGGTCGTCGGTGAGGTACTCGAACCGTTCGTCGACGTAGGTGGTTGACGGCTCAAGGTCGTCGTAGCGGAGCGGAACGCCAATATCGAGCGCAACATGAGGACCGGTCCCGATGCGGTTCTCGAGACTGCTGTCAGGGCCAAGTGCCGGACGCAGAGGGTCGAGGTGCAGCGGATCGGCGGTCATCGGGCTAGTCCAGCGGCCGCTGTGCGATTAGCCGGGGCAGGGTGCTCTGGGTCCTGTGGATGTCCGCGAGCTCTGGGCTCATCCACCCCAGCAATTGCACGGACTGCTCCCACACGTCTCCGAGGGCGACCACGGTGCCGGCCCCGGGACTCTGGATGCCATTGAGGATCGGTTCGTGGTGGGCCGCCCGGTTGCGGAACCGCTGGAACAGAGCGGCGCGATGGTAGACGTCGGTGCGGGTTGGTCTCCTTTCTCGGCCCGATGGCGTGAAGGTTCCGGTGGCGAAGCCGAAGCGGATCGCCGGACGCCACAGCTTGGTCTCGTAGTCGATCGCGCGTCCGAGGGCGCTGTGCCCGCCCCGGCCCAATAGGTGAACCCATACCCCGAGCGTGGTGTCGGCGACGACTTTGCCTGGGCCAACGGTGCCTTTGGTGATCTTCTTCTGGTGCTTGCGCACGACCTCGGTGAGCATCTCGGCTGTGATGTCGTCAAGCAGTAGGGAGGTCGAGGCCCACCAGTCGGGTCGACCGAAGTGTTCGGTGAGACGGGCGTGGATCGTGTTGCGTAGTGTCACCTCCAGGTCCGCGGCGAGGGGAGCGACCGCCGCAGCCAGGTCGATGTTCCAGCGGTACAGTGCCCACGCGTTCTCGTCCGAGCTGGCCTGGCTACGGTACGTGTTGAGCCGTGGGGTCGAGATCGCCTGTTCGAAATGGTGGTTGAACTCCACGACGATTGAGCGTATCCTTGGTTGTAATTCCCCGGTGTCGCTAATGCCCTCGTGGCATGCGCCCGGGGTATTGCCTTTTTCGGGGTGCGCTTGAGCCGCGATCGGAGACGAGCGAAGCCTCGCCCACAAGCTGTAACTCCCGCGTGGCAATGATCCCGCGAGCATCGTCACGATGAGGGGGGGGCAGCTCGTCGAACAAAGCTGAGCTCCCGCCTGTGGAAAATGTCACCAATAGCCTGTGGTGCCCGGATATTCGGTCGTGGGGTCTGATCAGGGGTTTTGTCTGGTTCGTGGTAGATCCTCGTGATGCCCGATATCAGCGGCACTGGTATCAGTTGCGCTGATCAACGGGACTGGTTCGGACGGTCGGTTGACATTGTCTACGTTTCGGTTAGGGTTTGAGGGTGGAGCGTCGGGTCCATCCGAAGAAGGAGATCGAGAAGGCTCTGCGCGAGGCCGAGCGAGCTGGGCTGACCGTGAGCGACGCATCGGGCGGCGGCCACTCGACTCATGTGATCAGTGGTGATCGGCCGCATCCGTTCCGGGTGTGGTCGACGCCGAAGAATGTGGACAACCACGCGAAGCAGATCCGGCGTCACATTCGCCGTAACACTCGAGGTGACTCGTGATGAACACCTACAACTTCATTCTGATCCTGAACCGACCGGTCGACGAGGCAACGAGCGATCTGTTGTTCGAGGCTGGTCTCGACGATGCTGCGGTGACTGGTTTTGATGGGTCCGCGGCTCTTGATGTCGATCGTGAGGCGCCTTCTCTGCTCGAGGCGATCGCTTCCGCGGTGCGTGAAGCGGAGTCCGTTGATGGTGTGGAGGTTGTTCGCGTCGAGGGCGAAGAGCTTGTCTCCCAAGCGGATATCGCGGAGCGCACTGGTCGCAGTCGTCAGGCGGTCAATCATTGGGTCAAGCGCGACGGGGGGAGCTCGGGTTTTCCGGATCCTGCTTATGGGGTGTCGACCAGGTCGCCGTTGTGGCGCTGGGCTGACGTCGAGGCGTGGCTCAACCCAGATGGCTCTGCGGATGATCGAAGCCGCATCATCGCCCTTGCCAACGCCACCCTGCTTGCCCGCCACAATCTCCGCGATGATGACGAACGGCGACTAATCGGAGACCTCCTCGCTGCAAGCTGAGCGAGTGTCGCTGCCAGAAACCGTTTCTGAACTTGTGGGTGCCCTAAATTCTGTCGTCGCAGGTCAGGCTGTGGTGCCCGGAAAGTCCGTCGCCGCAGGTCAGGCGGCATTTCGGTATTCGTGGATGAGTCCGTCGCAGCGGCTGGTTCGTAGCACCGTGACGGTCGCCGGGGGCGTGTCCGGGGGCTTGTCGATTGGTGTGGGTGGTCGCTGGTCGAGCGACTGGTGCGGTCGATGCTGGTTGTGGTGGGCGATGTAGTCGATGACGAGCCGTTCGAGCTGGTGGCGGTTCCAGATGATGGTTCTGGGCAACCCGTTGGGTTGCTTGAGGAGTTCTCGTCGGATGGATCCGATCCAGCGTTCGGCGAAGGTGTTGGCCACTGGGGTTCGCGCGGGCGCCTTGAGGATCTTCATGCCTTCGGTGCGGAAGATCTCGTCGAAGCTGTCGATGAACTGGCTGCCGCGGTCACGTACCAGAGCCCGAGCGTCTTGGAGTCGTTCGCTGTGGGTGATGAACAGGTTGCGGGCGGCTTGTGTGGCCCAGGCGCCGGTGGGGTTCGCGGTGACGCCAGCGAAGAAGACCTCACGGGTGGCCACCTTGATGAAGAACAGGGCGTAGTAGCGGCGAAGGAATGGGGTATCGACGGTGAAGAAGTCGCAGGCGACTGCGGCTTGGGAGTGCAAGAACTCGGTCCAGGACACCTCGGAGCGGTTGGGGGAGGGGTCGATGTTGTTGTCGGTGAGGATCTGCCAGACGGTGGTCTTGGCGATCTTGTGGCCGAGGCGGGCGAGTTCCCCCTGGATGCGTCGGTGTCCCCAGGTCGGGTTCTCGTGGGCGAGTCGCACGATCAGCTCCCGCAGCTCTCTACTGGTTGCGGGTCGGCCGCGGCGCGGTTGTTGGGGTGGCTGGGTCCAGTGACGGGCGATGCGACGACGGCGCCAGCGCAGCAGCGTCTCGGGTGTCACCAGCCAGCCGTGGCGAAGCGGGCGGGGGAGCGCGGCAGCGATGGCTCCGAGCAGGGTCCGGTCGCCGTCGGCTATGGCGGGACGGCCCACTTGTCGGCGGAGCACGCTCAGCTGGTGACGTAGAACGATGATTTCGAGGTCCTTCGAGCACCCGGAACGAACACCGAGCCGTGCGAGGGAGGCCAGGAAGCGGTAGAGGATGCGAAACACGGCTAACCAGGATGGCGGCCATCGGGCCTGGTCAGCGCCCGCGCGCGACTTTCCGGGCACCACGGGCACTCGCCCGTGAGTACGGAGCTGACTTCATCGTGACCGGCGACAAGGACCTGCTCGAGTGGGCAGAGCAGCGCCCGCCGGTGCTCACGCAGGCCGCCCTCGCCGAGCTATTGGGGGAGTAGCAGGGATGTCGCTCTGCAAATGGTTTGCCAATGGCAGCCAGCGGCAAGTAGCGGCAGCGAGCGGCAAGTAGCGTCTCGACCAGCCGCCAGTTGCCGCCGTTTACCGCTCCCTGCCGCCTATTGCCGCTAGATGCCGGACGGGGGAGGTGAGTTCAAGTCCCCCCTCCGGCACAAGCGTTAGCACACCCTCGCCCCAACGGCCTGGGTCGTGGACGGGCTACGCAAGGCATTGCTCTCAGAGATTTGTCTAGCAGTCGATGGCGGCCTGAACGGCGGCGCATGCTTCGGCGAGCCGGGCCGGCCGTAGTTCGCAGATCTGGTCGACCAGGTAGGCCTTGGGGACGACTCTGAGATTGTCGAAGCTGGCGACGCAGTCAGTAGGCATGCCGTCGTCGGTCCCGAGTCGTAGCTCGGTAGGGATGTCTCTGATGGTGCGGGTCACGGGTGCTGCGAGGACGCTGTTGAGGACGGGGATGGCGGCGGATCGGGTCATGATGAGGAATGGGCGGCGACCGACGTCTTCGATTTCGCCCCACCAGATCTGGCCTCGGTCTGGGGTC
>JAAETH010000049.1 GCA_024228575.1 Actinomycetes bacterium
ACAACGCAGCCTGCTCGACTGGCTCGAATACGGCTTCGTGAGAGTTGGCGTCCTCCCACCTCTCCTCATCATCGCCATCATCGTGTTCTCCCGGATGTCGAGCAACTTCCTCGCAGTCGACAACTTCGAGAACGTCGTGAGGCAGAACACCTTCCTCATCATCGTCGCCCTCGGGCAGATGCTGGTGCTGTTGACCGGTGGGTTCGACCTCTCGGTGGGAGCAGGTACAGCACTCGTTTCAGTGCTCACGGCCACCGTCATGGCCAACACCTACGACGGCGGCGCTGGATCCGTTGGGTTCGCGATCGCGCTCGGCATCACCGTCGGGGTACTGGCTGGGGGAGGTATCGGACTGGTCAACGGCATTGGGGTGTCGGTCTTTCGCGTCTCACCGTTCATCATGACGCTCGGTACCTCATCCATCGCGCTCGGTCTCGCCCTCTACACGACCAGCGGCGTACCCGTGCGAGGTATGCCCCCCAAGTTCTCCGACATCTTCGGATTCGGCGAATGGGGCGGGCTGGCCACCCCCATCTGGATCACTGGGGCGGTCGTAGTCATCGTCAGTGTCGTCCTCAACTGGACCCGGCTCGGCCGCTACTTCTACGCAATCGGGGGCAATGCCAACGCCGCGACCCTCTCGGGCGTCACCGTTCGAACCAATCTCACCGCGGCATACGTCATGGCCGGGCTACTCATGGGCCTCAGCTCTGTCCTGCTCACCGGCCGCCTCGAAACCGGTGAGGCGAACATCGGCACCAACCTCCCACTCCAGTC
>JAAETH010000050.1 GCA_024228575.1 Actinomycetes bacterium
CTATCAGCTCGCAGCCGTACTGTCTGAGCGCGGGTTCAATGTGTCGGCTGAACTGGTGCGCCGCCTGTTGAAACAGTTGGGCTATTCGTTGCAGGCACCTTCGAAACAGATCGAGGGGTCTCAACACCCCGATCGCAACGCCCAGTTCGAGTACCTCAACACCCGGATCGCCACCGCGCTCGCCAACAACGCTCCGGTGATCAGCGTGGACACGAAGAAGAAGGAACTGATCGGCAACTACGCCAACGGTGGCAGCGAGTATCAGCGTGTCGGCGAACCGGTCGAGGTGAACGATCACGACTTCCCCAACCGGGCGTTGGGCGAGTTCTTCAAGGCCATCCCGCACGGCGTCTACGACATCGCCAACAACCAGGGATGGGTCAACGTCGGTGATTCGGCTGACACCGCGGAGTTCGCAGTCGAGTCGATCCGACGCTGGTGGAACACGCTCGGCAAAGCCCGATTTGGTGACGCAACGACGTTGACGATCACCGCTGACGCTGGCGGCTCGAACGGGTATCGGCCCCGAGCGTGGAAGAAACACCTCGCCACCCTTGCTGGCGAAACCGGACTTGCGATCACCGTCTTGCACTATCCGCCCGGCACGTCGAAGTGGAACACGATCGAGCATCGTTTGTTCTCGTTCATCTCCCAAAACTGGCGCGGCCGACCCCTCCTCGACATGGCCACCATCATCGAACTCATCGCCGCGACCACCACTACGACCGGGCTCACCGTCCAAGCCGTCTACGACAACAACTGGTACGAGAAAGGCATCAAGATCACCGACACCGAACTCGCCGCCCTCAACATCGAACCCCACGACTGGCACGGCGAATGGAACTACACCATCACCAGCTAAGGGTCCGCCAGATAATTAGGCGCGAGGGTTAGTGTGGGTGGATGGAGTTTACCGCTGAGGCGTTGAAGGATTTCTTCGACTGTGTGTTGCCGGGGTTGGGTGAGCGTGATCGTCGGCTGGTGATGGGTGCGACGGCTGTGTTGTTGGGGTGGGGCGGTCAAGCGAGGGTGGTGGAGGCAACGGGGATGAGTTCGTCGACGGTTCTACGCGGCGCGAAGGAGGCTCGTGGTGACATCGAGGTGGCTGAACCTGGCCGTCAGCGACATGTTGGCGCGGGTCGCAAGTCGGTGATCGACTGTCAGCCTGGTCTGCTCAACGCGCTTGATGATCTGGTGTGGCCCCAAGCACGCGGCCATCCAGAGACACCGTTGCGCTACACGTGCAAGTCGACGTACAACCTTGCTGACGCGTTGAGGGCCAAGGACTGGGAGATCTCCGCTGAGACCGTCCGGGTGCTGCTGCCGGCGATGGGCTACTCGCTGCAGGCACCGGTGAAAACCAAGGAAGGTAACCAGCACGCGGATCGTGACGGCCAGTTCGGTTACATCAACGACATGGCCGATGACTTCATCGCTGACGGTCAGCCTGTCATCAGTGTGGACACCAAGAAGAAGGAACTGATCGGGAACTACTACAACAAAGGCCGCGAATGGCAAGAGAAGGGCCAGCCTGTTGAGGTTGCAGGCCACGACTTTCCCGATCGTGAGTTGGGCGAACACACGAAGGCGATCCCTTATGGGGTGTATGACGTGTTGAACAACGAAGGCTGGGTCAACGTTGGTGACACCGCTGACACCGCAGAGTTCGCTGTCGAGTCGATCCGTCGCTGGTGGAACACCATGGGCTCAGAACGGTTCGGTGACGCGACACGTCTCATGATCACCGCTGACTGTGGAGGATCCAACGGCTACCGGGTTCGAGCATGGAAGAAGAACCTCGCGAACCTAGCCACCGAGACCGGACTGGCCATCACGGTGTGTCACTACCCGCCAGGCACATCGAAGTGGAACAAGATCGAACATCGCATGTTCAGCTTCATCTCCATGAACTGGCGCGGTGAACCCCTCACCGACCTGCGCACCATCGTCGAACTCATCGCTGGCACCACCACCAAAGCCGGGCTCAGCATCCGAGCCGAACAAGACCTCGACTTCTACCCGACCGGCGTCAAGATCTCCGACGCCGACCTCAAAGCCCTACCCATCAACGCCCACCACGACTGGCACCCCGAATGGAACTACACCATCACCCCCACCATCGCGACCTAATTCGCGGCGGGCCCTAACCGCGCGATCTATCCCGCGGCAAGCCCTGAGCCCAGTAGCTCTGTTGTGTGCTCGACAAGTTTCCGTTGGAATAGGTCGCGGGTCGCAGACTCGACCCATGGCTTATGCCCGGCACCTTGAATCTCGTGGTATTCGATGTCTTCTATGAACTGGCGCAGCGTTTCGTAGGTTGGACGACCTGGATGAGGGTCCTCGCTCCCATGGATCATTCTCACCGGGCAAACTATCTGCGAAAACCGCTGGGGCTCTATGTCGTCCTCCTGCAGACGAAGTACGTCAGCCCACGTTTCATCGAATCCGTCTTTATCCGCTACTTCGATTGGCATGTAGTACTTGGCAGAAACTTTGGATTGGCACTCCTCAATAATCTGAGCACACTTTGCAAAAGCGCGGTTTCTTGCGTCGCGTCCACGCGAGGCGTTTTCCGCAATACGAGTTAGCCGAGCAAGCTGATCAGTGTGACTGGGCGAGAGGCGACCTGCTAAAGCTCGGTTGTAGATTGATCTGCTGTTGTTGTCGTATGTTCCGCAACCGATGACAACTACGCCACTGATTAGTTCGGGCCTTGATGCAGCAGCAGATAGAGCCAACATTGCGCCCCATGACCAGCCAACTAGTGTCGCAGGGGATTCTAATACATCAGCCAGATCGCGTACGTGTTGGTCTACGGTCAATCGCACGGAGCCTGAGGCGCGCTGGATTGGCTCAACGACACGGAAGTTGTTAGAGAGCAACTCGGCAAGACCGTGCGCAGAACCCTGGCCACCAGGGCCGCCGTGTAGAACATAGACTGGGTTGGTTTGAATAGTGTCGAATTTTCGCACCTCAATGGGTTCGAGAGCTGATGCAGTCATAATGGTATATTAGCACTTCCTGGATTACACCACGAATGGATCAGCAAGGGCAAACTTAGACAAGCAAAGTGTGCCCCATATGATGTACAGACCACAACAAAGTCGAATCATTCGAATTGTCACCCCTGTTATAGGGTTGTAGACAGGACAACACATGGGGCACCGGTGCTGGAACCCTCTTGACAGGGGTCGCATGAAACACCAGAGATTCTTTGTCAAACGCAAAATCGCGCCTGAAAGCGCGATTTCACTACTGTTCCAAGGGAACATATGTTCGATTATGGTGGGCGCAGAGGGACTCGAACCCCCGACATCTGCCTTGTAAGGGCAGCGCTCTAGCCAACTGAGCTATGCGCCCGTGCGGCTGCATACGGTAGCGGCTCGGCCGCCCAACCGTTGCACGGGATTTGCGCGGCGCAGTCAACCGGCGACTGTGGGCCTCTCCCAACCGGACCTGGCATCTTCGGTCGAACCCGCCATCATCAGCAGAACGAACCCGACGACGTTCGCGGCTGCCGCAATGAGGAAGGCGGCGCGGTAGTCGATGAGATCTTTGAAGGCGCCGAGCGCGAACGGTCCACCAGCCACGCCGATGGTGCCGAAGAGCTGGTTGAACGAATAGATGCGGCTGTACTCGCGGACACCGAAGGTCTCGGCGAGCAGGAGTGGCTGGAGCATGAGCAGGTTGCCGACGCTCAGCCCGAAGATCGCTGCGCCGAGCAGGATGCCCATGCGCGTATCCACAAACCCGATGATTGCCAGCGCCGCCGACTGAACAACGATGAGCACCCCGGTCATGATCCGACTCGATACCCGGGTTACGAGCACTCCCCCGGCGAGGCGACCCATCACACTCGACGCTGCCATGGTCGACAGTGCCGCACCTGCTGTCGCGGTCGACACCCGGCTGCTGGTCAGGTTGTAGAGGTGGGCGATGCCGCCGACCTGGGCGAGGAATACCAGCGCGTACACGGCGCACAACAAGCGATAGAAACGACTGGCCTTGGCCTGGGCGAAGGTCGCGCCCGGAACCGACGAAACGTCGGCCACTTCACCCGGCCGCATCGCGACACCGTCAGGCCCCATGTTCAAGTCGGTCGGCCACGACCGCAGCACCAGCCAGGTGATAGGCACCACACCAACAACCCACGCCAGCCCCAACCAGGGCCCGACCTCGGCAAGTGTGTGGTCCTCGAGCGCCCGCCCGATGAAGGGTGTGATGGTGATCCCGCCCACACTGAGGCCGGTCGACGCGACCGAGAGCGCAACCGCTCGCCGTCGATCGAACCAGCGAGCCACCAACGTCGTCGAGGGAACGAGGCCTGCAACGGCGAACGAGACGCCGAACAGTGTGAAGAACACGAACAGGCCGAAGCCCGAATCGACCCAGCGCAAGCCGTAGAGCGTCAGCGCTCCCAGGACTCCGCCGACCAGATAGAACCGCCGGATGTCGACCGTGTCCATGAGTTTTGCGAGCGCAAATCCGGTGATTCCGCCCACACCGAAGAACATCGCCGTAGCAGCCGAGACAACAGTCGTCGACAGGCCGAGTTCCTTCTCGGCTGCGGTGAGGATGACCGAGGCGTTGTAGAAACCGAGGCCGGCCGTCGTCGCCAGGACGATGAAGAGCGCTCCGACGATCCGCCAGCCGTAGAAGAGACCCCGACTTTGGGCCGACTGGTGCGCTTCGGTCGTCACCGGGCGAACGATACGCCTTCGCTCCCCCGCCAACAGCATCTAGGCCCAGTTCCAAGTATCACCTTGCAATCCTTCGATTCATCGTTTATCGTCGATGAACGATGAATACTCCCAATCCCCACCTCGGACTCGACTCGGACACCGCGGACGAATACGCAAGCTGGTTCGCCTGCCTCGCCGACGGAACGCGGGTCAAGATCCTCAGCATCATCGCCTCTGCCGGGCGGCCGATGACCGTGGGAGAGATCGTCGAGGTGACGGGCCGAAGCCAGTCGACCGTGTCGAACCACATCAAGCGCCTCGCCGACGAACGCTTCGTCATCACCGAAACACATGGTGTGCGCACGCTGGTCAGCCCAAACCCGCTCTGTATGACCGACCTGCCCAGAGCTGCCGCCGCGATCATGAACAGCTCCGGCCAATGATCATCGGGGCCGCCTTCCTGCTGATCGAACTCGCAGTCCTGTTCATGGCCGTCGCGTTCGGCATCCACCTTGTTCAGCGACGCCTCGGCCCAGACCGGGTCCGGGCCTGGATGGGAGGACGCCCCCCGATCGCGGCACTCAAGGGCATCGCAATCGGGTTCATAACCCCGTTCTGCACGTTCTCGGCCATCCCCTTGTTGGTCGGCCTTCGCAAGGCGGGTGTGCCCGCAGCCGGCTACACGGCGTTCATCGTTGCCGCCCCCGTCTTGGACCCGGTCCTGTTCGGGGCGCTGGCCATCATCGTGGGACTGAACATCGCTCTCACCTACGCGGCAATCGCATTCACCGCCGCGTTTGCGCTCGCCATGTTCGCCGAAGCCATCGACCTCGATCGCCACCTGAAACCGATCCCGGCTGCGCTCGTATCGTCACCCGCCGGCAGCGGGTGCAGTACCGAACCCGCCGGATGTTCGACGGGGGAAACCGAAGAGGTCATGCCTTGGCGCGGACTGCGCAAGGAGAGCGAAGACGCCTGGGCCGCAGCGATCGGCCTGGTCCGCAGCTTCGGGCCGATGCTCCTGGCCGGTGTGACCATCGGGCTGCTGATCGAGGCGTTCGTCTCGGCCGACACCGCTGCTCGGATCGCCGGCGA
This sequence comes from Actinomycetes bacterium, assembly GCA_024228575.1. Lineage (GTDB taxonomy): Bacteria > Actinomycetota > Acidimicrobiia > Acidimicrobiales > Poriferisodalaceae > JAAETH01. Next base: position 5,778 of record JAAETH010000050.1, read on the forward strand.
GAACAGCCCGACCGCCATCCCCATCGCAGCCGCGCTCGGCGTTCCCCTGTACTTCAACACCGAACTGTTCGTACCCATCGCCGACTCGTTGCGCACGGCCGGCGTCGGAGTCGGCGCAATCGTGGCCCTCACCGTCGCCGGAGCGGGCGCCAACGTGCCGGAATTCCTGGTGTTGACCAAGCTGGTGCGACCCAAAGCAATCGCCGTATTCGCGGGCTACATATTCGCGGTGGCCATGACCGGTGGCTTCATCGCCGCATCGCTCGCCTGACGCACACCTAGGTCCAGTGATCGAGCGAGACGGCACCGTGTCGGCGCCTGACCCACACAGCGCTGACGAAGGTGACACAAACCAGCACCCAAGCGACCGCCGACAGCTGCCACAACACTCGCGAAACGTTGTCGCCCGCATCGGTCGACAACACCAGCAGAAGTCCGCCGTACGACAGACGCCCGGCCAACGAATCGAGACTGAGGAACGTCGCTCGGTGGTGTTGTTCGACGACAGGCGCCACCACGGCACTGATGAGAACCGGCGCCGCGGCACCTTGAGCCGACCGGATCGCAACGAGGGCCAGAACGAGCAGGTGAGTCGACGCAGCCATGGTCGTGACGATCAGGGCCGACAGCGCGCCCAACGCCACCAGGGCGAAGCGGACGCCCAGGGTCCGGCCCAGGGCAGCACTCGAGCGAGCGGCGGCGGCCCCGAAGACGGCGGTGACGGCGACGATGAGGCCCGACACCAGTGGAGCCGCGCCAAGCTCGTCAGGCGAACGGCCGAGCGACTCGGTTATCCACGGCTGCAGCAGCGTGAATGCAACGTGTTCCTGGACGACCAGGGCAATGCCATAGCCGAAGATCCAGGCGGTCGGAAGGTGCCCCAGGTACCGAAGACATACACCCACCTGACGACCGATTCCCTCGACGCGGCCGCGCCGTGGCGGCTCAGTGAAACCACCGGTCACAACAAGCTGCCCAACAGCCAGCACCGCTGACACCACGAAGGCCCAGCGAACATCGGCGAGGCCGAGCACGCCGCCGACCAGCGCCCCCGCCGCACCGGCGAGAAGACCCATGGACACGACCGAAGCCTGCCGATCGGCATACTCTCGGGCCCGCCCCAGTGCTTCGAGTGTGTCGTAGTGGAACGTGACGTCCGTGCCTGAAAGACATGCGTAACCGGCTGCCAGAAGCGCCTGCCCCACAACGATCACAGCGAACCGGTCGTCGCCAAGGGCGAAACACGTGAACGCTCCTGCCCAGGCCAGCGCAGCGAGACGCAACGTCGGCACCCGACCGACCCGGTCGCTCATCCATCCGCTGGGAACCTCGAACAGGACAACGAACAGGTAGTAGATGCCGGCCAGCTGCACGGCACCGTCGAGATCGAAACGCGAACGACTGAACAGAACGAACACAGCGATCCACGGGTTGGTTCTGACCAACAACTCGTGCCACCGAATCAATCGAAGGTTGCGTTCGAGATGCAACCCAAGATCGGTGCCATCCATCGGGCGAACGCTACAACGTCTCGCCAGGCCAGCGGCTCGGAGCACACAACATCGAACAGTCCACTCCCTCACCGGTGCACAAAGAGGTGTGGTGGGCTAGCGTCGGCCCTTGGGTCTGTCACCGACAGACAAACCAAAAGGGGGGCGGGGATGACCTACCCAGCAACGTACGAACTCGAAGCACCATTGCAGGTCGCACGGTGGCGCCCACTTGTGCACTGGCTCATGGCCATACCCCACTTCGTCGTGCTCTACGTCCTGATGCTCGTCGGCGGCATAGTCGGCCTCATCTCATGGCTGGCGATCATCTTCACGGGCAAGCTGCCAACAGGGCTCGGCAACTTCACCGCCATGTACCTGCGCTACTCGGCTCGCGCCGGAACGTTCATGGCGTTCCTGCACGAGGAATACCCGCCGTTCACATTCGACATGCAGGCGTCGGAACCGGGCGGCACCCCGTTGATGGTCGACTTCGACATCGCCTGGGACGGGCGCAACCGACTGACCGTCCTGCTGCGCATCATCGTGGCCATCCCGGCCTTCATCTTCTCCGGGGTGATCATGTTCGCCGCCGAGATCGTGATGTTCATCGCATTCTTCGCCGTACTCATAACCGGGGCATGGCCCCAGGGAATGCGCGACTTCGTCGTCAAGGCGATGCGGCTCGGCAATCGGGTCAACGCCTACGCGATGCTCCTCACCGACGAGTACCCACCATTCAGCCTGGACTAACCAGCGACCGCCCCAACACGGCCTCGAGGGCCGAGATGGTCTTCGAGTCGCCTCGCTCGAGGGCTGGAAGGTCCGAAGCGTCGAACCAGGAGACCTCTTCGATCTCGGGGCTGCGCGGATAGGCATCGTCGGCGTCGCAGCCGTCGAGCCAGAGTTCGTAGTAGAACTCGACACGGCGCGGCTTGAGGCGATGACGCACGAGGGCAGAACCGACTACCCGAACGGTCAACCCGATCTCCTCGTCGATCTCGCGCACGATCGTCTCTTCGGGCTCTTCTCTCCACCCGATCATGCCGCCGGGAAGGCCCCAGCCACTGCGGTACGAGTGGCGAGCGAGCAGAATGCGGTCGGGGCCGTCGCGGATGATAGCGACGGTACCTATCCGGTACGCGGGTGATGTCCACCCGACCAGAACATGTCGCACCTTCAACGGCAGACGGCCGAAATGGCGTAGCAGCACCGGGTATAAGCCGTTCGTTTGTCTCATCGTCGGGGTCAGCTATCTGATCGGGACTCATCGATTGCGGCGATCAGCTCATTGCGCAAGGCCGGAGTCGCGGCGTATACGGGGCCCCGTCGGCCGCCGTGCTCGAAATGCAATAGTTCGCGACCCATCTGTTCTCCCACACAGGCGCCCGCTTCGAGGGCGATGAGATGTCCCGCCGCATAGTCCCACATCCCCAATTGGCTGGGCATGTCGCAGAATGCGTCGGCGCGTCCCGCTGCAACATAGGCGATGTCGAGGGCGGCGGCACCGAAGCAGCGGAACTGTGCCCAGCCGAGGTGGCGTGACGGAAGACCATTCACGACCACGATGGCATCGCTCAGCGATGAACAGCTTGTTGCGCCGATGGGTTTGCCGTCGAGGAATGCTCCCCCACCACGGATGGCGCTGAACGTCTCACCCGTCGCCTGGTTGACGACCACCGACGCCCGAACCCCGTCGGCGTCGACGACCGCGAGACTCGTGTTGTAGTGAGGAATATGGCGGCTGGCGTTGGTCGAACCATCGACGGGGTCGATGATCACCGTGTCGTTCGTCGTGCCCTTCCTGACACCCGATTCCTCACTGAAGGTGCCGGCCCCGGTCGGTGCCAACACCTCGAGGACGACGGCATCGGCGGCAAGGTCGAAGGCGTACTGGTCTGGGCGATCACCCCTGGCGTGGAGGTCTTCGAAACGAGATAGTTCGTCGGCCACCCGCCGCGAAGCCTCGATCAGGATCGGCAACCAGTCCTCGTTGTTCACAATCGCAAAGCTACCGACAACATTCCCCCACGACTGTGGCAGGCTGTCGCCGTGGCAATGATCGATCTTGCAGGGTTCGTGACGGATTTGAAGGAACACGCCATCGAGCACGGGTTCCACATCCACGACGAACGCCATTTTGTGGAGACCTATTCGATGCGTCAGGCCTGGGAGGTCGACCTTCATCCAGAGGAAGCGTGTGGTGGGCCGCTCGACCTGCACCTGGCACTCGAGGTAGAACCACGCACCCTGCTGGCCTTCGAGGACGCGGTCATCGACCTGGGCGACGAGTTGCCAGGCGACGAGTACTTCGTCCCGTTGTCGTTCAACTGGGCACTACCCCCCATGAACGAGGGTCCCGACCTGCTCGTCCTGGCGACCGACCTCGCCGGCGTCGGAGGAACGGTCTTGCCGATCGAGGTTTCGGCCATCGACTCGTTTGCATCCATCACCGACCCGTCGCAGCGCACGCTGGCGATCGTGGGACGCATCCAGTTGTCGCTCAGCCAGATCGTCATGCGCCAGGAGGATCTATGCGACGTCCTCGACCTGTGCCAAACGGTCAGCACCTACCTTCTCGACAGGTCCCCAGGCTGGTTCGAGGAGTAGCCCGGGTGCCGAATGTCCAGGGGCGAAGATAACCGAGCCGACCATCGCCCATCACTTCGCGATCTGGTCTGGTGAGAATTGACTCGCGAAACCGATCGTGTGATGCCACGATGTCGCAATGGTCGAATTTCGCCCCTATCACCCAGAAGATCGTGACGCCGTCGGAACCATCTGGCACGAGGTCGGCTGGTCCGACCGCTCCGATGAATCCAAGGTTGAGGCGCTCGATGCGCTCATCAGTGCCGGTGGCATCGAGGTAGCCGAGGTCAACGGAGCTGCCGAGTGTTTCGTGCAACAGGTGCCAGGCGACATCACCCACACAGGAACCAACCTGTCGATGTCGGCCGTCACAGCCGTGTTGACCAGCCATATCGGCCGCAAGATGGGGTTGGCCACAACACTGTCGGCGAGAGCCATTGCAGCAGGTGCTCGACAAGGCGCCGCCGTTTCATTGCTGGGGGTCTTCGAGACGGGTTTCTACGACCGGCTCGGCTTCGCCTCGGGAAGCTACGAACACGAACTGACGTTCGACCCGGCGACCCTGGCGCTCGAAAATGTTGAGTACAAGCGGCCCGAAAGGCTGACGCTCGACAACGCCGACGAGATGCACGCCGCGATGCTCGGGCGAAATCGGCCTCACGGTTCGAGCACTCTGACGCCGCTCAGCCTCGTCACCGCCGAACTCGGCTGGATGTCGGGGATGTGGGCGCTCGGCTACCGGACCGATGGTCGTCTGACACACTTCATGGCCGGCACCGCCGAGTCGGACCGCTCGTACCGGCCATACTTCGTGGCCTACGAGACACTCCCCCAGCTGCTCGACCTGCTTCGACTGGTGAAGGAGCTGGGCGACCAACTGCAATGGTTCACAATAGTGGAACCACCAGAGATCCAGCTGCAGGATCTGATCCGCGGGCCGATGCGCCAGATCCGACACGCAAAGGGCACCTCGGTTCGAGCACATCGGGCCAAGGCCCATTGGCAACTGCGCATCAACGATCTCGACGCCGTTGTGGGTGCCATCGATTGGCCGGGAGAACCGGTTCGCTTCAACCTCGACGTCTCCGACCCGATCGCCAACTTCGGCGTTGGCTGGGAAGGCGTGAGCGGCAACTACACCGTCACCATCGGATCACCATCGGGTATCGAGGTCGGCGCAACCTCGGGCCTGCCCACGCTGACCTCGCAGGTCGGCCCGCTGTCTCGCATCCTGTTCGGGGTCCAACACCCGTCGACGTTGGCAGCGATCGGCGATCTGTCCGGCCCAGCCGAGTTGCTGGCCGGACTCGACCGAGCACTGCAGATGCCCGTCCCCCACCCCGGCTGGGATTTCTAGGCCTCGAGCAGCACCTCAAGTTCGCTGTCACGGATCTTTGCGGCGAACGCGACCCGGTCGCGGTCCGGGTCGTCGTCTGCCTTCATGGCCACAAGCACTGCCTTCTGAGCTGCATAGTCGACGTTGACCACGCCAGCGCGGCTCTGGAGCATGCGCCAACTGCGCCGACGTTCCACACAGAACAAGACCATCTGGCGCGACAACACAATCGTGCGGACATTGCCGGAGGAATCCTCGATTTCGGTGAACACACCCCAATCGGGGATGAAGGAGCGGTGCTCGGGATCAAATACCTGGCGCTGGACGACGTCGTTCTGGGTGACCAGCGTCAACATGTCGTACAGCTCGATCAATCCCTCGGCGGACTCGGCCGGCTTCCAGTGGTTGCGGAAACGGGCCTCGGTCACCGCCCAATGGGGCGGCATGTACTGATAGTGCCGACCACTCGCCTTCGAAGTCTTCTGGTACCAGTCGCGGTTCGGGCTCGGGTTGCCGGCCAGATCGAGAGCATCCTCGTAGGACTCGCCCTTGGCCGGGGCGAACACGAACTGGGGCATGCCACGCGAGTCGCGAACACAGGTCGCCTGCTGGGTCGACATGTCGTCTGGCACCCCGTGTTCGGGCTGGCAGGTGGTGAAACACTGGAAGAACGAGGTTCCCCGATACTCGAGGCCGGTGAGGATCGCCTTGTAGAACTGGGCCGTATTGGCCGCTGAGACCTGACCGATGAAGGGCGAACCATGCCCTCCGAGGAAGGTCTCGGCCACACCCTTCTTCTCGGTCAGCTTGCCCTGCGACAAGGGGCCGAACTGGTTCATGTCGCCGCCGCCGGGCATCGGCGTGGAGTCCGAGTTCTGGCCCCCGGTGTTCGAGTACACCTGGGTGTCGAGCATCAGCAAGTTCACATTCGGGCGGTTCTGGAGCACGACCTTCGACACGTTCTGGAAACCGATGTCGCCCATGCCGCCATCTCCTCCGATCGCCCAGACCTTTGGCATCTCGCGGATTTCACGAGGTGTCATCTGGGTATCGGTGAGATGGATGATCGTGTGATAGTTCTCGACGGTCATCTCGCCGGCTTCGCCGGCGAGCAGGTGATCGCACAGACGCTCCGGAGTCACCGACCGCCGAGCATGGGTCAACATGAAACCCTCGCCGAGCAGCCACGAAACGGTTGCACCGTCCTGGAAGAGCGAGTTCATCCACGGGTAGGGATGTGGGTTGTTGACCGGCGTCGAGCCATAGACGGTGTTGCAGCCGGTGTTGGCACCCATGGCCATCACCGACATGCCGTTCGCGGTCCGGCCGTCGACCGCCTGAAGGTCGCGGTGGTTGAACGCATCGCGCCGCATCACCTCGGCGATCGCGTCGACGACCTCGGCGTCGGTGATCTTGCCATGAGCGGCGATGCGAGAGTCGGTGTCCTCAGGGTTGTTGCCCCCGAGCCCCATCAACATGCGCGCAACCGACCGCTTGAACAGTTCGTGAACCGAAGGGTTCGTCTCGGCGAGAAGCGCCAGGCGTTGCTCGCCCTCGTTCATCAGACGCTCGACCTTGGCGCTCAAGCGGTCTGCTTTTGCGTGGAAGATCGGTCTCATGTACGACTCTGTGAGCGAAGCGACCGCGTGTAGAGCCGTCTTCTCGCCGCAACCGGCACACGCACCGTCGCCGCTGACCAGAGCCTCGTACTGGCTTCGCAACATCAGGTGGTTCTTCAGCTGGGCGACGTGAGAGTCCTCGGGGTGTTTGGGGTCGAATCGCCCGAGGAACTTCGCCGGTGTGTCATCCAGCATCTTCAAGAAGTTGGTACCGCTGACGTGGTCGGCGTTGAGGGCAGCGGTCTCGTCGGCCATGTACAGGGCCTCGCGCTCGCCGCACTCGACCACACACTCGCCACATCCCTTGCACAGGTCGGACACCATGATGGAGAACAGCCCGCCACTGCCCGGGTTCTTGCGCTCGAGGGTGCGGAACACGGCCGGTGTCTTGAAGTAGGCGAACGGTACCCGCTCGAACAGGGTGAGGAACTGCTCGCGGGCGCGATCGTCGATCGTCGGCGTGTCGACTACCGCAGAGGTCAACAGCTCGACGAAGGGCTTCACATCCTTGTCTGCGATGGCCGTGTGCATCTGGGCGCGCACCGTGGACTCGATCTCCGGGATCGCGGCCAGTACCGCACGCCGATCGTCGACATCGGCGATGTATGCGTTGGCGACCGTCTTGAGAATGGTGGAGATGTCTTGAGCCGTGTTGGGAAGCGCAGTGTCGGGACACGCCGTGATGCATTCGAGACACTGGGTGCACTTCTCAGCGACCCACACCGGTGTCTGACGCCGCGACCCGTACTTGCTCGCAGTTGCGCCGGTGGCGGCGGGCATCATCCCCACCGAGGCCAGAGCAGACGATGGCTGGTCGTAACCCAGCCCAGCCCGGAACTCGGCATCAAAGGTCGCCGTGCGAGCGAGCGGCATACGCACGGGCTGTTCCACCAACACCCGATCCGAAGGCAGTGGTCCACACGAGGAACACGCCTCGAGCGCCTGCCTTCGCATGGTCGAGCGGTCGGGCGCATCGATCGGACCGTGGGGGATCTCGCGGATCCGTGACAGACCCTCGGTCATCACCTCCATGTTCGATTCGACGACCGCATCGCCGAATCGCCCGAACTTCTTGACGTACTGCGAGCGCACCAACTCGTGGAACTGGTCCATGCTCATGCCGTATTCGTCGAGCAGTCCCGATACCGCGAAGAAGGCCCCGAGGAATGCATTTCCCTGCATGCGCAGCTGGAGGTCGTCGCGATCTGTCGCCGCCCTCGCGATGTCGAACCCGGGCAGGGCGAAGACCTTGATGTCGTCTTCCACGATCTGTCGACGCACATCGATCGGGAAACGCGACCAGACGCGATCCGGTTCCTCATCGGACTCGATGATGAATGTGCCACCGGGGTTGAGGCCATCCAGTGGATTTGTGTGAGTGAAAGCCTTCGGGTCGCAGCACAACACGACGTCGACATGGCGCAGGTCGCAGTTGACCTTGATCCTCTCGGGTGCTGCCACCAGGAAATACTGGGTGGGGGCGCCCTTCTTCTCGGAACCATACCTCGGGTTGGCCGACACATGGACGATCTCGCGTGGTCGGCCGAGCTCGTCGAAGTCCTCGTTGCGACGGGCGAGATCTTCGCCGATCTCCCCAATGATCTCGCTGAGGTTCTTCCCCGTGGTGATCATGCCCCAACCACCTATCGAATGGAACCGCACCGCGATAGCGCCATCGGGGAGAAGCGAGGGAGCACGCTCGGAGATGACAGCGTGGGGGTGGTCGATGCCGAGCACGAAGTTCCGCACCCCATCGTCGGGGCCGCTGCCGTCTTGACGCGAGTTCTGCCCGATGGCGAACTCGTAGGCCCCGAGCACGTGTTCCGGCCTGAAGTCGCGCGACCCCAACCCATAGGTGCCGGCGAACTGCAGAGGGATCTCTTCGGGGGTCAGGACAGGCACGTCGCCACGCCCATCTTCTCGACCCACCTCAACACCCTTGTTGATCGAGGCCCGGATCTCGCTGGCGAGGGGGTTGTCTCCCGACAGTGGATCGTCGGTGCGCTCGAGCACGATCGCCCGCTTCTTGCCCCTCAACCCCTCGATCAGGGCTGCCTCGGGGAAGGGACGCAACACATTGACGTGTATCGAACCGACCTTGGCATCATCGTTCTCGCGGAGGAAATCGACCGCCGCCTCGATGTTCTCGGCCGCCGAACCGAGCGAGACGAACACGGTTTCGGCATCGTCGCAGCGGTACTCGCTGATCATGCCGTAGCGCCGCCCGGTGAGTCGAGCGAACTCCTCGTACGCCTCCTCGAGGAAGCCGCCAACATGATCGGCGAAGTTGCTGCGACGAGCGATGACACCGTTCATGTAGTGCTCTTGGTTCTGAACGGGACCGAGCAGCATCGGGTTCTTCAGGTCGATCATTCGAGGCACACGAGCGCGCGTCGGGCCGAACAGCTCGCGCTGAGCCGGCGTCGGCGATTCGATGATGTCGTCGTGGGCGCCGAGGAATTGGCGGATCATCTCGGACTCGTGGCGAAAGAAGGTGCGCTCGAGGTGAGAGGTGAGGAATCCGTCCTGGATGTTGATGGCCGGGTTCAGCGACAGCTCTGCCACCCGTCTCGCTATCAGCGCCTGATCGGCTGCCTGCTGGGCGTCCTTGGCGAAGAGCATCATCCAGCCGGTGTCGAGGGCCGCATAGATGTCGTCGTGACCACAATGCACGTTGAGCGCGTGTTTTGTGAGCGCACGCGCGGCCACCTCGACGACGAGCGTCGAGAGTTTTCCGGGCGCGTGGTAGTACTGCTCGAGGCCATAGACGAGGCCCTGCCCAGAGGTGAAGTTCACCACGCGTTTCCCGGTCATGGAGAGTGCGATGGCGCCGCCCTGAGCCGAGTGTTCACCCTCTGTTTCGACCGCGAACTTCGCGTTCCCATACACGTCGAGCAAGCCCTCTGCGAAGGCCATCTGGTAGTTCTCACCCATCTCGGTGGACGGGGTTATCGGGTAGAACACACCGCCCTGGGTGATCCTGGCCTCGGTGTGGTACGAGACGAGCTGGTTTCCGTTCGTGGTGATCCGGGTTCCCGGAAACGGCGGAGTGGTCATCGGCTTCCCTTCTGCGAGGCACATGCGCTCGATCTGGTCGGGTGCCCCATGCTCTCAGAGATTCGCATCCGGGGCCCGCCAAACGACAGAACCAAGGCCAGCCAAGGGTTTCGTGCGGTTCATCTCACACCCAACGCCCACACGCGGCAGCTACGACAGGCGCGACTTCACCATGTCGGCGACGGTTCGGCCGTCGGCGCGGCCGGCGACCTTTGCGTTGACCGCCTTCATCGCCTGACCCATCTGAGACCTCTCGCTGAAGCCGTTCTCGGCAAGCGTCGACTCGACGAGTTCGGTCAGCTCGCCCTCGGTCAAACCCTTCGGGAGATAACGCTCGAGCACCACCAGCTCGGCCCGCTCCTTGGCCGCACGTTCGGCGGCTCCACCCGAATCGAAAGCCTCGGCAGCCTCGACCCGACGCTTCGCCTGGGTTGCGATGACTTTCTGGACCTCGTCGTCGTCCAGCGTGCGAGCCACGCTGCCCGACACCTCAGCCTCCTGGACCGCTGCGATAATCGACCGCAAGGTGTCGACCGTGACCGAGTCGCGCGCCTTCATTGCGGCGGTCAGTTCGGTTCTTATGTCGTCGATGATCATCTGAAACTCCTACGCACCGTGGATTCTGCGGGTGAGAACAGCGGGGCGGCTGGAACTCGCAGCGATGAAGCAGAGTAGCGTCGGGACCGCTTGCAGCATCACCGAATTCCAGGAGCGGACATGACCCAGCAACCAGTTCACCTGCGACAGTCGGACGACAAGGTCGATTGGCCCGACACCCTCGCCCGGCTCGACAAGCTGTTGCGGATCAAGACCACACCGATCGGGATGAAGCTGTTCGAGACGGTCGAAGAGATGGAAGCCATCGCTCGCATCCGCCGGCCGAAGGACATCCACACGGCAGATCAGATCGTGTCGATGGCCTCTCGGCTGAACTGGACCGTCGGCATCACCGGCGACGATCTCGTAGGCGCCCAATGTGCTTCGGTTCTCGGCCTGGGTGGTCAGGACGACGAGTGGTACTCGGGCAAACACATGGCAGGAGTCTGGTTCGAGACCGTCGAAGACTCCGCCCTTCACCAGGCGGCGATGGACCTCGTACCCAACGGTCGGTACCAGGCGATGGCGGTGTCACCCCTCAGCAGTGGCCGCCTCGACCCGCCGGACATCTGTCTCGTCTATGCAACACCGGGGCAGATGATCATCCTCATCAACGGTCTGCAGTGGACCGGCTACAAGAAGCTCGAATGGGGCTGCGTCGGCGAGTCCTCGTGTGCCGACTCGTGGGGGCGTGCGCTGGCGACCGGAGAACCGAGCGTGTCCCTCCCCTGCTTCGCGGAACGCCGCTACGGCGCTGTGAACGACGACGAGCTTCTCATCGCGCTGAAGCCGGGACATCTGGCCCAGGCGGTCGCCGGCATGGAAGCACTGTCTCGGAACGGTCTGCGATATCCGATCCCGCCCTACGGAATCCAGAGCGATGCCAGGGCCGGCCTCGGGGTCAGCTACAGCTGAGAAGGCCGACCATCTCCCCGAAACACAACTCGGTGTCTTACGAACGCTGCTTGAAGGACCTTAGAGGTCGATGAGGCGATCAGGCAGGGTTCGGATGGTGGACACCAGAACGGAAGGGTTCGAGGAGTTCGTCCGCTCGGTCGAGCGCCGCCTCGAACACGCCCTGGTTGCGGCGTTCGGCGTCGACATCGGACTGGACGCCGCCGCCGAGGCGCTCTCCTACGGCTGGCAGCACTGGGACCGGATCAGCGCCATGGAGAACCCCGCGGGCTACCTGTACCGGGTGGGACACAACCACGCATCAAAAGCGGTGCGCCGCCCGACCAGGCTTCCCCGACCCGAACAGAGCGAGATGCCATGGATCGAGCCTGCCCTTCCCGACGCGCTCGACAACCTTCCCGAGAAGCAACGGGTCGCGGTGCTGCTGGTTCACACGTTCGGGTACAGCCTCGCCGAGGCAGCCGACGTGCTCGGGGTCGCAAAGGGAACGTTGCAGACCCACGTGGCTCGAGGGCTGGCCAACCTGCGCAAGACACTGGGAGTCACCAATGCCTGATCTGATCGACCAACTCGCCGCCTACCGCCCTCACATCGACGCAGCCATCGACGAGGCTCACTCAGACACCAGAACCATCGACGCCCCTGGCTCGCAGCCAACGGGTCAGTTCCTCCCCGCCTCCACCGAGATTGAACGTTCGATCGACCACGACACGATCGAGTCACCGGTGTCGTCGACGGTCCGCAGGCTGCTGGTCGCAGCGGCCGCCGCTGCAGTTCTCATCATTGGTGTGTCCGTTGTCGAGCGCGACGGGTCACCGGAGAACATCGCTGCCAACACACCGGTGCCGGCCGAATCTGCGACGTCCTCCACCTCCGTTCCCGAGAGCACAACCGTTCCGACGACAACACCGGTCGCATCACCGGCCGAAACCGTCAAGGCCTACTTCGCCGCGAGCAATGAGCGCGATTCACAGGAGACGCTGGCTCTGCTCGATCCGGATGCCACCATCTACGGTCACCCGAGGCTCGAGACCTGGACCGCCCATCGCCCCCTGGCCGATGCGGCCATCCGCGGCGACGTCAGAGCCGGGACCGTCCACGAAGTGACGGCCGATGACCCGAGTCCCGGCGCGAGCAACTACGAGTTCGTCGGCACGTTTCACTTCGCCCTCCGAAGGACCGATACACAGGGCACGACCTGCTTCCCACACGCGAGCGTCCACGTATCGGATGGGCTGATCGTCAACCTGATCTACGGCAATCCTGCGCTCTGCGATGAGAACGTCGCGTCCGGTCTCGGCAATCTGTCGACCGGTGGCCGCAGGGACGATCCTCGCGTAGACCTGGGGCGAGACCCGGCCATGCTGAGGACGTGAGAGACTCGGCGTATGGGAGTTGTCGCATGGATCGTCGTCGGCCTGATCGCTGGGTTTTTGGCGCGCGTCGTCGTCAGACCGGGAAAACAGATGGGCTGCCTCGGAACGATTGCGGTCGGCCTCGCCGGTTCAGTTGTCGGGGGCACCCTCGCGAACAGCCTGGCGGGCAGGGGTTCCGACATAGCCGCGGCCGGTCTCGGCGGTTCGATCCTCGGGGCGATCCTCATCCTGGCGATCGCCCGAATGCTCGACTGATCGGGTTCTGACACAGCGGACCCAAGACCTAGGCTCTTCTGTGGAGGTGTCACCGTGACACCTCGAAGCCGAACCGATCTCCCGGAGACGTGAAATGAGCAACGACGGCCCGTACTACGACGACTTCGAACAGGGAATGACCATTCCTCCGCTGCCGCCGGCAACGGTCACCGAAGCCGACAACATCACCTACCGCATGATCACCGGTGATCAGCACCTGCCGACGTCGGACCGCAGGGCCTACAAGGAGGTCAGCGGCTCCGATGGCGCCCTGGTGAACCCTGCTCTGGTCATGCAGTATTCGATCGGTCAGACCACCAACGCCACAAGGCGGGCCGTGGCGAACCTGTACTACCGCTCGGTGCGCATCCTTCGCCATGTCGAGGTGGGCGAAACCCTCGAGACCACTGCGACCGTTCTCGGCCTTGCCGACTCGCGCCCAAAGGGTGACCAGCACCGCGGCAAGGTCTGGCTAGGGATCGAGACCATCGGCGACAACGGTCCGGTCGCCAGATACGAGCGCTGCGCCCTGGTCGCCAGCCGGGGTCCAGCACCCGGTCACGCGGCCGACATTCCCGGCCCCTCGGACCCCGCCCCGTTCGACGAGGTCGGACAGCTGGCGCCGAACTGGGATCTCGCCTCACTCCCTTCGACAGATTGGCCCGTCGGAGAGTCGCGCACCGACGCGATGTGCGACCACGTCGACCTTGCGCCGTCGCTGGCCCGCATGACCTTCAACCAGGCATTCGTGCACCGCGATGCAACGGCGAGCATCTACGGCAAACGCCTCGTCTACGGCGGACACGTCCAGGGCCTGGCTCAGTCATCACTCTCACGGATGCTGCCAGGCATCGCCACAGTCCTGTCGTGGGATGGCTGCGACCACATCGGACCTGCGTTCGAGGGTGACCTGCTCGAGTTCCGTCACGAACTGACCGAGGTCGGCTCTGTCGAGGGTGGCCGCCTGATGCGCTTCGAGATCCGGGCCGCGACCGTCGGCGATGACGGCGAGGTCGGCAAGGACATCCTGGTCTGGACACCGGTGGTGTTCTCGGCCTGACCCCGGGTCTGCGACCCTCAGCCGGTCGTCTCGGGTGGATACCAGTCCTCGATCTCGATGCCGAGACCGTCGGCGATGCGATTTGCGTACGCGTAGTAGGCGACCGCCTCGCAGATGTCGAGCACATCGCGATCGGAGAAGCCGACATCACGCAACACCTGAATGTCGTCGGCCGACACTTCGCCGGGGGTGCGGGTCAGTTTCACGGCATAGTCGAGCATCGCGGCACGTTTGGCGCCGAGATCGGCGGATCGCCAGTCATTCTCGATGCCCGCCATGAGCTCGTCGTTCTTGAGGAGTCGGCGCAGACCGCGCCCGTGATGGGTCAGTCAATAGTGGCAGTGGTTCTCGAGGCTGACCACGTATGCGATCAGCTCGCGCTCGACCTTTCGCAGGGTTGCCGTGCCCGCCATCGCCGAGATGTACAGAGCATTGTGGGCGGCAAGCCCCCGCGGGTTCAGCGAATGGACCGCCATGATGTTGTCGACACGTCCAGAGTCCCGATCGACGACCGCCCCGTGTAGCGGCTCGAGGTCACCCGTCCACTCGTCGTCGGGAACGGTCTCGATCCATGCCATGTGGAAAGCCTGCCACATTTGCCACGGCCAACACCGGTCAGGTGAAGTCGTCGCACCCCATGTCTACGATGCCAGCGTGAACACATGGATTGTGTTGTTGCGGGGCATAAACGTCGGCGGCTCAAACCGACTGCCGATGGCCGATCTGAGAGCGGCCCTCTCCGACGACGGATTCACCGATGTGTGCACCTACATCCAGAGTGGAAACATCGTCCTCAGCGCAGAGGACGGTCTCGACACTGGCGCCGTCGCGGCACGCATCGGGGCCACCATCGATCATCGATTCGGCTTCAGCCCATCTGTCTGGGCCATCACCTTGGACCGGTTCGACGAGGTGATCGAGGCCAACCCCTTCCCCCAGGCAACGGCCTATCCCAAGCTGGTGCACTTCGTGTTCACAGCGGGGCCTCCTGCCCCGTCGACCCTCGACGAGCTGAGCGCTCTTGTCGTCCCTGGTGAAGAAGTGCACGTCGAAGGCGACATGATCTACCTCTTCGCTCCCCATGGCATCGGCCGATCGAAGATGGCCGCCGCGGTTGGCAAGGCCTCGCGCACAAACACAACAAGCCGGAACTACCGAAGCATCATGGCTATCCGCAAGCTCGCCGAACAGGGGCGTTGACCCAGGATTGATCCGTATCGCCGGCGGCCGACGGGTCTTTTTGTACGATCGGCGCTCAGCCGCGAAAGGGGGCCCACCGTGGCACGACACATCGGCATACTCACTTCGGGTGGCGACACGCCCGGGCTCAACGCAACGATCCGTGGAATCAGCAAGGCGGCCATGGGAACCCATGGGATGACCGTCATCGGGTTCCGCGACGGTTTCAAGGGCCTGATGCAGAACCGATACATACCGCTGGATCGCGCAGCCGTCTCTGGCATCTTGACGCTTGGTGGAACGATCCTCGGAACCAGCCGCGAGAAACCCCACAAGATGAACGTGGGCGGCAAGCGGCTCGACATGACCGACGCCATCCTCGAGAACATCGAAGCACACCACCTCGACGCCCTGATCTGTCTCGGAGGCGGCGGAACCCAGAAGAACGCCCTACATCTGCACCAGCAGGGTGCGCCGGTCATCACCCTTCCCAAGACGATCGACAAGGATGTGTGGGGGACCGACACCACGTTCGGTTTCGACACCGCCCTCGGCATAGCCACCGAAGCCATCGATCGATTGCACAGCACCGCTCACAGCCATCACCGCATCATCGTGGTCGAGCTGATGGGCCACAACGCCGGATGGCTCGCTCTCGGCGCCGGGCTCGCCGGGGGTGCCGACGTCGTCCTGGTGCCTGAAATCCCCTACGACGTCGAGGCGATCGCAGCGACCATCAAACGACGCAGGGCCGCGGGAAGCATGTTCAGCATCGTCGCCGTCAGCGAGGGTGCCGTCTCTGCCGACGACCATGCCGCCATGACAGCGGCCAAGGCCCGTGTCGACGCATCCAAGGACGACGAACGCAAGCAGGCCAAACAGCACCACGCCGCGCTCAAGGCAGGGCAGGGCAACTCGACGGCCCGGTTGTCACGGCGTCTGGAGGAACTGACCGGGCTCGAAACGCGGGTCACCATCTTGGGTCACGTCCAGCGAGGTGGAACACCCTCGGCGCAGGATCGACTGCTCGCAACCCACCTCGGTACCGCATCGACCGACATGATTGCCAAGGGCATCCGAGGGGTCATGGTCGCCATGGTCAACGGCGAAGCCACGCCGGTTCCGCTCGAAGACGTGGCCGGCAAACGGGCAACCGTTCCCCTCGACCACCCATGGATCAAGACAGCGAGAAGCCTGGGAGTCGGCCTCGGCGACTAGATCTGACGAACCGGGACCGACGAACCGTTGTCGGTCGTCGGCCACTCACCATCGATTGCGAGTTGTCCTCCCAGATCGATCGACACCACCCTCGGGGTTTCTCAGGCGATGGCGATCGCGACATTGCTGGTCGCGGGAGTGGTGAGTTGACCGTCCTTGATCGATGTGCCGAGCGTGCTGATGATGTCGTCGAGCATCGCTGAACGGTCGATGGCGGGCATGGCCTCGACCTGCGCGGCGATCGGCAGCGCGGCCAGGTTGCCAGCGATGGCCTCCATAGCCGGCGTCGGGTCGCGGTCCCTTTGCGGCGATGACACCACGACCTCGGAAAACCCTGCGTTGACGAACAGGTCCCGCAACTCGTCGGGGTCGCCAAACCCACACGGCGCAGCCATAGACCTACCAGCCTCCGCAGACAGATGGCGCTCCAACCCTCCTGCGAGTGCCGCTAGGTACGGGTTGTTCTCGAGCTCCGACCACACACTCACCGCCGCCACACCCCCGGGGCGAAGGACCCGATACATCTCTCCAACCGCTGCGTCCCTGTCGGGTATGAACTGCAGACCCTGTTGACAGAACACCCCATCAAACTCGCCGGTTGCGAAGGGCAGTTCCGTGGCATCGGCCACACGCCACCGCACCGGCGCTCCCTCGACTGGATGCTGTTGCGCCTCGAACAGCATCCCTTCGTTGAGGTCCGATGCCACGATCTCGCCACGGGCGCCGATGATGGGGGCGGCAGCGCGCGTCACAATTCCGGTGCCACAGGCCAAGTCGAGCACGCGCCAGCCCGGTTTTAGCCCGGCCTCGGTCACCAGATCCGCCGCCCACGGCTCGAACCACGACGCCACAAACCGTTCGTACTTCTGAGCTGCTGACCCAGATACCTGCCACCGCTCCTGCTCGGCCATGGGCACAGCGTTGCACACTGGGCCGTCGTCGGCTCCGCGAATGCTGATCATGACCCCACCCGAGTGACGTCGATCGTGCGTCGGGGTTGTCGCCAGTTGTCCGACACGACGATGTCGAGGGCCTCGGCGTCATACGATCGATGCGGTAGTGGTGCTCGTGTGATGTCGGGCCCTCGGTTGAACGTCGGTCGAAGGACAGGATGGCCATGAGCACAGAGAAGTGTGTCTATCGCTTGGAAACGAATGGTCCCGCCGACACTGGCATGCCTGAAATGGAGTGCAGCCAAGAAGACTTCGCGTCGGACCTGCCTACCCAGACACTCCACGTCTACTACGAGGACGAGGATCTGGGTATGAGTGTGGGGGTCTGGACGACATCACCCATGCAGGAGGCATTCGGCCCCTACCCCGGAGACGAATTCATCTGGCTGCTGGAGGGTGGCTTCAAGATGGTCGATGGCGACAACAACGTCCTCGACACCTACGAGCAGGGCGAGTGTGTCCACTTTCGCAACGCCGCCCCGGTGAGCTGGGTTCAAGAGGAGCACCTCCGCAAGTTCTACATCACGTACCTGAACCCCAGACGTGAGGTACCCACGGGTGTGCCCGCGGCGGGAGCGGTCAGGGCGATCGATCCGTCGATCGCACCCGAGCAGATGGCCCTTCTGGAGGAAACGGATCCGTTCATCATCCGCGGGGACAAGCCCGTGCAGCGCGACCACATCAGCTTCACCAATGACGGCGGCGACATGTTCGTCGGTGTATGGGACAGCACCCCATTCGAGAGTGAGATGGCTCCGTTCCCGTGCCACGAGTTCGTTCGGCTACTCGAGGGCGAGATCGTCATCACCGAACAAGACGGCACCGTCAACACGTTCGGGAAAGACGATGCATTCTTCGTCCCGAAGGGCACGGTCTGCAGCTGGAGGGCAACCGAGTACGTCAAGAAGTACTACGCCATGGTGTCGCCTGCCGAGGACTGAGACGACCGAGTTCACTACCGGCAGGAGTCGCGGCTCATCGCGGGTAGCCGATCGTGGCAAACGCCGACGTGATGTCATCGAAGTCGTGATACGTCAGCGTCTCGAACGTTCCTGTGACATCTGATAGGTCGCGGCAAAGGACGCTCGTGTCATGCGACAGAGGTGGTGCGACCCATCTCGGGGCGCAGCGGTCGAGGTGTCTACACCGTTGCGGTGAGCGGGTTCGGTCCGTTCACGAACACGCGGTCGCCGCGCCGTACGGTGACAGGCCCGTGCCCAGGGTCGATCAGCAACAAGAACCCTCGCCGTCCCCCACCTAGGAACTTCAGGACCTCGCCGAGGTGTGGGCCGGGCACGTGGCCGTGTGGGCGTTGCAGGCAGAATCGACTGAACTCGGTACAGGGTTCGGCAAAGCTGACCAGGTTGAGGAGCGCTGCCTCACCGGTGTCCTGATTCTCGATCGTCAGCGATCCGCGGAGATCCTCCGGCCAGACTTCGGCGGGGTGCTCGATGATGATGTTCTCGCCCGCGATGCCGTCGACCATGTGATCGCCGAACTCGCGACGCATCGCGTCGTAGTGCGCGGAGAATCCGATACAGACGAGATCGTCATCGTCGTATTGTTTGCCGGGATGATCGAGATGATGGATGTCGAGCACACGTTCGCCACCGTCGAGCGTGGCCTCGATGCCCCGATTGCTGATCTGGAGACTGTCGACCTCCACGCGCCGGTCGGCATCGTAGAAGTGTTTCGCCGGTCCGGGCCCAGGATTGTCGATGATCAGACCGTCGGGTTGCACCTGAACGAGGCTGACCACCCCGAAGGGCCGCATTTCACCTACATCCACGAAGATCCTCCAAGGCCGACGATGGGACACCACATGTCGGCCGAGCCTAGGTGTTCAACGACGCCTTGGCCGCAAGCTCAGCGGGCACTGATGGCGACGATCGGGTCGGTCAACTCGGTGTCGCCGAGGCTTCCGAGGAATGGCAGATCGCTGAAGGTGAAGACCCCACCATCGCCTGCGACGAGCAGGTAGCCGTTGCCGTAGGGCACCATCCCATCGATGGATGCGACCAGGGATTCACCTACCGGCAGCACCCCCGGAATCGAACCTCGGAACGGAGCGTCGAAACCGAACACACCGCCGTCGGCGGCGACAAACCAGTAGCCGATGCCATCAGGGTCTGGGGTCATGCCGACGACAGGTGCATCGAGCGTCACACCTGGCAACACCTGTGGAACCGATCCACGGAATCTCGCGTCGCCGAAACTGAACAAACCACCGTCGCTGCCAACCATGTAGTAGCCCAGCCCCGACGGTGTTGCCGCGGCGTCGATGATCTGCCCGTCGAGCACGAAGTCGCTGAGATCGCCGAACAGCTCGGCCGAGCCGAACGCGGCCACCCGACCGGTATCCGAGATAATCCAGTAGCCCTCGCCGTCGGGCGTTGCAGCCATTGTCGTGATCGTCTCGCCCAGACCCAACCAGGTCGGATCGATGTTTCCCAGGTGCGGGGCAGCACCAAAACCGTGCACGACACCCGACGTATCAACGACCCAGTAGCCATCGTCGACGGGATGCAGGACGATGGCGGTCGCTTCGGTCATCGCTTGGTCACCCAGGTGGATGGTGTCGCCGAACGTGTAGACATCGCCAGCACGAGTCACCACCGCGTAGCCCTCACCCGGATCGTCGGACGGCAGTGTGGTGGTTGTGGTCGAAGAGGTGGATGTCATCGACGAAGTGGATGTCGTCGACGTGGTGGTGGTCAGAGTGGTCGAGGTGCTCGTCGTCGCGGTGGGCACTGTGGAGGTGGTTGTGGTCGAAGAGGTGGATGTCGTTGTGGTGGTTGCTGCCGTCGTGGTTGTGGTCGTGGTGGTTGTCGTCGTCGGCGGCGTGCAATCGGCTGGGAGCAGTCCACCGAAGGAGTTGTCGTCGACAACGGTCGACCAGAGCTCGGGGGTCCTGGCGTCGATACCGATCACAGCGTTTGCTCCGCCGGCTGCCAGACCAACGGCGATCTGCGTACCCCATATCCCCTCGGCTTCGACCGTCAGCGTTCCGGGTACCAGCGATGGGGCCGAGCCGACGCCCAGATCACCCGAGGTGATCGATAGGTCGGCCCCACAACCATCGGTGGTCGAGATGGCGACCCCGTCGGAGAAGTTGCCAAAAGCCCGGCCGGTCACAAGGGGTGGGTCGAGGAACAGTGCCTCATCGCCCGAACCGTAGAGCAACGAGAAGGACTCCAGGGTGCTGTTCACCCCCAACACGAGTTGATCACCCTTGGGCCCCCTAGACCGGAAGAGCGGGCAATCGACATCGAGTGTGCAGGTGATGGCGTCACCGCCCAAGGGTGCGAGGGTGGGGATCTTCGTCGAGGTCGGGCGCAGCGAGCTGTGCAGATCGAGCACCACCAGACCATCGTGGTTCCAGACCTCGATCATCGGTCCAGCCGTGGTCCATCCCGATGTGGCCTCGCCCGCGCCGTCGACGATGTTGATTCCGGCCCCGTCCGCACCGTACGGGATGTAGCCGCTGACCGGTCGATCGGCCGTGGGAGCGATGCGAGCCCCCTCGGCCGGATACCAACGACCGTACGGCAGCACTATTTCGAGTTCGACATGTCGATCGTCCTCGGGCCACCACCCACCGCCGAGGCCGGATCCGGCGTGGCCGCCTGCGGCCAGGTCGGTTCGAGTGGACGGAGGAAAAGCTCCTATGACCCCGATGGCACTCAGCCTCTGGATGAAGAACCGTCCGTCGTCGTCTGTCAGGTGTGTTGTCAGATCGAGGCCGTTGATCCACGATGCGATGCGGACCGCGGCGCCGGCGACCGGACTACCTTTCGGGTCGACAACCCGGCCACTCACGGTTGGTCTCTCGGTAACTGTGAGGGGATCGGGGATGGTGAGCGTCGATCCCGATGCGACTGGCGGGATGTCGTGGTGGGAAGTGCTCGACGAACCCGTGAGGCTTACTCCGGCCTCAAAAGGCGCCGGATAGATGGATGCCGTGTACCAACCGTCACCCTCATCGACGACGCCCGTGCTGGTCGATCCACCGTACGTCCACGGCGACACACTCACCGACAAGGGCGACACAACGCTGCCGTCGACCTCGGAGACAGCTCGGAACCGCACAGATGCGGGAGGTGTCATCTCGATGCGCACCAGGGTTTCGGCGTCGGCGACGATGGTCGCCGTCACCATCTCACCCCGCACATTGTTGCCGCCATCGATGCGACCCGAGTCGTCGTCGCCGTAGAAGTCGTGGACGGCGAAGAAGGTGTGCTCGCCGGCGGCGATCCCTGTGATCGACGTGGAAAGGTCGCTGTACTCAGCCCGGACCCACCCGGGATCGCCGATGATGACATCTAGGACCCTCGCCTGAAGCGGTAGCCCTGTCGCCGAGTCGACGACCTCGAAGTGCACCGATCCCGAGCCCGCCGCGCTCACACCGGGGGCAGCGACAAGCAGCGTCAACATGGCGACGGCAACAAGAACCAACAGACCTGTCGCTCCTGGCCCACGAAGGGCACGAGTTCCCACCAGCATCCTGCAAATACTAGCACTCTGCGTGAGTGCCCGCCAAGGTCAGGACCCTCACCCGCTGGCATCTCCTGCACCAATTTCCTCAGGGGAGAACGTCTACGGGTCATTGGGCCCTGGGAGACGGGTTCTTGTTGCGGCAGTGTCGAGTAGACGATGGTGTTCGACGGACAAGCCCTTGCAGGGGCTGAGCCGAACACCTGAGGAGGTCGCAATGACCCACGAAACAGGCAACCGCGCTCGAGCGGATACGAGCGACGGCAGCGGTGCGGCTGACCCCGTTCGGGAGTGCCCGCCGTGGATGTGACCGCCTCAACCTGGGGCGTCGCCCTGGTCGGACTCGGACTGATCTCACTACTCTCCGTGGCGCAGCTCATTGCGGTGATACGTCCACGGGCACAGTGGACGATCGAGAACGTCTATGGCGGCTCGCCCGACAACACCGACCCCGCCGCCTACTTCGCTTTCAACCAAGCGATGGCGTGGGCGGACCCGTTCTTGTGGGCGCCATTGCAGATCGCAGGCAGCATCGGCATGCTCCTTGGCGAGCGGTGGGGTTTCCTGCTCGCACTCATGGCATCGGTCCCGTACTGGTACACCGCTGTTTTCCTGTATGTGTGGGACCGCGATCTCGCAAGCCGTCGCAACACCGTCGGGTACTGGGTCGCTTGGGCCATCTGGCCGGCCTTCGGGATCGTCGAGGGTGTCTACTGCTTCGTCCGGCTGGTGGAGTGATCCATGAACGTTGTGTTGGGAATCATCGTCGTCGCCCTCTCGCTGCTCGCCTGGATCGGTCAGGCCCTGGCGTTTCTTGCCCCATCGACCGCTGTGCGATGGCAGCTGATGGAGGCCGAGGACACCGTCGACCCTGTGTTCTGGGCCGATATCCGAGCCGAAGCTCTCTGGGACACGCTGACCCTTTGGGTGATGGTCGCAGCTGGGGTCGGGCTGATCGTCGACTCGTCGACGTGGCCGTACTTCGGTCTCGTGGGAGGCGGGATCTACCTCTACTTCGGAGGCCGTGGGATCTGCGCCCGGGTCACGATGACACAACGAGGACTGCGCATCGGAGCGCCGAAGAGTGTCGGGGTCGGCATCGCCTTCCTCGCCTTGTGGACGGCGATGGCACTCATCACCATCGTCGCCGCCGTCGTGACTCTCACGAGTTGACAGGCCGGAGAAACCTTCGACGGACGACCGTCTCGCCATGGTGGGTGCCACGGCGGTGACCAGAGCAGGGCCGTGGCAGCACGAAACAAGCAAACTTTTTGGCCAAACGCTCACAATCTGAGTTCTGTCGCCGACTAGGAGCCGCGGATGGCTGTGTGGCCTTCTGAACCATGGAGGCCTCAATGCAGACCTATGACGACGCCAACCCCGTCGAACTCGCACCAGGCGTCTTTCACCTTGGGGTGAAGGACGAACAAAACGCATGGGCCAACGTGCCCTACCTGGTCACCAGCAACGGTGAAGCTGCCCTGATCGACCCCGGCTCGGCCAAGCCCGAGTTCTACGCGTGTGTACTTCGCAAGGTCAACCAGGTCATTGATCCGCGAGACATCACCACGCTGATTGTGCAGCACCAAGATCCCGATCTGTGTGCAGCACTGCCCCTCTTCGAGCGCGTCGTGAGCCCCGACGTCAAGATCTACACGCCCGTAGAGTCTCTGCTACTCGTTCAGCACTATGGATTGTCATCCGAGCTGGTCGGGGTAGAGGACGGCGAGAGCATCACCGTTGGTGGCAATCGCCAGCTCTCGTTCTTCATGACCCCCTACGCCCACTTCATCGGGTCGATGGTCACCTTCGACCATGAGTCGAGGTCGCTCTTCACCTCTGACGCCTTCGGGGGTTTCACGATTGCAGACAACATCGTCGCGGACGGTTCCTACCCGGAGCATCTGACGACCTTCCTCGGTCAGTATCTGGGTTCAAAACGTGCTCTCGAGTACGCACTCAAGAGGATCGAACAGCTCATCGCCGGACCCGGAGTGGCTCGCTTCTGCCCCCAGCACGGCTGCATCATCCCCGAGGAGCAAATCCCGGTCTACATGAATGCTGCCCACGGCCTCAAGGTCGGGGATGAGATCGATCGCCTCGCTGCCAAGAACGGAATCGCCCTCGAGTGGTCCGAGCACTGCCAAGTTCTGCAGAGCAACTGAGAAAGAACCGGACATGGACCCAGTATTTATTGCCCAAGCTGTTTTCGACAAGTGCCTAGGGGTGACCGTGACGGATCGCCGCGACGAGCTCCGCTCCGCCTTCACCGATGCAGGTATCGCCATTGCCGCCGATGGCACAACAGTCACCAGCGTCGCTTCCGAAGCCTCGTTCGAGTTGCTCTCGTCAAAGCTGAAATCGTCGATGCCAACGGCATCAATGACGGTGAAGCGCGTCGTGGGCGCCAACGGCTAGGTGCTCTGAACCGACCCCTCAACCGAACGGTCATCGGCAGCACCCGTCCCGTCCGTTGCGCGGGGAACAGTCGCACGACGCTGCCGAAATGGCGAGTCACTTCACGAAGACCGCGCCGGACCAGCAGATGTTGTAGCTCCGCAGACCAAGATCTGGAATTGGATCGCAATACCAGAGGGGCGTAGCCTCCGCGGTTGAAGCCGTCGGCGGTCGCCGTCCTGCCGGTCCGGTTCGGCCCGCAGCCCAGCTCGGGTATGGAGGTTCCCCATGGCGATCGAAACGAACCCAGACGCCTTGGCGCGGATGGCGGCAGCAGATGCCGATGACCCGGTCGTGATGCTCAATCTCCTGCGCTACCGGGCACAAGCCGAGGACGGCCATGGCGTCGACGGGATGACGGGTGAAGCCGCGTACCGCGAGTACGGCAAGCGGTTCGCCGAGCTGAATCCCCGCTTCGGCGGCGAGCCGATCTGGATGGGTCGCGCCGACGATGTGATCATCGGAGACGAGGAATGGGACATCGTCATCCTCGTCCGCTACCCGACCCGACGCCATTTCGTCACAATGCTCGCGGACCCGGACTACCAGGCGATCGCCCCCATCCGGGCCGCCGCTCTCGCGGACTCCCGACTGATCGAGACCACCCAACTCCTGCCTCCACCCGATCAAGGCGGACGGTGAAACCAAACGGTGTTTCATCGGGACTGCCG
Source organism: Actinomycetes bacterium (assembly GCA_024228575.1). GTDB lineage: Bacteria > Actinomycetota > Acidimicrobiia > Acidimicrobiales > Poriferisodalaceae > JAAETH01. The sequence goes on from JAAETH010000050.1 coordinate 31,044, forward strand.
TCCGCCCAGTGTTCTCCAGTAGCCCCCGGTGACGACGTATCGGTCGGATGAGGTGTTGGCTACGCCGCCAGACCGCCGATCATCTGCTCATCGAACGATCTGGTGAGGTTGGTGTTCGTCTCATCGAGATCCTCCACACAGCCGCCCGGGCATCTGTGACGGCCGCGATCATGAAACCAGCGACGGTGATCGGCTGGCACTGGCGACTCATCGCACACCGATCGCATACCCCCGGACAACGAAACGAACAGGACGTCCACCGACACCGACCGAGCCGAGACGCCTCGGGCACGATGAGCGATCCGGCACGCGAGAATGCGAGCCAGATGAGCCACGAGATCAGTGACTGTGCCGTGTCGACGGTGGTGACCGAAAATCGCCTCCCGCCAGGGACGACGCGTCTTCGGCACCCAAGGACGCTGCGGGGGCGGTCTTCCGGAGGACCTCACAACTGAGCCTTCACCGGACCCAGGGCGGTTCAGACTGAACTACGGTCTTGCCGACACCAATACATCCCCACCAACCGTTCTTGAGGAGGGCAGTGTGGCGAAGATCGAAATGACCACCGAAGAGGCTTTTGTCAAGGTTCTACAGATGCATGGAATCGAACATGCGTTTGGCATCATTGGCTCAGCGTTCATGCCGATTTCCGACCTGTTCCCCAAGGCGGGAATCACCTTCTGGGATGTGGGCCATGAAGGCAACGCCGGCATGATGGCCGACGGCTTCACTCGCGCCTCCGGCAAGGTGTCCATGATGATCGCCCAGAACGGGCCCGGTATCACCAACTTCGTCACACCCGTGAAGACCGCGTACTGGAACCACACGCCCCTTCTGCTGGTCACGGCCCAGGCGGCCAACATGACCCTGGGCCAGGGCGGCTTCCAGGAAGTGCCCCAGATGGCCGTATTCGAAGAGATGGTGGCCTACCAGGAGGAGGTGCTCCACCCCTCACGGATCATGGAGGTTCTCAACCGGGTCATCATCCAGGCCAAGCGGGCTTCGGCACCGGCCCAGATCAACATTCCCCGGGATTTCTGGACCCAGGTCATCGAGGCCGAACTGCCTGCCGTGGTGGAGTTCGAAAGCCCCGCAGGCGGCGAGGAGGCCATTGCCAAGGCGGCCGAGTTGCTCTCCAACGCCAAGTTCCCTGTGATCCTCAACGGCGGCGGGGTGGTTCTCGGCGGTGCCATCCAGGACACCGTGGCCCTGGCCGAGCGTCTGGACGCTCCGGTCTGTTGTGGTTACCAGCACAACGACGCCTTCCCGGGCAGCCATCCGCTGTTCGCCGGTCCCCTGGGCTACAACGGCTCAAAGGCGGGCATGAAGCTGATTTCCCAGGCCGACGTTGTCCTGGCCCTTGGCACCCGCCTGAACCCTTTCTCCACACTGCCGGGTTACGGCATTGACTACTGGCCCGCTGATGCCTCCATCATCCAGGTCGACACAAATCCCGACCGCATCGGCCTGACCAAGTCCATTTCCGTTGGCATCGCCGGCGATGCCAAGAAGGTGGCCAACGCCCTCCTTGCCCAACTCTCCGACGCCGCCGGTGACTCCGGCCGCGAAGATCGCAGGGCCACCATCGCCAAAGCCAAGGCTGATTGGGATACCGAGCTGGCCACCCTCGATCACGAGGAAGACGATCCGGGCACCACTTGGAATCAGCGTGCCAAAGAGGCGGAACCCGGGAAGATGACCGTCCGTATGGCTTGGCGCGCCATCATGAAATCCCTACCCAAAGAGGCCATCATCTCATCGGATATCGGCAACAACTGCGCCATCGGCAATGCGTATCCGACGTTCGAAGAGGGGCGCAAGTACCTGGCCCCTGGCATGTTCGGCCCCTGCGGCTACGGCTTCCCCGCCATTCTGGGCGCCAAGATCGCCAGACCCGATGTCCCCGTGGTCGGGTTCGCCGGTGACGGCGCCTTTGGAATCTCGATGAACGAGATGACCGCTTGCGGACGCGACGAGTGGCCCGCCATCACCATGATCATCTTCCGCAACTACCAATGGGGCGCCGAAAAACGCAACAGCACCCTGTGGTACGACGACAACTTCGTGGGCACCGAGCTGGATCGGGGTGTCTCCTATGCCGCCATCGCCAAAGCCTGCGGCATGGTAGGCGTTCAGGCCACCAATCCCGAAGAACTCACCGAGATACTGGCCGAGGCTGTCAAGGCTCAGATCGAAGAGGGCACAACAACCTTCATCGAGGTGCTCAACAACCAGGAACTGGGCGAACCTTTCCGCCGAGATGCCATGAAGAAGCCGGTTCCCGTGGCCGGCATCAACAAGGCCGACATGTGCGCCCAACCGGGGGTCTGATGATCGATCTCACATCCATTCCCGAAGACAAGGATGACCTCGACCGCTACGAAGTGGAGAACAACTTCCAATCCTGGTCCTATCAGCCAGACGAGTCCCCACTTCGGGTCGTGTCCGCCGAGGGTGTCCGCTTCACCACAGAGGATGGGCGGGAGCGGCTGGACTTCAGCTCCTGTTTCATCAGCCACAACATCGGACACCAGGACGAGCGGGTGGTGGATGCCATCTGTGAACAGGCCAGAACCCTGACGTCCTTCGCCCCCAGCTTGTCAACCAAACCGCGCGCCAAGCTGGCCAAGATGTTGTCCGAGGTCACCCCGGGCGATCTGGAGCGCTCGTTCATCTCCCTAGGCGGTGCTGAGGCCAACGAAGCCGCCATCAAGATCTGCCATCAGTTCACGGGTCGACGCAAGATCATTACTCGCTACCGCACCTACCACGGTGGCACGGCCACGGCCATGAGTCTCTCGGCCGGTGACTCTCGCAACTGGGCCCAGGCCCAGGGCGGCGCCGAGGTGGTCAAGGTCCCCCTCCCCTACTGCTACCGCTGCTCGTTCGGCCAGACGTATCCCAGCTGTGACTTGCGCTGCGCCACACACGTGGAAGAGGTCATCGAGCTGGAAGGTGGCAGCGAGCAGGTGGGCGGCATCATCGCGGAGCCGGTCACCGGTGCCAACGGCATCATCGTGCCGCCGCCGGAGTACTTCCCCATGCTGAGAGAGATCTGCGATCGCTGGGGCATCCTGCTCATCGCCGACGAAGTGATGACCGGTTTCGGCCGTACCGGCAAGTGGTTCGCGATGGACCACTGGGATGTGGTGCCAGACATCTTGACCGTCGCCAAGGGTCTGACCTGCGGCTACGTGCCCCTGGGCGCCACGGTTGTGCGCAAACACATCGGCGATGCGTTCAAGGAAACGTTCTTCAGCCACGGCGCCACATATGCCGGCCACGCCCTGGGCTGCGCCACCGCCCTCTCGGTAATACCGATCTACCAGACCGACAATCTCATCGAGAACTCCGAGAAGATGGGCCAGTACATGCTGGAGAAGGCCCAGGAATTGAAGGAGAAGCACGCCTGCGTGGGCGATGTCCGTGGGCTGGGTCTCTTCGTGGGACTGGAGCTGGTCAAGAACAAACAAACCAAGGTGCCCCTGACAGCCGTGGACGCCAAGATCCGCAAAGGCCCTAATCCCAAGATGAAGATCGCCGCGAAGCTGAGCGAGCTGGGCATCATGACCATGGCAGCCAACCCGGTCAACGTGATCGCTATTGCTCCACCCCTGATCGCCAACAAGGACGAAATAGACGAGGGTATCGCCCTTCTGGATCAGGCTCTGGAGGTCGGAGACAGCTTTGCCGAAGAATGATCGAGACAGGGCGCCGTGCCCCGGACAAGGGCCTAGGATCGCGGCCTGACCAGAGCCCAACCCCGGCAAGTCTCGGGAAGAGGGCGCGGGTCGAGCGGCTCGAGCACAGAGAAACCCGCAATGTACATCTTGGTCATCAATGTCGGCAGCTCCTCGGTCAAGTTCACGCTCTATTCCCGGGAACACATGCGACCTACGGCCAACGGCCAGATAGACCGAATCGGTCTCGAAGCCGCGACCGTCCATTACCGCAGTGGCAAGGGAGAGAGGATCTTCCCTGGTGCCGACATCGCGGACATAAACGATGGGGTGAACCTCATATCGGAGTTGCTCACGGATCCGCAGGCGGGTGTCATCGCCTCGGAGCACGAGATCACCGTTGTGGGGCACCGCGTAGTCCACGGTGGGGAGAAGATGAAAGCTGCGGTGCTCATCGATGAGGAGGTGAAGTCCACAATCCGTGCCTGTTTCGACCTCGCCCCCTTGCACAACCCCGCCAACCTGAAGGGCATCGAGGCCAGCGAAGAACGTTTTCCACGGGCACTCCAGGTTGCCGTGTTCGACACCGCCTTTCACAGCACCCTGCCGGACAATGCCTATCTGTATGCCCTCCCTCACGAGCTCTACGAAACGGACAAGATTCGGCGTTACGGGTTCCACGGAACCAGCCACTGTTATGTCAGCAGAAGAGCTGCCGAAACGCTGGGGCGCCCACTACGAGACCTGAAGATCGTGACCTGTCACCTCGGCAACGGTTGCAGCATCACCGCGGTGGACGGTGGACGCAGCGTTGATACCACCATGGGGTTCACCCCATTGGAGGGGCTTCCCATGGGTACCCGCTGCGGGGATATCGATCCGGCCATCCTCTTGTACCTCATGCGACAGCGCGACCTCTCCGTGGACCAACTGGAGACCTTGTTGAACCAGGAGAGTGGGTTTCTGGGCTTGGGCGGCATCGGCACCAGCGACATGCGGGATATCGAAGCGGCCATGTTGGAAGGCGATCCCGGCGCTCGGCGGGTCATCGACGTCTTCGCCTACCGGATCAAGAAGTTCATAGGCGCTTACGCGTTTGCCATGGGTGGATTGGATTCCGTTGTCTTCACCGCCGGAATCGGGGAGAACTCGCCGCTGATCCGAGAAAGGGTTTGTGCGGGACTCGAAGACTACGGGATCGTGGTCGATGAGGATCGCAACCATCGGCCCGGTGGCAGTATTCGGGAGATCCAACACCAGGGCGGCAGGGTTCGGATTCTGGTGATCCCGACGGACGAAGAGAAGGAGATCGCATCACAGGCTCTGGAGCTGGTTTCCGGGGCGACTTGATGTGAAGGTGGTTGGGCTCCTGCTCGTGTGGGTCTCGAGAACACGCCTTGTCGGCAGGCCGCCAGAAACCTGTTCATCGCCCACACTGCCAGCACCGGCCGCGTGACCCGCGGCTGCGAGCCCGAGAGCTCTGAGAACCTATCCCGGCGGGGGTGTGAGGTGATCGAGCAGGAAGTCGCGCATGATCACCGATGCCGAGTCGAACCACTCGCCGTCGTAGGCCGCGAAGTGAGTGCAGTCCATCACGTGGAGGAGCTTCGGCTCAGGAGCGCGCTCGAACCCAGCAAGGGCGAGCTCGGCCGGGGTGACGGTGTCTCGCCCGGCCACCACCATCAGCAACGGTGCAGCCAGATGAGCGAATGACCAGCCCGGATCCCAGATCGGTTCGCCCGAGAACGCATTCTGGAC
>JAAETH010000051.1 GCA_024228575.1 Actinomycetes bacterium
ATCTGGCGTATGTGCAACGTCAAGGACCTGCCGATCCAGGACTGGGTCAAGCTCGCTGTCGGCCGCGCCCGCGCATCGGGTGTGCCCGCCGTGTTCTGGCTCGACGAGAACCGGGCCCACGACGCCCAGCTCATCGAGAAGATCAACAAGTACCTGCCCGACCACAACACCGACGGCATCGAGATCGACATCATGGCCCCGGCAGCAGCCAGCGCTCACAGCCTCGATCGGATCCGCCAGGGCCTCGACACCATCTCTGTCACGGGCAACGTGCTTCGCGACTTCAACACCGACCTGTTCCCAATCCTCGAAGTCGGCACTTCTGCCAAGATGTTGTCGATCGTTCCGCTCATGAACGGTGGTGGCCTTTTCGAGACCGGCGCCGGAGGTTCGGCTCCCAAACACGTGCAACAGTTCGAGAAGGAAAACCACAGTCGTTGGGATTCTCTCGGCGAGTTCCTGGCCCTCGCCGTGTCGTTCGAACACCTGGCCAACTCCTTCGACAACGAGGTGGCAGGCCTGCTCGGCGAGACCCTCGACGAGGCAACCGCCCGCCTCCTCGAAGAGAACAAATCACCGTCGCGCAAGGTCGACGAGATCGACAACCGTGGCAGCCACTTCTATCTGGCCATGTTCTGGGCCAGGGCCATGGCATCGCAGACAACAAACGAAGATCTCGCTGCCAGGTTCACGCCACTGGCAGATGCGCTCGAGGCGGCCGAAGAAACCATCTCCGCCGATCTGATCACAAACCAGGGTGTGCCGATGGACATCGGCGGCTACTACTTCCCCAACCCCGAGCTGGCGAGTGCCGCCATGCGCCCGAGCGAGACCTTCAACCAGATCCTGGCCGACTTCGCGACCTAGTCCTAGCGGACCGACTCGTTCGCCGCAGGCCTACGGCACGGGGGTTGCGATGAAGACAGCGATGGTCCGCCCGTGTTCTGTGGCCGAGGCCTCATACTCGGAATAGGTCGGGAAGACACCCACCGCACGATCCCACCAGGCCGCGCGCTCGTCGCCCTCGGCGACATGAACCATCATGTCCGTCGGTTCTGGGCCGTCCTGAACCAAGACGTGGGGATTGGCGACCAGGTTGTGATACCAACCCGGGTGTTCGGGACGTCCACCCTTCGAGGCGACGATGGCGTATTGGCCGCCATGTTCGACTCGCATGACGGGGACCTTGCGGACCTTGCCCGTCTTGGCACCGCGACACGTCATGACAACGATCGGGATTCCGCTCTCGCGCAGGGTGTTCGCCTGGGTTCCCCCGGAGGACTCATAGGCAGTCACCTGCTCGGCGACCCAATCCCACGTGCTCGGTTCGTAGACGTCTTCGGCCGCGCTGCCAGGCTCGCTGACACCCGCCAAGCGCTTCTCTGCCACAGCCTGGATGCGCTGGGCGATGACGGGGAACCGCTCGGACATCGTCTGGAAATCCCAGCCCATGATCCATGCGACGTCGCAGCGGGTCTTCGCGGTGACCCTCGCGTTGCGTTTGACACCATTGATGAGGCCCATCTCACCGAAGAACTCGCCGGGTCCGAGTTCGGCGACGAAGTGGAAGTGCCGATAGATCTCGACGGTCCCGTCGAGAACCACGAAGAACTTGTAGGCGAAGTCGTCTTCTCGTACAAGGCTCGATCCGGCCAACATCTCGCGGTGCTGGAACACTCCGGCACATTCCGCCAGCTCGTCGTCGGACAACCCGTCAAACAGCGCTATCGACTTCAGTATTGCCTGGTCCATGGATTCCCCCTGGTCGTACCCCGCTGACGATATGCCATCGGCGTGACCTTTGCTGATTACCCCGACGAACGCTGACCGCTCCTGACTGCCGACGACGGAGTCGCTACATCGACGCCGGCTCGTAGCCTGGCGCCATGACCACCCCACAACTCGACGTCGAACAGCTTCGAAGTGACACTCCTGGCTGTGCCCACGTGACACATTTCAACAACGCCGGCGCCTCACTCCAGCCGCACCAGGTCATCGACTCCGTGATCGAGTTCGTTCGACTCGAATCCGAGATCGGCGGATACGAGGCCCAGGACCAGTGGTCCGAACAACTCGACCAGGTCTACGACGGTGCCGCGTCCTTCCTGAACTGCAACCGAGACGGCCTCGCATTGACCAGCTCAGGTTCGGAGGCCTGGTGGAGAGCCTTCACGTCTGTGCCCCTCGAGCCCGGCGACCGGGTGGTCACGAGCAGGTCCGAGTTCGTGTCGGCGGCGGCTGGGCTCCTCGCCGCGCGTGAGCGAGGTGTGGAGGTCGTCGATGTCGCGTCTTTGCCCGACGGGACCCTCGACCTCGACGCCTTCGCCGAGGCTGTCGATGCACGGACGAGGCTGGTTTGCCTGACCCACGTTCCCATGACCCAGGGTGTGGTCAATCCGGTCGCAGAAGCAACGACCATCGCCCATGGGGTGGACGCCCTGGTGTTGGTCGATGGAACCCAGGCGGTGGGTCAAACACCCGTCGACCTGACCGCGATCGGGTGCGACCTCTACGCCATCACGGGCCGCAAGTGGTTGCGCGCCCCGCGCGGCACGGGAATGCTCTTCGCCAATCCGGTCGTCTACGACCGTCTGCTTCCACCCCTGTTCGTCGACGGCAGGTCTGGCTCGTGGACCGAAGACGGCTACTCCCCCGCCGAGACAGCCCTGCGGTTCGAACAGGGCGAGCGGTCGATCTCTGCGGCCGCCGGGCTCGGCGCCGCTCTCCAGGTCGCGAACGGTCTTGGCATCGATGCCATAGCGGACCGCGTCAGCGAGCTCGGCATGGTGGTTCGTTCACGCCTCGCCGACGTCGATGGTGTCACCGTTCACGACGGGTCCGCGGCCTCGGTGGGCATCATCGGCATCACCGTCGCCGGCCGGCCCAATGCCGATGTGGTGCAGCGGCTGCGCCAGGCGGGAATCAATACGGCCGCACCCGCGTCTGCGACATCGCTCCACGACCTCCACGACCGCGGTCTCGACGGCATAGTCCGCATTGCCCCGCACTACTTCAACACCGTCGAAGAGGTCGACCATCTGGCCCGAGCCCTCGATTCCCTCTAGCGCAACACCGATCTCGTCCAACGCAGCCGCCCCGACATCGGCTCACTCATCTCGCCGCAGGGCGCCTCTCCCTACTCAACGCAATCATCGCCGGAAGTCGAGGTTG
>JAAETH010000052.1 GCA_024228575.1 Actinomycetes bacterium
ACTGTATGTGTGTGTCGCGGTGGCGGGGTTGCCGGGGATCGTGTCGATCGTGCCGTCGCCCCAGTTGATGGTCCAGCTGGCGATGGTGTCGGCTCCGGGATCCACTGCTCCCAGATTCAGTGAATAGGGAGCTGCGGTACTCCCGGTCGAGGCGCCACTTGTACTGAGAGCGGGGGCCACGTTGGCGACCGTGATGGTGGTGGTGGATCGTCCGGTGCCGTTGTCGACCTCCAGGGCGATCGGGTACACACCATCGTCGTCGATGCCGAGGCTCGCGAGGGTGGCCCACGACAGTGATGGGTTCATGCCTGATGCATCGTCGTACTGCCCATCGCTATCGAGGTCCCAATGCCACTCGACAGGGGTGCCCGCTGCCCCCGAACCGTTGAGCACGAGGCCATCACCCTCGGCGATGGCGTAGGGCCCGCCGGCATCGGCACCGACAGAGTTGTTGTAGAGGGCAACACTGGTTGTCAGTCCTCCGATGGAGTCGGAGTCGAAGGTTGCCAGGGCGCCCGGGCAGCGTCCGGCGGCGTCACCGCTACCGGTTCTCTCCCAACAGGCGCTGGTGTTGCCGTCGACTCCGTTGGGGCTCAGGGAGATCGACTGCCCCGGTGCGGTGTTCAGCGACAGCTGGGCGCTGTCGTTCCACAGGCCGAGGGCTGAGGCCGGACCGGTCATGCCGGCGGTCACGCCGTAGGCGACGTGGTCGACGATGGTGGACGGTGTGTCGAGTAGCCAGAGCACGTCACCGCTGGCGCCGAGTTTCTCGGCGGGATCATTGACCACGAACTCGAGGCCGGAAACCGGATTGGTCACGGGCGGTAGGGTGGCGCCGTCGTACACCAACCAGATCACGGCGTACTCGCCGGGCCGGAGTACCGAGGCAATGCCCCAGTGGTCGGTGGCCGGGACGGTGTAGTTCAGGCTGCTCATCCCATCGACCTTGAGATTGGCGTCGGCCAGCGTCCACCCGGTGAGATCGACCGCGCTACCTCCGGCGTTGTACAGCTCCACGAACTCCTCGAACGGATTGCTGGCCTGTTTGTGGAGGACCTCGTTGATCACGATCGACCCGGCGTGGGTCGAGGCTGTGTG
>JAAETH010000053.1 GCA_024228575.1 Actinomycetes bacterium
GTCGATCAGCCGTGCACGATCGAGCTGAGCGACCGGCGGGCGTGGGCACCCGACGGTTCTTCGGTCTCGCTCGAGGACATTGCGCTCGACTCGTTGCATTGGGAGGATCAGGAGCAGATCATGGGCACGGCGTCATACGTGTCGCCCGACTGCCCGCCACCGTTTGCGGCCCAGTTCGTCGAGATCGAGGTCGATATCGACACCGGGCAGATCACGGTGGTCAAGCTGGTCATGGCGGTCGACTGTGGTGTGGCGATCAACCCGGTCACCGCTTCTGGCCAGGTCGAGGGCGGCATGATTCAGGCCTTGGGATATGCCCATTGTGAGGAGTTCGCCCTCGACGACGATGGCCGCATGATCAACGCTGCGCTCGGCCCGTACAAGATCTACCGGGCCGACGAGATGCCAGAGACCGAGGTGTTCCTGGTCCAGACCATGGAAGACTCCGGGCCCTTCGGCGCCAAGGCCGTAGCCGAGATTCCCAAGGACGGCGTCGCTCCAGCGATTCGCAACGCGATTGTCAACGCGACGGGTGTGCGGATCAACGATCTTCCCTTCACCCCAGAGCGCGTCTGGAAGGCTCTGAACTCATGAACGAGGAGATCTACTCCGAGCTGCTGGCAGCGATGAACTCTCGCGAGCCGGTGGTGCTTGCGACGGTCACCGACACCCACCGGTCGGTGCCCCGTCGACCGGGTTCGAAGATGCTGATCTACGCCGACGGGCACACGTCGGGCACGATCGGCGGTGGGGAGATGGAGGCCCGTGTCAGGGACGAAGCCGCAGAGATCCTGGCAGAGGGGCGCCCGCGCCGGATCTCGTACGGGTTGGTCGACCCGAGTGCCGGCGATCCCGGTGTGTGCGGCGGAGAAGTCGAGTTGTACCTGGAGCCACACATGCCACAGAGCACCGTGTTTGTCATCGGTCTTGGTCACGTCGGCAAGGCGGTCATCGAGTTGGCGAAGTGGTTGGGTCATCGGGTCATCGGGTGGGACGACCGCTCCGAGCTCGCTGCAGAGGCAGAGTCGATGGTCGACGGCGCGGTCGTCTTGTCCGGCGATCTCGCCGATGTGGTGTCGCGCCACCCGATCGACGACCAGACCCGCGTCGTCATGGCTACCAGACACACGGGAATCGACACAGAGCTGCTACCGATTCTGCTCGCCACGCCCGCCCCCTACATCGGGTTGATGGGCAGCACCCGACGTTGGGCGAATACCAGGGGCAAGCTGACCGAGGCCGGTCTGAGCGAGGA
>JAAETH010000054.1 GCA_024228575.1 Actinomycetes bacterium
GCGCGAGAGCGTCCAAGATCAGGGGGCCCAAACAAGCCCTCGATCTTGGACCAAGCGCATGAACCCTGACCTGGACGCTCTCGCCACCAGAATGTACGTGACGATCGACGACGCCCTGAAAGCCCACCCCCACTGGGCGCCCGAACGCTCCAAAGTCGGCATCACACCCAAACTCTGCGACGCCGAACTTGTCACCCTCGCCGTCATCCAAGCCCTACTCGGCTACACGTCCGAAGCCCGATTCATCCGCTACGCACGCACCCGCCTACGTCCCTGGTTTCCCTACATCCCCAAACGATGCGGCTACAGCAAACGCCTACACCGGTCCGGCCAGCTACTCACCCACATCAACGCGTTCTTGGCCCGCCAATGCCCCAGCTGCAACGACAACCTGTGGCTCGTGGACTCCACACCCGTCGAATGCGGCCGCTCCCGCGAAACGGCGAAACGCTCCGATCTGGCCGGCTGGGCCCAATACGGCTACTGCGCCAACCACTCCCGCTACTTCTGGGGCCTACGCCTCCACCCGATCCCCACACCCTCAGGACTACCCATCACCTACGCGCTCACCGGCGCCCAAACCGACGAACGCGAAACCTGCCTCCAAATGCTGCACCAGCCGACCTCGACACCACCGGGCGGATCCTCATCGCAGACATCCGCTACCGCTCAGCCGACTTCGAAACCGACATCAACACCGGCGGCATGACCCTCATCCGCCCAGCCACCAAGGGTGAGAAACCCCGCCCAGGCCAACAAGCCCTACACGCCTGGCGTCAGACCATCGAATCGATCTTTGACACCCTCAAAGACCAACTCGGCCTCGAACGCCACGGCGCACGCACCCGACTCGACGTCGCGGCCCGCGTTCAACAACACATCCTCGCATTCACCGCGGCCATCTGGCACAACGAAACCACCCACCGTCACGGACCCGCACGATCACTCATCGCCTACGACCACTAGCCCCTTGGAACCAACCAACTAGCCGAGCACGTCTGGGTTTGCTGGGTCCGTGCTCTATCCGAGCACGTCTTTGGAAATGATGGTCTTCATGATCTCCGAGGTGCCTCCGTAGATCCGCGAGATCCGGGCGTCGACATATGCGTTCCCGATCGGATACTCGGCCATGTATCCGTATCCGCCGAACAGCTGGAGGCACCGATCGACCGTGCGCCCCTGAAGTTCGCTGCCCCACAGCTTTGCTCTGGCCGCTTGTGCCGCCGAGAGTTCACCCGCGTTCAGCTGGGTGATGCACTGTTCGATGAATGGGCGGGTCACCTCGACCTCGGTCGACACATCGGCCAGCTCGAACTTGGTGTTCTGGAACGATGCGATCGACTGGCCGAATGCCTGGCGTTCCTTCACATAGTCGACCGTCCAACCGAGCGCCGCCTCGGCCGCGGCCAGCCCGGTCACCCCGATCGAGAGGCGCTCCTGGGCCAGGTTGAACTGCAGGTACTCCAGGGCATGGCCTTCCTCGCCCAGAATGTTCGCAGCGGGGACCCTGACATCGTCGAAGAACAGCTCGGCGGTATCGCCCGAGTGTTGGCCGATCTTGTCCAGGTTGCGCCCGCGCTCGAATCCGGGCATATCTCGCTCGAGCACGATGAGTGACAGACCGGAGCGACCTTCGCCGGTGCGGCACACCACGATGACGAGATCGCTGTTGATGCCATTCGTGATGAACGTCTTGGCACCGTTGACGATGTACTCGTCGCCGTCGCGCACCGCAGTTGTGGCGATCGAGGCGAGGTCAGAGCCGGTGCCCGGCTCGGTCATGGCGATGGCCGTGATCAACTCGCCGGTGGCGATACCCGGCAGCCAGCGGGCCGCCTGCTCGTCGTCGCAGTACTCGATGAAGTAGGGCGTGCACACGTCGTTGTGCAGTGTGAAGCCTCCCGGTCCACCACCTCCGCCCGAATAGATGAGCTCCTCGTCGATGACGGCGTTGAAACGGAAGTCCTTCACCCCGCCGCCACCGTGTTCCTCAGGCACCGCCATTCCGAGGAAGCCATGCCGGCCCGCCTCCGGGTAGAGCGAGCGGTCCATGATTCCGGCCTTCTCGAACTCCTCGAATCGAGGTGTGACCCGGTCGCTCAGGAACGACCTGAAGCTCTCGCGAAACAGGTCGTGCTCTTCTTCATAGATCGTCATCGCTGCGGGCGTCCTCCTGGATCAGTTCCAACGTAGCGCCCTGCTTCATCGAGCTCGAACGTTACCGCTCGCCGATCTGGGTGCTTCGGGCTCTCACCCGTGAGAGTTTGGGGTACCCAGATGTGAGACCGCCGCGGCGTTACCCGCGGTCGTGTTTGAGGCGCTTGAGGCTCCGGGCTCGTTCGCCCGCAGCCAGGACAACCTTGCGAAGACGGACGTTCGCGGGGGTCACCTCGACGCATTCGTCGACGGCGATGAACTCGAGCGCCTGTTCCAGCGTCAAGAGTTTCGGCGGCGTGAGCCGCACGGTGTCGTCACTCGACTGGGTGCGTATATTCGTGAGCTTCTTCTCGCGGCAGACGTTGACATCCATGTCTTCGGACCTCGGGTTCTCGCCGACGATCATTCCCTCGTACACCTCGACGCCGGGGCCAACGAAGAACGCCATACGTTCCTGCAACTGCTGGACGGCGTACGGGGTGATCGGCCCCGTGCGATCGGCCACGATGCTGCCGACGACGCGCGTGCGAAGCTCGCCCATCCAAGGCTCGTATCCCTCGAAATCGTGGTGCAACATTCCGGTGCCGCGGGTTTCGGTCAGGAACTCGGTGCGGAATCCGATGAGCGCACGAGCCGCCACGACGTAGTCGAGGCGCACCCAACCCGTCCCGTGGTTGGTCATGTTCATCATCCGGGCCTTGCGCTCGCCGAGAAGCTGGGTGACCGCGCCGACATGTTCCTCGGGGACGTCGATGGTGAGCCGTTCGGTCGGTTCGTGCAGTACTCCGTCGACCTCCTTGGTGACGACCAAGGGTTTGCCGACCGTCAATTCGAAGCCCTCGCGGCGCATCATCTCGACGAGGATCGCCAGCTGGAGTTCACCTCGCCCCTGGACCTCCCACGCGTCGGGCCGGTCCGTCGGCAGGACACGCAACGAGACATTGCCGACGAGCTCATTGTCGAGCCTGGCCTTCACGAGGCGGGCGGTCAGCTTCTTGCCGTCCTTGCCAGCGAGCGGGGACGTGTTGACGCCGACGGTCACCGACAGGGTGGGTTCGTCGACCGTGATGACCGGCATCGGTCGAGGATCTTCGAGATCGGCCAGCGTCTCGCCGATGGTGACCTCCTCGATGCCCGACACGGCGATGATCTCACCAGGCCCGGCCTCCTCGACCTCGACACGATCGAGGTTCTCGGTCACGTACAGGTTGCCGACCTTGGCGGTGGCGACCGTGCCGTCGGTGCGGCACCAAGCCACCTGTTGTCCCTGGCGGATCGTTCCGTGCTGCACCCGGCACAGGGCAATTCGCCCCAGGTACGGTGAGGCATCGAGGTTGGTGACCCAGGCCTGGAGTGGGTGATCCGGGTCGTGGGTCGGAGCCGGAACCGTCTCGATGAGTGTGTCGAACAGGGGGCCTAGATCTGTGCCCGGGTTGTCGAGGTCGAGCGTCGCGAAGCCCTCTCTGGCGTTCGCGTAGACGATGGGGAACTCGATCTGGTGCTCCTCGGCGTCGAGATCGAGGAACAGCTCGTATGTTGCATCGATGACCTCGGCGATGCGTGCGTCGGGTCGGTCGATCTTGTTGATGACCAGCACGACGGGCAGGTCGAGTTCGAGTGCCTTGCGCAGCACGAAGCGGGTCTGGGGCAGCGGGCCCTCGCTGGAATCGACCAGCAAGACGATTCCATCGACCATGGTCAACGCACGTTCGACCTCGCCACCAAAATCGGCGTGGCCGGGTGTGTCCATGATGTTGATCTTGTGCTGATCGAGGCGGATGGCCGTGTTCTTCGCGAGGATGGTGATGCCCTTCTCGCGCTCGAGATCCATCGAGTCCATGACTCGCTCGTTCACATCGGCGTTCTCGCGAAAAGCCCCGGACTGCCAGAGCATCGCGTCGACGAGGGTCGTCTTTCCATGATCGACGTGGGCGACGATCGCCACGTTTCTCAGGTCGTCTCGGGTTGCCATTCCCCTCACCGTCTCAGTTCGGTTGCCGGTGCAGGGTGCTTCCGGACAGAACATTCAACGATACCTGCGCGACGGGCGCGTACTCTGCGGGAATGCCCGACATCTTCCACGTCAGCTCGACAGCACTCGAAACCATCCACGAGCTCGATCCGGTCCTTGCGACATTCGAGGGCGACTACTCGAACAGTTCCGAATGGACGGATCTCTCGCCCGACGGGTTCGCAGCGCAGCGTGAGTTCTGGTCGACGACCAGGTCGGCGTCATTGGCGGCAGCGGCCGACGGGCGAGACGGCGAGCTGGCCAAGCGTGTGATGGTCGACGAGGCCGACCTACGCCTGGCCGACCTCGACCGCGGCTGGACCGTCCGGGACCTGAACAACATCGCTTCGCCCTGGCAGTACATCCGCGAGGTCTTCCACCACTGTCCGGCGGTCACCCACGACGACTGGAACGCCCTCGCCGCGCGGCTCGAGACGATCGACCAACCGATAGACAGCTACTTCGCCTCGCTGGAAGCGGGCGTCGCTGTGGGCGAGGTGCCGGCCCGCCGTCAGGTCGAGATCGCCATCGAGCAGGGCCACGACACCGCAGGCGACGAGTCATCGTTCGATGCCATCTCGGGATTCTTCGACGCTGCCGTCGCAGCGGACCCGGCCCTCGAGTCGATGCGCGATCGGATCGATACCGCCATCGTCAATGCAAAGGCCGAATTCGCCAGGGGGACCACGTGGTTGAGTGAACGGCTCCTGCCGGTCGCACCTGAGAACGATGCTCTGGGGCGAGACCGCTACGTTGCCGCTGCACGGGTGTGGCTTGGCGCCGACCTCGATCCCGTCGAGACCTACGAATGGGGATGGAGCGAGATCGCCCGGCTGCGCGAGGATCTGGTCGTCGCCTGTGACAGGGTCGTTGCCGGCGGTTCGGTCGACGAGGTGCTGAACCTGCTGATGACCGACCCGACGAGGGCGGCCGCCGACGCCGACGAGTTCCTCGACCTCATGCAGCAGCGACAGGAGCAGGCTCTGGCCGACCTCGAGGGCTCACACTTTGATGTCGATCCTCGCATTCGCCACGTCGAGGTGACGGCGGCACCGCCCGGGGGCGCCGCTTCACCCTACTATTCGGCACCGTCGGAGGACTTCAGCCGGCCGGGTCGGGTGTGGTACCCGATGGAGGGGCGCAAATCGTTCCCGTTGTACGACGAGATCACGACGGCATATCACGAGGGTTTTCCCGGCCATCACCTTCAGGTGGGGACCCAGGTGACCATGGGGGATCGGTTGTCGCGTTTCCACCGGGTCGCGATCTGGAACCCTGGCTCGGGTGAGGGTTGGGCCCTCTACGCCGAGCGGTTGATGGGAGAGTTGGGATATCTCGACAAGCCCGACTACGAGGTCGGCTTGTTGATGTCGCAGCTGATGCGAGCCTGTCGCATCGTGATCGATATCGGCTGTCATCTCGAACTGCCAATTCCGACCTCGTCACCCGTGGCTTCCGGTGGACGTTGGAGTTATGAGGTCGCGGTTCAGATGTTGACAGAGGTCGCTCACCAAACACCTCATGCGGCGAGGTCCGAGGCGGTGAGATATCTGGGTTGGCCCGGCCAGGCGATCTCGTACAAGGTCGGCGAACAGGCGATCCTCGATCTGCGCGACGAGTGGATTGCCGCGAACGGCTCGGGCGATCTTCGTCGTTTCCACGCCGAAGTGCTCGCTATCGGCTCGGTCGGCCTCGACCTCACCCGCTCCCTCGTGCGTGCAACGATGTGAATGGGTGAACACGATCTGGTCGCTCGCTGGACGAGCCAGAATCGCTCCTGACCGCGAACTGGCCAAGACCAGGGCGCAGGACCGACGACACTCGGGGTGCGGGTGTCTCGGCGTCGTTCCAATCGGCGTACCATGCCGCAATGCTCGACGCGCGCGCATCGGCTCTGGCGAAACACTCCTCACATCGGTTTGTACCCGGGGCATCATCGCGCCTGCTTGTCAACCGTGCGCGAATCGTCGGCAGGCTCCGGGATCGATTCGAGAATCGACTGACGCTGTTGACCGGCCCCGCCGGGGCTGGGAAGTCGACATCGCTGATGCTGGCGATGGAGAACAACCGGCTCGATCCCTGGGGTGACGATGTCTTCCTCGGCGCTCTGGAGGCGGACCGCGATCCCGCGAGCCTCCTGTCCGGGCTTCTCGCAGCGCTGAAGGCTCCCCAACCAGACGAGCTCGAGGTCGCCTTCTCGGCCGTGGTCGAGGCGGTTCTCGGTAGGGCCCCGGGTCATGTCGCCCTGATCGTCGACGACGTTCACAACGCGATCTCAGAAGAGACCACCGAGGTTCTTGGTTCACTCCTGTATGCCTTGCCCAGCAACGGTCACCTGGTTCTGGCTGGGCGGTCGATTCCCGACGTGTCGATCGCGCGGCTTCGCGCCCACGGTGAGGTGCTCGAAATCGGAGAACACGAGCTCGACTTCGACGACGAGGAACTCCTCCGGCTGGCGGAACTGAGGGGTGATGTCCCAGACCCAGGGTCCGAACCTCCTCCGCGCCACCCGGCCACGGCCGATCTTCGTCTGACCGCCGGCCTCGGTGCCAGCCAGGACTTCATCTGGGAGGAGGTGTTGTCGCTGCTGCCACCGCAGCGGTTGAGGCACCTGGCGCTAGTGTCGGTACTCGACCGTGTCGACGATCAGATCGTCGACGTGGTGACGGGCGAGCCGATCAAGGCAGTAGATCTCGTCGAGGGTCTCCCACTGGTCGACCGTTCCGACGATGGTGTCTGCCGGCTTCATTCGTTGCTGCGCGGTGCCCTCGCTCCACATCTCGGCGAAGAAGAGCGCGACCGGGTCTGTCGGGTCGCGGCCCAGGCGCTCGTCGAACGCGACGAGTTGCCCGCAGCGATCGCCCTGCTCGACGTCGCCGGCCTGAGCGCCGAACTCCTCGAAGCGGGCAGGGCATACGCCGAGTTGCCCTTGCTTCGATGCCACAACCACGACGTACGAGCTATCGCTCGGACAGTTCGCCGCCACCAACCCAACTCGGCGTTGGCGTTGTTGCTCGAGATCAAGGCGGCGGCGACCCCGTACGACACCCCGCATCAAGCTCGATTCGACACCCTTCTTCGTCTCGCACGCGAGGGCGACGATCGACGGGTCGAGGCGCTTGGCCTCACCTATGCGCTCGAGGCCAAACTCGCGCGGCGCGAACCGGTTCCCGACGTGTTCGCGGAGAGAATCAGACAGCTCGCCGCAGTCGACTCGCGGGCGATGTTGGCCGCACGATGGATCGACATTCTCGAACTCCAGAATGCCCACAGGATCGAGGAGGCGCTCGAGCTTCTGCAGCTTCGGCTCGATATCGACCCGGCGGTGATGGTGAGTTTCGTCGCAGCGCGGATGACCGACCTCGGTCACCCCGAGCTCGTCGGGGCGATGCTGGAACCCGACGACCTTGCCAAGCTTCCTCCGGGCGACGAGATCTACGTTGCATATGGGATGTGGCTTCGGGGCGAGCTACCCCCAGAGCTCGCGTGGGAGTTCGTTGCAGACATGGTGCCCAGGACCTTCGCCAGACGCCAGTTGTCGACCGACATGTCACTTTCGGTGGTCGCGGCCCAGATCGCTGGAGGTGCGGGGCTTCTCGACGAGTTGGCCTCCTTCGTCCAGCGCGCCGTCGAGATCGCTCAGGTGCTACCCGTCCAGCCGGCAGCGTTCGCCCAGGCGGCGGCGGCCAATGCTGCGCTGATCCTCGAGGGAGAAGACGCAGCCAGGGCCGCCATCGATGCGGCGATCGACCTTGCTGCGGTCGGTGAATGGCCGGTATCTCGCTACCACATCGTCCTGCCGATGCTCTACCTGTTGCGTCCCGACGCCCGTCCTGTTCTCGACCGTTGTCGCGAACACCTGGGTGCATCGCTGTCGCTCGCCATCGAGGCTGGTGTTGCTCTCGTGGCGGCCCGCGAGTCTGGAGAGTTCAAGGCAGCGGCCGACCTGCGGTGGTCCGATGAGAACGTGCTGCGAACCCACGTGCCACCACCCCTCCTCGTCGAGTTGTGCTGTGCCGCGGTCGCCGGTGGTCGCACCGACCTCCAGCCGGTGCTGGACAGGCTCCCTCAGATGCGCACATACCTCGAACGTGTCATCACCGATCGCACGGGTGACCTCCAGGAGGTGGCGAGGATCTTGCTCAGCGGGCTACCCGCCAGCGCGAACACCTCGGTCGAGATCCGAGCACTCGGCGAGCTGACGGTGTTGCGCGATGGAGTTCCGGTCGACGACGAGAACTGGGTCAAACGTGCCAAGGTCAAACAACTGCTGGCCTTGCTGGTCGAACGTCGACACATCAGCCGGGAACTGGCAGCCGATCTGTTGTGGCCCGACCTCGACGGCGCGCGTGCAGGGAACAATCTGCGCGTGACCCTTTCCCACCTGAACCGTGTGCTCGAACCAGCTCGCAACCGCAGCGACGAAGCCATCCATATCGAGAGTTCGGGTGATCTGTTGAGGCTGAACTCGGCCGTCCGCATCGACGTCGACGACTTCGAACAGGAGATGAGCAGGGCCACCAAGCTGGACACATCGGGGGCTCCCAGCGAGGCTCTCGTGCTGTACCGAAAGGTTCTGGAGCGCTACCGGGGGAGCTACGTCGATGGGATCGACTCGCCGTGGCTGGAGGACTCGCGTATCCGACTCCAGTCGTTGGCAGCCGATGCCGCGTCGCGCTTGTGCGAGTTGGTGTTCGCAAGGGGAGAACCCAACGAGGCCGCCGCTCTCGCCAATCGGGCGCTTCAGATCAGCCCACTGAATGAACGCGCCGGCCGTGGATTTATCACCGCCATCGCCGCTACGGGATCGAAAGGTGAGGCCGCTGCGGCGGGACGAGCCCTGCTGCGCCGCTTGTCCGACGCCGAACTCGACCCCGAACCCGAGACCTTGCGCCTGCTGTCCCGATTTGGCGTCTGAGTCTGGCGTCTGGCCTTGCCTGTGGCCGGAGTCGGACTCGCCCCTCCTAGGGGACCCACTCTTCGACGATACGGATGACCGTCTCGTCTGTGGTGTCGATCCACACACCGAACCCGAAGCCTCGTTCCTCGCGCCCGGCGAGCCATGCGGCAACGTCGGTTTCGACGCTGGTGTTCGGGTCGCCGCCGTCGGGATACCAGAGGACGGTTGCGCTCGGATGAATCGCCAGTGTTCGCAGGTTCGCGACAGTGTTTCGGACGTGGTAGCCGTTCGGCGGCGACTCTTCGCCGTCCTCGGCCGCAGCCTCGGCGGCGGCGGCGCCGAGGAACCAGCAAGCGAGGTCGAAGTCGAGCGACTGGGTGCTGAAGCCGTCGGGGACCAACCCGTACCAGCGTCCGTCCCCGAGACTGTCGCCCGGCGTGCAGCCGCTGCCCCCAGCTCTCTCGACGAGTGGAAGCTCGATGGCCCCCACCCGGTCGAACTCGATGCACTCGTGCTGGAGTGTGTTGAACAGAACCTCGCAGTGGCCGTCGAGTTCGTATCGGACCCGTTCGACATCTGGGAACTCGAGGACGGTGGCGTTCAGCTGGGCCAGCAGTGCGAACGACGAGCACGATGCCGAAGACCGACCGAGCCATCCGCCGAGGTCGCGCAGGTCGACGATGACCCGTCCGCTGCCTTCCTCGGTCACTCGCACCAGCGATCCGGCCGTGGCAACGGAGAACACCGAACCAGCGCCCCCGGCCACCTCGTCTTCGGTTGGACCAGCGATCAGGTGTGTCAAGGCGGCTTCGAGGGCGGTCATCTCTGCTAGTTCTGGCCTCGCCCACGCCGCGACCCGCGAACAATCGGTGTCATCGACGTCGGAGAAGAAGACCGACACAGCTCCTCCGTCGAGCGGAACCGTGTCGGGTGTGGTGCCGTCGTCGACCGTGGTGTCGGGTCCGGGTTCGGTGCTGCCCGTGGTGGATGGAGTCTCTGTTGTTGTGGTCGACGTGCTCGATGTCGACGACGTCGCCACCGTCACGACCGAGTCGGAGTCCGAGCAGGCGGTCACCGTGAGAACCAATGCGAGCAAGACCAGACAGGCACGCGTCATATGCCCAAATTACCCCTGTCGATGGGATTGTCCAGATCGGGTGTCCTCTATTCGCGGCCGACCACTTCGGTTGCGACACCGAGCTGATCGGAGAGGAGCGCGAGTTCGTCGCTGCCGAGCGAGGTGGGTGCTCCGAGCAGGACCATCGTCGTGTTCGATTCTCGTACGGCGGCACCCGCCACCTCGGCGAGTGATCCGCGCCTGACCAGCACCCTCGTGGCAACCGTCTCGGAGTTCGTTTCGGTCTTGGCCTGGCGCACCTGGGCTCGAAGAAGCCAGGTCAGTTCGTCGATCACCACCTCGGTGAGTGTCACATCGATGTCGTCGAACGATTCATCGAGAACCGCCAACACGGCCAAGCCGGCTTCGTCGTGGCGTGCTCGCTCGACGGCCTCTCGCATCGATGCTCCGCGACCCGAACCACCCCAGGTCACATAGATGTGCTCGGTCATTCGTGCTCTTCGCTCAGGTCGATCTTCGGGGTGGACTCCCAGCGGTCCTCGAGAAGTTCGAGGGCAGCGAACCGATTGTCGATCTCGACTGCGAGATGTTCGGTGACCTCGACATCGACGATCCCTCGCCGGCTCAGGTCGAGAAGTGACCGCTTCTCTGCCGCGAGTGCATTGCGGCGCATCTGGAGCAGGGTTGAGGTCTCGAGCTCTGGGTGTCGCCTGACGTGGTTGGCCAAGCCCGCCGAGGCTCGGCGAATGTCGTCGTCGTACGTGGCCTCGAGCGCCTCACTCATCTGGGGCGAGGCGAGCCCTTCGCGTTCGAGTCGTTGGAGTTCGTCGCGACCGGCCCGCTTGGCGTGCAAGAGCGCTTGACGTCTCTGCTGCTCGGCGACGTTTGCCGCCCTGCCTGCCAGGCCCAGTTTGCGGATGAGCGGAGCGATGGTGGTGCCCTGAACCAGGAGGGTGAACAGCACCACCCCAAACGTCATGATCTGAACGGTGTGGATGACCTCGCCGGTGAACGCTGATCCAAGCGAGAGAGCCAGGGCCAGTGAAATTGCGCCTCTCAGGCCGCCCCACCAACTGACGTGGCGCCAGTCCTTGGGTATCGCCCGCGCTGGCAGCAGTCGTTGATGGATGGCAGAGAACCCGTGGACGATGACAAGGCGACTGAAGAGAATTGCCGCCACGGCGATTGCGACGGCGCCCAGTTCGGGGCCGATCTCGGTCAGATCGATCTCGATGCCCAACAACAAGAAAACGAAGCTGTTGACCATGAACGCCAGAAACTCCCAGAAGTTCTCGAGCGTCAGACGGGTGGTGGGGGAGGTGTTCTCGAGTCCGACGTGGCCCACCATCAGCCCGGCTGCGACCACGGCGAGGATGCCGCTGAAGTGGAAGTTGCCCAACTTGAAGATGTGGCCGAAGCTCTCGGCGATGAGATACGAGCCGTAGGCGAGGGCGAGGGTGACGGCCGTCTCGATGAGGTGGTCGTCGAGGTTCTTCAACACGATGGCCGAAACGACGTAGCCGAGGATCACCCCGACGGCCAAACCACCGAGACCGACGTACAAGAACTCGCCGAGTGCCGGTCCGATCGACAAGGACTCGCCTTCGGTAGCCGCGCCGACGGCGAGCGAGAAGAGCACGATGGCGACGGCGTCGTTGAACAGGCTCTCGCCTTCGACCAGGACATTCAACCTCTTGTCGACTCCCAGGGTCTTGAAGAACGCTACGACGGCGACCGGGTCGGTAGCCGAGATGAGCGCCCCAAATGCGATGGCCGCCAGCCATGGGATGTCGAGGACCGGTCTGACGATGCCCGCAACGATGAACGTGCCAAGCAACGTCCCTCCGAGCGCCATCGCGAGGACGATTCCCAGGTCGGCCTTCAACTTGGGCCACGGGAGGTTGATCGATGCCTCGAAGATGAGGGGTGGCACCAGCAAGCCGAGGATGAACTCAGGGCCCACCTTCAGGTCGACGAACGACGGGGTGAAAGCGAAGATGAGACCCACCACGACGAGGGCGACCGTGAACGGGACCCTGATGCGTCTCGAGATGATGGCGACGAGCGCCGCGGCCGACAACAAGATGACAGCGGTCAGCTCGGCATCGAGCAGATCGGTTCCTTCCGACGCTTCGGCTGCGGCCAGCACCGCTGCGATCACGAGCTAGTCACACCATCGAGTACCGAACGGATCATGTTTTCGAAGCTGAACTCGCGCTCCTCGATCGACATGTGTTCGCCTCGCGCGATGTGGTCGCTGACCGTGCAGACGGCGAGGGCGGCGGCGTCGTTTTCGATAGCCACGCCATACAACCCGGCAGCCTCCATCTCGACGGCCATGAATCCCCAGCGCGCAAGCATCTCGAAGGTGGAATCGCCGTTGGGGTCGTAGAAGAAGTCGGACGTGAACAGGCGCCCGACCTTGGGGTCGATGCCTCTGGCCTCGGCGCCGGCGACGCAGTCTCGAAGGAGATCCCAGTCGGCCGCGGCGGCGAAGTCGCGTCCGCCGACACGCATGCGGTTGACCACAGAGTCGGTACCCGCAGCGATCCCGAAGATCACGTCGCCGAGCTCGAGATTGTCGACGATGGCACCGCACGATCCGACCCTGACGATCTTCTTTACGCCAAATTCGCGGATGAGTTCGGTCACATAGATCGACAGCGAGGGGACGCCCATACCCGATCCTTGGACCGACACGGGTTTGCCTTCATACGTGCCGGTGAAACCGAGCATGTTGCGCACATCGGTTACCTGACGCGCATCGTCGAGGAAGGTCTCTGCGATGAACTTGGCCCTGAGAGGATCGCCGGGAAGCAAGACGACATCGGCGTAGTCGCCCGGTTCGGCTCTTATGTGTGGTGTTGCCATCGGCCCAGCCTTGCAGATTCTCGGCTGCAAGTTCGCGACCTGTCGGTCGTCGTGACACGATTGACGTCATGACCGAGAGCAATGGCCCAATCCACGTGTGTATGGAGCGTTGGCAACAACACCTGCGCGGCAAGCTCGACGGCGGGCTCGACGCCCTATTGCACCCCGACGTCGTGTTCTTGTCGCCGATCGTGTTCACGCCCCAGGAGGGCATCGACGTCACCAAGCTCTACCTCACCGCCGCTGGGGGCACACTGGGCGGCGAGCCCGACGAGGCCGGTTCCGGAGGCGGCGGGTTCGGCTACACGAAACAGATCCTCCAGGGGCACCACGCGATGCTCGAGTTCGAGACCACCGTCGAGGGCAAGTACGTGAACGGGGTCGACATCATCACCTGTGACGACGACGGCATGATCACCGAGTTCAGGGTGATGATCAGGCCTCTCCAGGCCATCAACCTGGTGCACGCCCAGATGAAGGCGATGTTGGAGTCCCTCAGCGGCTGAACAGCGCTGCCAGTTCGGCCACCGACTCGATCCACGCGTCGGCCTCGGGCATGGACGAAGCGGCGCAGGGAGCCACCGCGACGAACCTGACGTTGGCGGCGACGGCGGTCGCGAGGTCCTGATGGCTGTCGCCGACGAACAACAACTGCGATGATGTCATGGCCCAATGTTCGCAGAAGTGGTCGAGAACACCTGGGTCGGGTTTGACGGGTCCGGGGTCATCACCGCACATCATCGAGTCGACCAGGTCTCGCACGCCGAGGCTGTCGAGCTCGAAGTTGGTGTTGTGGCGATCGTCGGCTGTGGCAATGCCGAGCTTCAGTCCCACAGCGTCGAGGGTGTCGAACGCTGCAGTCACGTCACCCAGCGGTTTCACCTGCCCGAAGGTGGCCTGTCGGTAGGCACCCACCACCACGGAACGCGACTCATCGACGGTCAGGCCACGGTCGGTCAGGACGTCGAGCATCCGGTCCCTGATCTCACTTCCCGTCTCGACTGCGGCAGGGCCGTTCGGAATCAGGTGTTGTGCGTCGACACCCACCGCATCCAGCAGGTCGTTGATGAGCGTCGCGTCGTCGAAGGTGGTTGCGATTCCGCCGGCGAAGTTGTGGAAGAACGACACCCATCTGGCGTCGAGATCGACCAGTGTTCCGTCCTTGTCGAAGACGATCCCCTTCACCGTGTTCAGGAACCCGGGAACCTCGCTCAGTCGCTCACCCATGTCGCACAGTGTGGCCCGATGTGTACCGACTCGCTCACCGCCGTCCTGGTGTGGTCGCACCGGGTAGGGTCCGGCACCATGTCCGATCTTGCACCGAATCACCACGCCGAGTTCAAACAGTTCGGTGGCGTGTTCGGGTTTTTGGCCGCGTTGACGATGATCCCCGGACGAGGGCGTGACGCTCGTCTCGCCATCGACCTCGCCGGGTTGGGCGAGGACGATCGGGTCCTCGACATCGGGTGTGGTCCGGGCTCAGCGGTTCGTCTGGCTGCCGATCTGTGTTCGAGAGCCACCGGCCTCGATCCGGCTGAGCCGATGCTCTCGGTGGCACGAATGTTGACCCGTCTTCGGCGCCCGTCCGGCGAGATCGAATGGGTTTGCGCCGGTGCCGAGGACATGCCCTTGGCGGATGAGTCGGTGTCCGTCGTGTGGTCGATTCGTTCGGTCCACCACTGGCCCGACCTCGCAGGGGGCATCGGCGAGGTCAGGCGAGTCCTCGCTCCCGACGGCCGCCTTGTTGTCGTCGAGTCACGATCGAAGCCAGGTGCCACCGGGTTGTCCAGCCACGGATGGACCGATCCACAGGCCGACTCGTTTGCGGCGATGTTGGTCGATGCCGGTTTCTCAACGCCCGTCGTGACGACCCACGACTCGGGGCGCTCTGGCTCGATCTCGGTCAGTGCAACCATCTGACGACCTCGTCTGAGCCGTTGTGTCGTGCCATCGGTGGCACGATGTGTGTTGCAGGTGTAGGTTCGGCTGCGGCGGCCCAGGGAAGCCGTCTTCACTACCCCAGGGGGAGTCATGCAGGTCGGGATGACCGTGAACGGCGAGGCACACGAGGCCGACGCCGAGCCACGGACTTTGCTGGTGCACCACATCCGAGAAGCCGTCGGGCTGACCGGCACGAACATCGGCTGCGACACGTCGTCGTGTGGTGCCTGCACGATCCATATCGACGGAGAGCCGGTGAAGAGCTGCACCATGCTCGCCGTTCAGGCGAACGGTGCAGACATCACCACCATCGAGGGCATGGCAGCCGACGACGGCACGCTTCACCCGATGCAGCAGGCCTTCATGGAGAACCATGGCCTCCAGTGCGGCTACTGCACGCCGGGCATGGTCATGGCAGCGACCTCGCTGTTGCAGGAGAATCCGAGCCCAACAGAGGCAGAGGTCAGACAAGGCCTCGAGGGAAACCTGTGCCGGTGTACCGGGTACCACAACATCGTCAAGGCCGTCCTGGCCGCAGCAGAGGGGGAGTGACATGGCTGTCATGGGAACGCGGATGCTCCGCAAAGAAGACCCCAAACTGCTGACCGGCGAAGCCAAGTACGTCGACGACATCCACGCCGCAGGCGAGTTGTGGATGGGCATGGTGCGGTCGACCCATGCCAATGCCCGCATCGACTCTGTCGATGTCAGCGCCGCCCTCGAACAGCCCGGTGTGGTCGCCGCCTACACGGGCGCCGACCTGGCCGAGGGCTACTGGATCGCTCCGCTTCCGTGTGCTTGGCCGGTAACGCCCGACATGTTGAACCCACCCCACTTCCCGGTGGCGGTCGAGAATGCACGCTACGTCGGCGACATCGTCGCGGTGGTGCTCGCCGACAGTCGATATGGGGCCAACGACGCGATCGAACACGTCGTTGTGATGTACGAGGACCTGCCCGCCGTCACCACGGTCGAGGTCGCCGCATCCGGCGATGCTCTCGCCCACCCCGACCTCGGTACGAACAAGGCCTATTCGTGGGCACTCGACCCCGATCCCGACGCGGTGCAAGCTGCTCTCGATGATTCGGTTCATCGGGTGTCGGCACGGTTCGTTCAGCAGCGCCTGATCCCTTCGGCGATGGAGCCCCGCGGCGTGCTCGCAATTCCTTCGCCCCACGGTGGAGACATCACGCTGTACTCGTCGACCCAGGTACCCCACATCCTGAAGGTCATGGTCGCTGCCACCACAGGCATCCCCGAGCACTCGATCCGGGTCATCGCGCCCTCGGTCGGTGGCGGATTTGGCGCAAAACTCAACGTCAACGCCGACGAGATCCTGGCGGTCGCACTGGCCAACAAGCTGAAGCGCCCGATTCGCTGGACCGAGAGCCGCAGCGAGGCCGCCATGTCGACCACGCAGGGTCGCGGCCAGGTTCAATACATCGAGATAGGTGCAGACGCCGACGGCAAGCTGACCGCCATCAAGGCCCACATCCAGGCCGACCTCGGCGCATACATGCAGCTCATCACACCGGGCACACCGCTGCTGGGGTCGTTCCTGTACACCGGCGTATATGCCTGCCCGGCCTTCGGGTTTGTCTGCGACGGGTACTTCACCAATCTGACCCCCACCGACGCTTACCGAGGCGCCGGCCGTCCCGAGGCGAGTTACGCGATCGAGCGCGGCATGGACCTGTTGGCAGCCGAGGTGGGGGTCAACCCCGAAGAGATTCGTCGTCGGAACTACGCCGTCGGCGGTGAGGCCTTCGAGAATTGGGAGAGCCCCTCGGGTCTGGTGTTCGACTCGGGCAACTATCGTCCGAATCTCGACAAGGCGCTCGAGCTGGCCGACATCGCCGAACTGAGGGCCGAGCAGACCCGGCGCCGCGAGGCGGGCGACAGTGTCCAGCTTGGTATCGGCATGTGCACCTACGTCGAGATCTGTGGCCTGGCGCCGAGCCGGGCACTCGGCGACCTGGGGTATGCGGCCGGTGGTTGGGAACACGCGACGGTTCGTATGTTGCCCACCGGAATGATCGAGGTCGTGTCGGGTTCGACACCGCACGGACAGGGTCACGAGACCTCTTGGGCGATGATCGTCGCCGACAAGATGGGAATCGACCCTGCACACGTCACGGTGTTGCACTCCGACACGGCTCTCAGCCCGCTCGGCCTCGACACCTACGGATCACGTTCGCTGGCCGTCGGTGGTGTCGCCATCGCCATGGCCACCGACAAGCTCATCGAGAAGGCCAAGGCCATCGTCGCCCACCAGCTGGAAGCCAGTCCAGACGACATCGTGCTCGACGAGGGCAACCTGATGGTCGCCGGGTCGCCCGACACGGCGACGCCGATCCAATCGGTCGGTTTCGCGGCGTTTTCGGCACACGACCTGCCGGAGGGCATGGAACCCAACCTGCAGGAGCAGGTCAGTTTTGACCCGCCCAACTTCGCCTTCCCGTTCGGCACCCATGTCGCCGTCGTCGAGGTCGACACGAACACCGGCGGTGTCGACCTGATCGACTACATCGCGGTCGACGATTGCGGCAACCAGGTGAACCCCCTCATCGTCGAGGGGCAGGTACACGGCGGCATCGTCCAGGGTGTTGCGCAGGCTCTGTGGGAGTGTGCCGAATACGACGATCACGGCACACCGCTGAACCCGTCGCTCATGGACTACCTGGTTCCATCGCCCACCGAGGTGCCTTCGATGACGGTCGACTCGACGGTCACCCCGTCCACGACGAACCCCCTTGGTGTGAAGGGTGTCGGCGAGGCTGGAACCATCGGGTCCGCCGCTGCTGCGATCAACGCGGTGGTCGACGCCCTGTCGCCCTACGGCATCTCCGATATCGAGATGCCCGCCAGCCCCCAGAGGTTGTGGCGCCTAATCAACGCAGCGCAGGAAGGGGCCTCGACATGATCCCTGCAGCTTTTGACTATGCGGTTGCCGAGTCGGCCGAGCAGGCGGTGTCGCTTCTCGGTGAACATGGCGACGAAGCCAAGCTGATGGCCGGTGGCCACAGCCTCATTCCAATGATGAAGTTCAGACTGGCCACACCGACCATGGTCGTCGATGTGGGACGGATCGACGACCTGCGGTACATCAACGTCGGCTCGGAAGTGGTCAGCATCGGGGCGCTCACACGCCATGCCGAATTGGAGCATTCGACGGCGCTGGCCGAGTCGTGCCCATTGTTGGCGCATGTGGCGTCCAAGGTGGGCGACCCTCAGGTGCGTCACAAGGGAACCCTCGGAGGGACCCTCGCCCACGCCGATCCGGCGTCGGATCTGCCTGCCGCTGTTCTGGCGTTGGGCGGCACCATCGTCGCTACCGGGCCCGGCGGGGTGCGCGAGATCGCAGCGGTCGACTTCTTCACCGGCTATTTCGAGTCGGTGCTCGCCGACGACGAGATGATCACCGAGGTTCGGGTGCCTGTGTCGACCGGTGGTTGGAGCTTCCAGAAATTCAACCGGCGGGCCCAGGACTGGGCCATCGTCGGTGTTGCAGTCGCCGAGAGCGGCAAGGGTGTGAGCCTCATCAACATGGGGTCGATCCCGCTGCGTGCGGGTGCCGTCGAGGCTGCCGTCGCCGGTGGAGCGTCACCTGCTGAGGCGGCTGCGCTCGCAGCTGAAGGCACTTCGGCACCGTCCGACCTCAATGCCGCCGCCGACTATCGCGAACACCTCGCGCGCGTCTTGACCGAGCGAGCCCTGAGCGCCGCAAGCTGATCGACCGAATCGGGAATCGGCCGCAGTCACCCGACCTGAGAAACACCGGTGGGGAGCGTGTTCGGCCTGTCGTTCGCGAGCCTGTTGCCAAATGCAACCGATTGACGCGGCGGGTACCAAGTACCTAGTTTCGGCGGACCGCCAGGGTTCAAGGTCTTTAGGCCCTGGGCGCCGGGAGGGCCTTTCGCGCTCAATGTCCGGGGACCGAGTATTCATCGAACACGTACAGGGTTAGGAGCTCCGAACATGAGCGTCGACAAGGTTCGAAACATCGTCCTGGTAGGCCATTCCGGAAACGGGAAAACAAGCCTCCTCGAGGCGATGTTGTACCGAGCCGGGACGCTCAGTCGTGTTGGACGAATCGAAGACGGCACCACCGTCGGAGACCACGACATCGACGAGAAGGACCACGGCCACTCCTTGGGCCTGTCGACCGCCGTCATCGACTGGAACGGCTACACCGTCAACGTTCTCGATACGCCCGGGCACGCCGACTACAAGGGTGATGCCATCATGGCGATGGCTGCCGCCGACCTAGCTGTGTTTGTCATCGACGGGGTCGGTGGTGTGCAGTCCCAGGACACGGTCCTGTGGCGTCAGGCAGAGCAGATGAAGCTGCCACGCATGATCTTCGTGAACAAGCTCGACAGGGCCAGGTCGTCGTTCGAGCGAACCCTGGGCGAGATTCACTCACATTTCGGAGCCCATGCCGATCCGGTCGAGTATCCGATCGGCTCCGAGTCGAGCTTCCACGGCATCACCGACCTCATCACCGACGAGGCGTTCCTATACGACAGCGGCAAGGCCACCAAGGCGCCGATTCCAGAGGACATGGTCGAGAAGGAACACGAGGAACACGAACACCTCGTCGAAGAGGTTGTCGAGTTCGACGATGAGGTGCTCGGCAACTATCTCGAGGGAAACGAACCAACAGCGGAGGAACTCGAGCGCCTGCTGCACGACGCTCTCGACGCAGGCAGTGTCTTCCCCGTCCTGTGCGGCTCGGCCACAGCTCCCATCGGTGCCGACCATCTGCTCGACATCATCTGCAAGGTTGGTCCTGCGCCCGGCGATCTCGGGCCCGAAATCGTCGAGGCCGACGGCGATGCCGAGGCGATCGAATACGACCCGGCGGGTGACGTCGTCGCACTCGTGTTCAAGACTCGCATCGACGACTTCCTCGGCCAGATCTCGTTCGTCAAGGTCATCGCAGGCACCATCAAGTTGAATGACGAACTGACCAACAGCCGAACGGGCGAGACCGAACGCATCCGCCAGATCGTCTCGCTGAACGGGGCAGATCATCGTTCGGTGCCCTCGGTCAGTGCCGGTCAGGTGGCCGCTGTCACAAAGCTCGACGGAACAGCGACCGGCGACACCCTTTCGGGTGGATCGCAGGTTGTGACCGTGTCGGCACCGACACTTCCGACGCCGGTGTACAGCATGGTGGTCAAGGTCACGCAGCCGTCGAACGAGGACCGACTCGCCTCAACCCTGCGCAAGCTGGTGACCGAGGACCCGACCCTCGCCACCGGTTTCGATCCGACCACCCGCCAAACGACACTGTCGGGCGCAGGTGAGACCCACATCGCCGTGGCGATCGCACGCCTCGAGCGCGCTGGAGTCGACGTCGACTCGGAGCCGACCAGCGTCGAGTACCGCGAAACACTCACCCGCAAGGTCGAGGTCGAGGGCAAGTTCAAGAAGCAGAGCGGAGGCCATGGCCAGTTCGGCGTGGCAACCGTACGTTTCGAGCCGAGCCATCTGGGCGATGGGTTCGAGTTCGCCAGCGAGGTGACAGGCGGCGCCATCCCCAAAAACCTCATTCCCGCCGTCGGCGCCGGCGTCGAGGAGGCGATGGGTCGCGGAGGCAAACACGGTTTCCCGGTAGTCGATCTGCGTGCCGTCTGCACCGACGGCAAGTACCACTCGGTCGACTCGTCGGAGATGTCGTTCAAGATGGCCGGCTCGTTGGCGCTCAGGGCAGCTCTCGAGAGTGTCGGGACCGTTGTTCTCGAGCCGGTCAGCGAGATGTTCGTCGATGTGCCCAATGCTCACCAGGGCGATGTACTGGGCGATCTCAATTCGCGGCGTGGACAGGTGCTGGGTGCAATACCCGACGGGGCGAACGTTTCGATCCACGCCTATGTGCCCACATCGGAAGTGCAGCGATACGCGATCGATCTGCGCTCCATGACCGGCGGAACGGGCTCGTTCGAGATCGACCACCACGCGTATCAGCCGGTGCCCGGTGCCATCCTCGACAGGGTCCTGGCCGAAGCCTCGAAGGCCACCTAGCCCGACTCGACCGGGAGCACGCTATCAGCACCTCATGGGGGGTGTACCACCGGTCGCAGGCGGTGAAGGATGCGATCGGCGCGATCCAAGGGCCGAGCGTCCCAAGAGCATGGCGACTCCCGTTGGAGACGGGATGAACCCGAGGTGGATGGGATTGTGTGTGAAGCCGATGGCACCGTCGACGATGAGGATGTCCGGGTCAACGACACCTCCGGTGGCCTTCAACCACACAGAGGCGGTCCCAACGATGGGACCGAACACGCTGAGTGCTATTGCGAATACCAGGCAGATTCTGTGGAACCCATCCAGTTCTTGTCCGAAGGTGCTCGTGGTCGACTCCAACACCCATGAGGCTGGCGCACAAACTGTTCAGAACCGGCGGTAGAACCGAGAGCGAGATCGCCGTCGATCGTTTAGGTCTCGGCGACGAAGTCTCGGTGATGGGTCCCGATCGAGCGCTGCGGCGCTTTCGCCTGCAGTCCGTTCGCAGGAGGCCCGAGGCCGTCGAGAGGTGCTTCGTCGAGATCGATGCCGATGGGATGGTCGCCGTCGGGGTCCAGGCTTCGACGACCGACGGCGGAACTGTCGACCTGTTGGCCGCGCCAGCGTTGAGAGTGTGGACCTACACAGGGTTCGCTGCCGAATCTCGTTTCGCGAGCCGTAGCGAGGTTGTTGCGATGGATGGGGTCGAGACGGTGCCTCTGAGCGACTGGCTCGGCAAGGAATGTGGACTCGTCGATTGGAGCGAACAGGTCGCGAACACGAGCCACATCTACGCCTCCGTGATGCCAGACGAGTTCTACTACGAACATCTGCGCTCGGCGCTCGCCGCTCGATTCGTGTGATATCGGCTACCGGAAGCTGACCGTCACGGCTACATCTCGAAGAGAGTCGGCCGACGGTACCAGGAGTGGGACGACTACTGGGTGTGGCAATGGGCGATGGTGTTCGGAGTTGTCTAGCGGAGTCGCGTGAAGCGATCGATGCCGTGGATGACGACAGAAGACACCGATGAGGTCCTGGTTCTGCGATTCCGGCGAAATGATCCGACCAGGCAAGGCGATCGTCGTCGACGATTCCCGAGCGATGCGACTGCTGATCGGGCGTGCCCTCAGGAACCTGGGTTTCACCTCATTCGAAGCGGCCGATGGTTTCGAAGCGCTGCACTTGCTCGAAGTCGAGGGTGACATCTCGGTGATGCTCGTCGACTGGAACATGCCCACGATGAGTGGGCTCCACCTGATTCGCCGAGTGCGTGACCAGAAGCGATGGGGTGAAGTTCCGATCATGATGGTCACTTCAGAGACAGATCCGGATCGGGTCACGGAAGCTCTCGAGGCCGGCGCTGATGAATACCTGACGAAGCCGTTCGACTCGTCCATGTTGTCGGGCAAGCTCGAGCTGATGGGTTTCAAGATTCCCAGAGATCAGACCTACGTGGTGATCTGAGGTGGAGCTGTCGCCCGACGATCACCAGTACGTACGCGGCTTCATAGAAGCCAGGACGGGCATCAGGGTAGACCCGACGAAGGGCTACCTGATCGGCTATATCTCCTTGTTCGACGACTTCAAGGCCGCGGCGCGCGGCTTGTCCACTCACTTCGGTACGGTCCGTGGCAGCGACGTCGAGACCACGGTGGATGTTGGTGGGATGGTCGACAACGAGGAGCTACTCGTCGTTGCCGCGTCCAGCGAATCCACCGCTGGGAACATCGGTCAGCTGACCGGCTCGATCGACGATATGACCGGCGCCATCCGTGACATCGACCGTCGCAAAGCGAGCGGCTCAGACCGCCCATGGCACTTGTGAACGCACGGCCGCCGTGGTTGCGGTGGCCGACAACATGCGCTCGTTTGTCGGCCTGAACGCGGCCTCGACTCTTGCCTCTGCTGGAGGCAGCAGCCATTGAGCGGTCAAGAATGCCCTTGCGAGCCTCAACGTTTTGGATCAGGTTCCGATGGAGCTGTGTGCACAACTCTCAGGCGGAGGACGAACAGTGAACGTGATCATCATCGACGACAGCTCAGTCATGCGAAAGCTGGTTCGTCGGGGACTCAGGCAGGCCGGCTTCAGCGGTCTCGAAGTAGACGAGGCCGAGGACGGGCTCGCCGGTCTGGAGCAACTTCGGACAGGGCGCTACGACGTCGCCCTGGTCGACTGGAACATGCCGAACATGAATGGCATCGAGATGCTTGAAGCCGCGCAGGCCGAGGGACTCGACGTCAAGGTCGGCTTCATCACGTCGGAGTCGACCGACGCGATGCGTGCCCGCGCTTCGACCGCTGGCGCATCGTTTTTTGTAACCAAGCCATTCACACCCGAGTCGCTTCAAGATGCGCTCGGTTCAACCCTGGGGTGACAACCATGGACTATCCAGTTCCACATGAAATACAGTCCCTGCTCGCGGATCTTGCTGGCAAGGATGTTGTCGTCGGTCTCAACTCTGAGTTCGATGCCAGCACCTGCGAAGGCAACGTGTACGAGTTCATCGACGATGATGACGTCATACAGTGTGTGGTCGCCACCGAGCGCCCGCTTGCGAACGCACTGGGTGCTTCACTCGCGATGCTTCCCGCTTCGCGATGCACGCCAGATGAGGACGATCCCGAGTTGCGCGAGTTCTACCGCGAAGTCGTGAACGTGGTGTCGGGCCTGATCAACAACATCAACCCGGTCCACATTCGCCTCGTTCCGGGCTCCGATGGCTACTCCGAATGGCCCGGGTACGAGAGTGCCATCTACTCGATCAAGGTCGGAGACTACGGCGAGGGCAACATCGCTTTCGCCACCGTCTGATCGCCCTGTAGGTGGCGCTTGCCACCGCCAGATGATCGTTCTTGTTCTGCCTCGCCGAACACACCTCACCTGCGGGTGGGGTGTGTTCACGTTTTGGGGCAAACGACCCCTCCGAAGAGTGAGATGATGGGGCCATGGCACCCGTCTTGTCCTGTCGAGGTTTGGTCAAACGTTTCGGCGAGCGCACAGCCGTCGACCAGGTCGGATTTGAGGTGTCGAAGGGCGAGACATACGGCCTGCTGGGTCCCAATGGAGCGGGGAAGACGACCACGATCTCGATGATCTGTGGCCTGCTGGCCGGCGATGCCGGAACGGTGCAGATCGATGGGTTCGACATCGCCTCGGATCCCAAGGCCGCCAAGTCTGCTCTCGGATTTGTGCCACAGGATCTCGCCTTGTACCCCGATCTGACCGGAGCCGAGAACCTGACCTTCTTCGCCAGACTGCACGGCATCTCCGGCAAGCGCCTCGAGTCGAGGGTCGGATCGGTGCTCGATGTCGTCGGTCTGGCAGACCGGCGAGACGATCGGACCGAAGACTATTCCGGTGGCATGAAGAGGCGGCTCAACATCGGGGTGGGCCTGTTGAACGAGCCGAAACTACTGATCCTCGACGAGCCGACGGTCGGGGTCGACCCTCAGAGCCGCACCGCCATACTCGACAGCGTCGAAGCGTTGGGAGGCACCGGTATGGCGGTCGTGTACACGACCCATTACATGGAGGAAGCCGAACGTCTCTGCGATCGCCTCGCGATCATGGATCAGGGCAAGATGATCGCTGAAGGGACCCGTCGCGAGCTTGTCGAGAAGGTCGGAGACAACGATCGAATCCGGCTGCGGATCGTTGGCGACGGTGAAGGGGCGTCGCGGCTGCTCGACGACATCGACGGAGTGGTCTTCGCCACGGCAGCCGACGGCATGGTCGAGGTAGCGTGTCGCAGCGCCCACACCTTGTTGCCGTCGGTGGTCGCCGCAGTGGGCCAGGCAGAGGCACGAATCGAATCGGTCGAACTGATCGAACCCGACCTCGAATCGGTGTTTCTCGCCCTGACGGGCAAGGCTCTCCGCGACTGAGCCTGTGGGAACCCGCAAGTAGTCTCGTGGCAGGCACCAGGTTGTGCTTCGGTGGGTCTACCGGGTTCGCAAGACGCGGGACATGAGGGCTGTCGAGATGGCCAGGAGGCCTGCTCCGTAGAGGGCCAGGACGGCCAATTCGGTGGTGATGTCGCCGAGACCACCGCCGCGCTGGATCAGTTCGGCGAAGGCGTCGTTGGCCCAGGCATGAGGGGTGAAGTGGGCGATCTTGCTCATGGTCGGGGAGAAGAATTCGAGCGGCACCATGCAGCCGCCCATGGCGGCGAAACCGAGCCCGATGAACACCCCCGTTGCGCCGGCCTGAGCGTCGTTCGAGAACACCGAGCCCATCACCATTGCGGCACCGGTGCCGACGACCGAGAACAACAGGACGATCGCGATCGCCGCGGGCCAGTTGCCGAAGCCGGCGCCGAACAGTAGAGCCGAGGCGATGATGATGAACAGGCCCTGGGACGCAGCGACAAGGAAGCGCCCGAGAGTCACACCCGCGAGGAATTCGCCGATGGATGTCGGGGTCGACAACACCCGATGGGCGATCCCCAGTTGACGGGTCTGGATCAGTGCTGTCGCAGCTGTCAGCCCGGTCAGGAAGGTGAACAGCACCAGTTCCTGGGCGGCGAGGAAACCCCGACCTCCCGCCGCTTCGGGTTTGCCGAAGTCGGGGCCGACAATCTCCACCGTGGTCTGGGGCGCGGCGCTTGCCGTCCGCTCGGCTGCAGCCAGGCCATCGGCGAGGCTGGCGAACCCCTCATCGGCGACAAATCGGGCCGCGGTCAGTTCCCTCGACCTGGCCGAGATGACCTCGGAGACCAAACCCTGCACCTGGATCCCGCCGGTGTCGGGAACGCTGACGTACTCGATACGCGCCGTCCCACCGGTCTCGATCTGCTCGTCGTAGTCGTCCGGAATGATGACACCGGCGTTCAGCTCGTCTCGCCGAAGGGCTTCCAGCAGGTCGGCGGAGGTGTCGAAGGCCTCGACCGAGGCACCCTCGATTGCGAGCAGGTCGGATCGCAGCTCCGAGCCCTGGGCGGAGTCCGAGCCGCCCACAACTCCGAGCCGGGGTTTGGTGTCCGCCACCAGCGACCCCAGAACGAGGATGAGGACGAGTGGTAGGGCGAGAAAGAAGAAGAAGTTGACCCGTTCGCGGAACAGACGTCGCAAGTCGATCAGGGCGATGGCGATGATCTTCCTCATCGGGCGACCAATCGCCTCGACATCACCAAGCCGGCGCCGCCGGCCACCACAGCAAACGCAAGCACAGCGACGATGTTCACCGCGATGTCGCCGAGTCCCTCACCGAAGGACAGGTCGCGGTAGCCGTCGAGCAGCCACCGGTGTGGTGTCAGCCGACTGGCCACATCGAGCAGTTTCGGGCCGATGGTGACGGGGAAGAAAGCGCCACCCAAAACGCCGAGAACAACTGCCACGAGCGATGAAACCGAACTGGCCGATTGCGCCGTTTTTACGAGACCGGCGACAAACGAAACAATGCCCATCGCCGCCAGGACGCCGGCGATGGTCAGGATTGCCACCGGCAGTGGAGACCCCCACTCGGCGCCGAGCAACACGCTGGTGGCGATGATCAGTGCGGTCATGCTCACGATGCCGAGGACGAAGGCGGCGCCAATCTTTCCGAGAATGACTGCCGCCGGGCTGATCGGTGCGGCCAGGACCCGGGGAAGGGTGCCGTTGTCGCGTTCTTCGATGAGTCCGAGGACACCGAACTGCACGGTGAAGAACAAGAAGAAGACCGAGATGCCGACCGCGTAGTAGCTGGTGAAGTCGAAGGCTTCGCCATCGGCTTCCCCGAAGGCCAGCTCGACGGGCGAAGTCGTCTGTGCGGCTCGCTCTGACAGGGCGGGGATTTCGGCAGGAGAAGCACCGAGCGCAACGGCCGTTGCGATCGCAGCGCCTGTCGCGTCGACCGACGCGCCAAAACCTCGCGCTATCGCGGCAACTACCTCGGTACCGGTGGGTGAATTGGGGTTGGAGATGACGGTCAGTGCACCTCCGGTGCCCGACGTCACCGCGGCGGAGAATCCTTCCTCGATGACCAGAGCGGCAGCAACATCGCCATCGTCAGCGCTGGTCGCCGCCTCGTCGATATCGGCCATCGTTGTCAGGTTGATGACACCCTCGGCATCGAGGTCTTCGAGAGCACCGACGAACTCTGCCGCGACCTCGCCTCCGTCCTGGTCGACCACACCAACGCCGATGGAGAAATCGCCCTCGCCGATTCCCCCGAAACTATTGCTGAGGATCAGGGCGAGTCCCAGCGGAGCGATGACACCGATGATGTATGCGCTGCGGTCCCGGATCCTCTGCTTGAGGTCCTTGCGAACGATGATGATCGCTGCGCGCAGGGTTGACACGTCGGTGATTGTAGGCGTTCGGTGGCCCCGACGAGACCGTGCGGTGGGTCTGGATTCTGAGGCCGCGTCCTGTGGTGTTCAGCCGGGCATTTCACCCGCGGGCATAGGTACCGTCGGATCCGATTGGAACAAGCCGACCCTGTTGCCCTCGGTGTCCTCGAAGAACGCCGACCAACCGACCGTCGGGATGGGCATCGGCTCGGTGATTCGTCTGCCACCGGTGGCTTCGATGGTGGCGAGCGTAATTTCGATGTCGTCGACGTCGATGTAGAACACGGGGCTGGGGGATTCGTCGCTGCGCTTGATGAGCGCACCCTCGATTCCTTCGCCTTGACCGCCCTCGGTGAGCCAGTACTCGACTGGCCCCCAGCGCTGAAGTGTCCAGCCGAAGGTTTCTTCGTAGAAGCCCGTCGCGCGGTCGTTGTCGTCGATCGGGATCTCGAAGTGCACGACCTTTCCTGCCATTGGAACCTCCTCTGAGAACGTTTCTCCGCGCTCAGTCTTCCACGTTCCATTCGTCGATGAGTGTGTCGGCATCGACGAACTCATAACCGAGTGCGAGCATTCCATCCAGCACCTCACCCAACATCTGGGCGCCGAGGAATGGGTGGTAGAAGAACCCGGCGACGTTGTCGTCGACGACCAGATGCATACGGGCCCGGTCGATCAGTTCGGCGGGCAGGATCGCGGCGTGTTGGTTGATTGCTTGTGGTTCGATGTTGCCGAGGTTCTCGGGCAGGACGAGTTCGCCGTAAGAATCGACGACCGGATACGGATACCACTGGTTGAAGAACAGGGCTTCGGGTGGAGCTGCGCCCGCGGGGAGGTGGTACATCGGGCGCTCGAAACGGGCCTCGAACATGGGGCTTGTTGTCACATAGTCGGCGGCGGAGGCGGCGTAGTGGGGGAACTCGAAGACCCTTGGTCGCTCGAGCCCTGCCGCCTCGAACTCCTCGAGCGCCTCGCTGATGCGGGCGGGTGTGGCATCGATCTTGGCCTGATGAAGCGGTCCGTCTTCGATGACGTGGTCGTTCTCGTCGATGTGGGCGGCGAAGAACTCGTAATCGTTGCCCGACACCCCGTCGAAGGGGTTTGGCGAGCTGCCGCGCTGGTGGGTGTAGCCGTGCAAGACGATGGTCCCACCACGAAGCAGCATGTACTCGAGAGCATCGATGATCTCGGGGCTATCGGCGAGCCTGACCTCGGCACCGTAGTCCCACACCGCGTTCGGGTCGCGCCAGACCGGGTAGACACCGACCGAGAAGGCGATCTTGCGTCGCGCGAGTTCGTCGGCCACCGCCCGCAGATCGGCCGCGCTCGATGTGGGTCCGACGTCTTCGAGCCGAACGAGAGCGCGATGCCTGGTCGTATGGTCTGGTCGCAGCAACGACAGCAACTGGTCGGCGAGAACCATGTACGAGAGATTTTCGCCGTGATACCTGAACGGGGTGTCTGCCAGGACGACGAACCGAGGCGACCGAACCGCCCACGGAATCGTTCTGCCGTCGTCCAGCACGGCCTCGGCGATGACGGCTGCGGCGGGTCCGGTCGAGCCGATGACACCGATGTACTCGCCGACG
Source organism: Actinomycetes bacterium (assembly GCA_024228575.1). Taxonomy (GTDB): domain Bacteria; phylum Actinomycetota; class Acidimicrobiia; order Acidimicrobiales; family Poriferisodalaceae; genus JAAETH01. Next base: position 28,835 of record JAAETH010000054.1, read on the forward strand.
ATGGGATGGACCGGTAGATCGGAGTCCTCGTAGCGCACTGCGACGATCGATTCGGGAACCGGAGTGCTGGCCGCGAGATGTTCCGAACCCGCCAGGTCTGGGTGACGACGAAGCAGCTGATCGAAGCCCGGGCCCATCCAGATGACCTTTGAGCCGGATGCCGCGATGTCGTCGAGCAGGACGTTGGAGAATTGGTGTTCGGTCGATGTTGAGGTGATGACGATGAGGTCGCCGGTCGAGGCATCGCCGGACGTGTAGTCCGACTCGGGTGAGATCGACGAGGGGCCGAATGCCCCGACGAGGTTTGAGGTCATCATCGCCGCGGTCAGGCCCAGATGGCCGAACTCGTCGGCGCCGGTGTAAACGATGAGCGTCGAGGGCCCGTCGGGGACGCTGGCGTTGTGGACGGGGTCGCGCTCACCTTCTGGATCTCGCGTCGCGTTTGCGGCGACCGATTCATCGAGGTCGCCGGCGGGTGTGTCGGGCGAGACCCAGGCGGCGGCTTCGAGCGATTCGTGCGCGGGCGTTTGGTCGAGATGCCGCAGCACCAAGGCCGCAACCGCCACGGCGATGACGACCACGATCATGGTCGGTCGTTTCACGAGGCTCGTCCCAAGCGCGCGATCGGCGGCGAGAACTCTCGAATTGCCTCGCCGAGCAGTGATGAAACAATGCGGCGCGACGCCAGCCCATCGCCGTAGGGACTCGTGCCAACACACATCGAGCGATGGGCGACGGGATCGTCGAGCAGACGCGACACCTCAGAGATGATGTGATCCGAGTTGGTCCCGACGAGACGGGCAGCGCCAGACGAGACGGCCTCTGGTCGCTCGGTGACATCCCTCAACACGAGCACCGGCGTGTCGAGTGCGGGTGCCTCCTCCTGGATGCCGCCCGAGTCGGTCAGCGCCAGGTGTGCGCGTGTCAGCAGGGAAACCATCTCGGGATGGTCGACGGGTTCGATGAGGAACACGTTGTCGAGATTGCCGAGCAGCTCTCGCGCCACGGCACCGACGTTTGGGTTCGGATGCACCGGGTAGACGACTGCGAGGTCGGAGCGTTGCCTGGCGAGGTGGGCGACGGCGCCGAGGGCGTCGCGCAAGGGCTGGCCGAAGTTCTCCCGTCGGTGGGCGGTGAGAACCATCAACTTCGTGTGTGGGTCGAGTCGGTGAACCAGCGAGCGGGGCGACGGGGCGACTGCACGTTGGAAGTGCAGCGCATCGATGACCGTGTTGCCTGTCGTGACGATGTCGCGAGCGGGCACACCCTCTGCCAGCAGGGCGTTGTGTGCCGCAGTTGTCGGGGCGAAGTGACGGTCGGCGACGTGGCCTGCGACGATGCGGTTGATCTCTTCTGGGAAGGGTTGGGTCTTGTCCCCCGATCGCAGACCGGCCTCGACGTGTCCGACCTTGACGCCGCTCCACGCTGCGCACAGGGCAGCGGCCGCGACGGTGGTGGTGTCGCCCTGAACCAGCATCCAGTCCGGTCGGGTCCTGGTGAGCACCGGCTCGACCGCCGTGAGAACCCGTTGGGCCACCTCGACCACGGTCTGGCCCGGCGTCATCAAGTCGAGATCGATGTCGGCAGACATGTCGTAGCTGTCCAAGACCTGTTGCACCAGCTCGCGATGCTGACCGGTGAGACAGACGAGATGATCGATGGCGCGCCTTCGCAACTCATGGACGACGGGCGCCATCTTGATGGCTTCTGGCCTGGTGCCGACGATGACAAGAATCCTCAACTGTTCATCTCCAGGATCAGCTGCGAGGGTGAGACGAACTCGACCCCATCGGCGAGCATGGCGTCGACCACATCGAGCAGCGGCTCGGGGTCGAGGTAGGGGTGGAAGAAGAGCGAGGCAACCGAGTCGCGAACAACACCGAGCCGGCGCGAGATCGCGACCAGCTCGTCGACACCTCGCGATGAGTGGTTGTTGTACCCGACCTCGATGTAGTTTCCCATGTTCTCTGGCAACACAAGCTCGCCGTAGAAGTCGACGACGGGGTAGGGGTACCACTGGTCATCGGCGACACGGTGGTTGGGTTCGCCTCGCAGGAGTCCGCCGAAATACATCGTGCGTTCATACCTTGCGTCGAACATGTCTTCGATACCCACGTAGGACTCCCAGTGGGCCGCGTAGTGGGGGAACTCGAAGACGGTTGGTCGATCGAGCCCGGCATCGGCGAACTCGGCCAGCCCCCACACGATCCGGTCTGAAGTCCACGCGCTGTCGGCGATCGCTGGCGGGCCGTCGAGGACGACATTGTCATCATCATCGACGTGAGCGACATAGAACTCGAAGTCCTCACCGGAAGCACCGTGGTATGGGTTCGGCCCGTCTCCGAGCTGATGGGTGACACCGTGCATGATGACGGTTCCACCCGCAGATTTCATGTATTCGAGCGCCGCGACCACCTCGGGCCGGTCTGCGAGGCGAATCGCGTGCCCCTCGTTGTAGCGCCCACGCGGGTCCATCCAGACGGGGTAGACGGCGATGCTGAACGGAACATCGCGGGCGGTGAGTTCGTCGGATATCCGCCGTAGGGCAGCGGGGTTCGCCGTCGGGCCGACATCCTCGAGGCGGACCATACCCCGATGGCGTTCGTCGTGTTCTGGCGCGAGCAGATCGAACAATGTGTCCGCCAACACGAGGCCGCGGTCGGCCTCGGTTGTGTAGGCAAACGGGGCCTCCGCAAGCCAGGTCAGGTTGTCGAACCGCAATGCGTACGGCGCTGCCAGGCTCGACCGGGCGCTGTCGGTCGCGGTAGCGAGGACCTCGGTTCCCGCCGATGCGGTCACCGCCGGCAGATCTCCGGCCCGCTGGTCGCGGGGCAACGATGTTCCGCGATAGTCGACGGCCAAAAGTCCGCTGTTTGGCGCGCCGACGCTCCACCCCAGTCGATCGAAGTAGTCGGGGGCCAGGGTCGCAATCTGATCGAGGCCACCGCCGAGCCACAAGGTTGGACCACCATCGGACGTCCACCGAATCAGGTCGGTCGAGATTGGTGAGTTCTCGCCAGCCGACACGTAGACCACCAGGTCGCTGCCTGTTGCCGTCTCGGTGGTGATGGTGGCCGCATCGACGAAGGAGACCTCGCCGAAGTGTCCCAGCAGGTTGCCCACCATCACCACGGCCAGTTCGTGGTGGGGGTCGTTGGCGGTTGCGTCCCACGCAACAACAGCGTGTGTTGGGTTTGATCGTCGAGGCCGCAAGTCGGAGTTGAGGGTGTTGTCACCGACCGCGGATGGGCTTCCGATCTCTTGGTCGATTCGACCGGCGACCGGGCGAGAAAGGGCATCGCGACCGAAGACGAACACGAGGATGATGCCCACAAGAATCATCAGAACCGCCAATGGTGAGCCACTGCGTCGCCTGAGTGTCCGAGAGCGTCTCATGAGGCGACGTGGGTTTCCCGGGCGGGTTTGACGGTTCTGCCGATCTCGTTGACAACACCGGACACCGGCGAGACGTTGGGTCGTGGACCAAACATCGCCGGCGGGAAGGCGACCGGTGGTGTGGCCGATGAGGCGGAATGTTCCTCGTCGATTCGGGCTGTCTTGGTCCACCCAGAGCGTCCGATCGCCTGGCGCGTCACGGCCCGCCAGCCTGCGATGAACCAGATCCAGGTGAAGAAGGCGTAGGCGTGGGCGAGGAACAGGCCCCGCAGAAAGCCCACGTTGGGTTCTGTCTTCCAGTAGGCGACGGCGACGAGTGGTGTGGCCAGGAAGCCGATGAGGTACCACCATGGGACGATCGGTCCCGCCGCCATCGCCTCGAGAGTGGCCGCCGGTTCCAGTGATGCGCTGCGAAGAAGCGACAGCGCGGCGATCAGGATCGGGACCGAGATGAGCAACATCGCGGCGGGGAAGAGCAGGTGCAGGGTCAGATCGAGCCTCGCTCGCAGACGCTGGGGTGATCGCCAAATGGCAGGAAGTGTCGGCCAACACTGCAGATGGCCCTGGAACCACCTGGTTCGTTGGCGCAGCAGATGACGCCCGTCGTGTACGCCTTGTTGATGTACTGCCACGTCGTTGTCGAAGATGGCCCGCCAGCCGTTGATGCCGAGGCGAAGGCCGAGGTCGAGATCCTCTGTGAGATTGTGGCTCCACGGGGTGGTGCCCAGCTCCTGAAGGGCCACAAGTCTGACGAACTGCCCATTGCCTCCGAGGCCGGTACTTCCAAGTGTGTTGCGGCCCCTCTGGAAGATGCTCGCGTACCCCGCAAACTCGACATCTTGCATGCGCGCGAGCCACGACCTGGCCCGGTTCGAGATTCGTACCGCTATCTGCACGGCTCCGATCCGGGGATCGGTAAACCACGACCTGACAACTCCCAGTGTCGCCCCGTCGACACTGCTGTCTGCGTCGAATACGGCGATGATGACCGATGCAGGGTCGATTCCTTCGGCGGCCACCGCTTGGTTGACGATCGCGAAGCCGGCGTTCAGAGCATCGCCCTTCCCCAAGCGAGCCTCGGGCAGGTGCCTGCGGTGGACGAAGACCCGCGGGTGGCCCAGCTGCTCGACCAGTTCGGGCGTGCCGTCGGTCGAGGCGTCGTCGATGACGAGAACCCTGACGGTTGGTCCCATCGAAACCAAGGAGAGGACCGTGTCGACGACAACGAGGCCTTCGTCGAGGCAGGGAACGAGACATACGATGTCGACCGGGGCCTGCTGTTGAGGGCGTTGTGGGGCGCGCGGTCGAGCGACCAAGCCCATCAACAAGGCGTAGAGCGGGCCCACCAGGCCGATCGCCAGAACGACGATCCATGCGGTCGACATCAGATCGTGGATTGCCTACGGGCTCGCCTGTAGGCAATGCCATATCCTGACATCACCGCCACGAGTGTGGCCAGGGAGGTCGGCACCGATTCGGCGAACGACAGTTGGGGAGCTACCTGTACGGCGAGGATTCCGACCGAGGATGTGAACGCTGCAGAGTACATCGAAGAACTTGGCCTTGTGGCGATTCGCCGGTGACTCTACACCAGCACAGAGTCGAAGAGCACTCCCCGATTCGTTGTTGTGGGACGCTCTATGTGGTCGAGAACCATGTCCGGATGATCGATTCGGCGGGTTTGCCTCGAGGCGTGTAGTCGGTGGCCTGGTCCTCATCGGTGTCGGCGAGGTCGTCCCATGCCCAGATCAGCACACCACCGAAGGTGTCTCGTCGCTGCCAAACCCGCGCCGCAGCGGCAAATGCCGCTTCCTGCTCCTCATCGGCTGGTTGTGAGCCGGTGGCCCAATCCCAAGGTGCGGTCGTTGCTCCCTCGACACTGCGATAGCCGAGTTCGGCCAGCAGGATGGGTCGATCCCAACGCAGCGACATGGTGTCCAGCAGGGCGGCAACGGGCTGCCACGCCTCGACCAGGGCGTCGACATCGGTCGTGGGAACCTCCGACAGTGGCCAATACGCACTGACCCCGATCAGGTCGAGATCGTCCCAGAAGTCGACCGAGCCAACATCGGTGAAGTTGACCGAGTAGGTGAGCGAACCCGAGAACCGCTCGCGTAGGTCGGCGATGAGCGACCGCCAGCGCTCGTCGTATTGCTCGAGTGAGATGAACTCGGTCCCGACGACGATCAGCTCGGCCCCGGACCGTTCCGCCCGGTCGGCGATCTCGGCCATCAGTTGGCCGTAGCAGGTGAACCATCGGTCGAGATCGGCTGGTTCGAGTTCGCCCCGGTAGGTCCCGTCCGACACATCGACCATCGCCTTGATGGCCACATGCAGCCCTGCGTCGGCGGCGAGCTCCGTCACACGGTCGAGGCCATCGAGGTGAGCCGTTTCGATGGTCGGTTCAGGGCAGCTGGCCTTCGTGTTGGGCTGGTACCAGGTGATCGTGAACGAGATCCAGTTTGCACCTGTCGCTGCGATTTGTGTGATGTGCTCGGCGTTCTCGACCCTGCTGTATCCGTCCTCGGCCCAAACCGGGTAGCTGATGCCGTGGATGATCGAAGTCGGCCGTTGATCTGGGGTCGAGCGAAGGTCCGGCTCGCTGCACGCCGCTAGGCACACACACATGGCGAGGATCACCGAGATGGTGGATGTGCTGCGCATCAGAGGACTCCGAACACGGCGCCGATACTACGTAGCGAGAGGGCATCGGCCACCGTCCACGACGACCACGCGCATTGGTGCTACCGGGTCAGGTCGGTTCTCGAGGGTGGGTCTGCGCCGATTCTCTGAACCGTCACTGCTGCTACTCGCCCCGCGAAGTCGAGGATGCCGACCCAGTCGTCGAGCAAGACGTCGTCGAGAGCGGTGTTGGTCCGTACGCCGGCATCGTGGAGGCACACCAGGACGCCACCACAGAACGAATCGCCGGCACCTACCGTGTCGACGACATCGATTCGCTGAGCCGGGGCGGATGCCGAGCCAGCCGGAGTGTGAACGATCGCACCTTCCGACGTGGTGACGATGAGCGCACGCACACCACCGTCGAAGAGGGTGGTTGCGATTTGTTCGGGTGTACGGCCCGGGAAGATCCAGTCGAGATCGGCGTCCGAAGCCCTCAATACCCCGGTGTTGGTGAGCCACCGCTGGAACCAGGTCATCCAGTCGGGCCGTCCCGCCGAACCGATGATCTGTGGTCTCACGTTCGGGTCGAGAGAGACCAGTCCGTCGTGTGTGGTGGCGACGTCGGCCAGGACGGTTGCAGCCGGGCGACGAAACAGGCCGAGTGTTCCACCGTGAAGGATGTGAGGCCCGGGTCCGAGTGCGCTCAGGTCGGGTGGCTCGAGCATCGTGTCGGCGGTGCCGTCGCCCTGGAAGGTGAACACAGGGGGATCGCCTTCGACGATGGCCAGGCAGGTCGGTTCATCGCCGCGCTGGGCGATGGTCAGGTCGACGCCCGAGTCGGCCAGATGTCGCCAGATCAGGTCGCCGAAAGGGTCGGTCGACACCCGCCCGAGGAACGCGGTCGGTGTTCCCAGGCGCGCTGCCGCGATGGCAGTGTTCATCGGCCCGCCACCCGGCCTTGCGTCGGGCACCAGATCGACGAGAGCTTCGCCCGCACAGATGATCATCGGTGCAAGGCTAGTTCGCTCAGGCAGGCCCGCCCGGCGACTCCGACACTCTCGGCTATCGGTGGAGGTTGTTGACCTCCATTCTAATTGACCGTACATTTAGGCGACCGCTGCGGGAGAGGGCGAATGACAAAACTTGGGTTCCTGCTCGACAGCGACGGGTGTATTGGCTGCCATGCGTGCACCGTCGCGTGCAAGAGCGAACATGATGTTCCGCTGGGGGTGAATCGGACCTGGCTCAAGTACACGGAAACCGGCGAGTTTCCGAACACCTCACGGCACTTCACCGTCTTGCGGTGCAACCACTGTGAGGATGCACCATGTGTGAAGATCTGCCCGACATCGGCGCTCAACCGTGCCGACAACGGTGTGGTCGACTTCAACAACGACCGATGTATTGGCTGCAAGGGCTGCATGAACGCATGCCCCTACGACGCGATCTACATCAACCCAGAGACCGATACCGCCAACAAGTGCAATTTCTGCAACCACCGCATCGAGGTCGGTCTGGAACCGGCGTGTGTGGTCGTGTGCCCGACCCACTCGATCAAGGTCATCGATTTCGACGATGCCGACAACGCTGCGCTGAAGATCATCGGGCGCGACGACGTGGCTGTCAGATCGCCAGAGCAGAACACAAATCCCAAGGTCTACTACCGGGGAGCCAACCAGGCCGCGCTCGACCCGCTGCGAAGCCACATCCCCGGTGACGGCCTCATCTGGGCCGACACCACTCCGAACCATCCGACACCTCCCCATGTCGACGCCGGCGTCATCGCTCGCACCACCTACACCACCGGGTCACACCCCCTGATCTGGAAAGAGAAGGTGTCGGGTTATCTCGTCACCAAGGCCATAGCTGCAGGTGTCATGTTCGTCGCCGCACTGCTGGTGCTGTTGGGTCACTCGGGCGAACAAGCCGCCGTCGGTGTCGTTCCGCCGATTGTCGCCGGGGTGTTCCTTGCTCTGACAGGTGTGCTGCTGGTCGTCGACCTGAAACAGCCGACCCGGTTCCACTATCTGCTCACCAGTGGCAACCGGTCGAGCTGGTTGGTGAAGGGGGCCTACATCCTCGGCGCGTTCGCTGGGTTCATGGCTCTTTGGTGGATCGCCGGTCTCGCCGATGCGGGTGGACTGCTGAAGGTGTTCGCCATTCCGACCGCTCTGTTGGCCGCGGGAACCGCCGGCTACACCGCCTACCTGTTCGCCCAGTGCGAGGGTCGCGACCTGTGGCAGAGCGAGCTGCTACTACCGATGTTGTTGGCTCAGGCCGCCACCGCCGGTGGGGCCACCTTCTTGATACTCGACCTGTTCATGGATCTGCCAGAGGTTGCCGCCATCCGATGGGTCACGCTGGCGGGCATAGGCGCCATGGCACTGATCCTGTTCGCCGAGTTGTCGGGTTCACACACCCGCCACGTCGAGATGGCCGTTCACGCCATGACGAAGGGCGAATACAAGAGTCGGTTCTGGACAGGTGTGGTGCTCGGCATGGTCGTTCCGGTGGCAGTGCTCGTCATCGTGTTGGCCTCCGACATGTCCAATCCAGTTCTCGCCGCTTTCGCAGGCCTTGCCGCCATCGTCGGTATGTGGTTCTACGAGGACAGTTATGTACGTTCCGGCCAGTCCGTGCCGCTTTCCTAGGGGACATCCGATGACCGACACGAACTACCGCAATTCCAACGCCGGACTCTCGAACTTTCCGCCACACGAGAAGTGGCACGACTGGTCCGAGCTCGACGCCAAGGCGTGGCCCAACAAGATCGAGCGCAAATACACCCTGGTGCCCACGACCTGCTTCAACTGTGAGGCGGCTTGTGGTCTGGTCGCCTACATCGACAAGGAAACCGGCGAGATCGCCAAGTTCGAGGGCAACCCCGAACACCCGGCATCTCGTGGCCGCAACTGTGCCAAAGGCCCGGCCACGGTCAACCAGGTCCACGATCCAGAGCGTGTCCTCTACCCGATGAAGCGCGTTGGCGAGCGGGGTGGCGGCCGGTGGGAGAGGGTGTCGTGGGAGGATGCCCTCGACGACATAGCGGGGCGCATCCGTACCGCCATCGCCGAGGACCGCCGCGACGAGGTCATGTACCACGTCGGGCGCCCCGGCGAAGATGGCTACACCGAGCGGGTCCTCGCCGGATGGGGTGTCGACGGTCACAACAGCCATACCAATATCTGTTCGTCGAACGCCCGCATCGGCTACCAGAGCTGGATGGGTCACGACCGGCCGTCTTCGGACTACGCCAACGCCGAAGTCATCTTCCTGATCTCGAGCCACCTCGAGGCAGGGCACTATTTCAACCCCCACGCACAGCGCATCATCGAGGCCCAACAGAAGGGCGCCAAGGTCATCGTCGCCGACCCGCGCCTGTCGAATACCGGCTCGAAGGCCGATTTCTGGTTGCCGACCTGGCCAGGGACCGAACCCTTCCTCTGCCTGGCGATCGCTCGCCTGCTCATCGAGAACAACACCTGGAACAAGGACTTCGTCGAGCGCTGGACCAATTGGGAGACCTACCTGAGCGAGACCAGGCCAGACCTTGCAGTCGAGTTCGACTCGGTGGGCCAGGCCATGCTCGACGAATACGCCGACTACACGCCCGAGGAAGCCGAGCGGGTCACCGGCGTCGACGCGGCAACCATCCGCGAGATCGCCGAGATCATCGGCGCCCACCCGACCAAACTCGCCACCCACAACTGGCGTTCTGCCGGTGCTGGGAATCTCGGTGGTTGGCAGGTTGCCCGCACCCTGTTCTTCCTGAACGTGCTGACGGGCTCGGTCGCAACGGTCGGCGGCACGGCTGGCAACGGCTGGAACAAGTTCAAGCCTCACGCTCCGCTGTCGAAGCAGCCGATCGAACACTGGAACGAGATGTCGTGGCCCAGGGAGTACCCCCTGGCGTACCACGAGATGTCGATCCTGCTCCCACACTTCTTGAACGAGGGCAGGGGCAAGCTCGACGTCTACTTCAGCCGGGTCTACAACCCGATCTGGACCAACCCAGACGGGTTCACCTGGCTCGAGGCGTTGAAGGATGAGGCCAAGGTCCACTGTCATGTCGCCTTGACGCCCACGTGGAGCGAGACGGCGTGGTTCGCCGACTACGTCTTGCCGATGGGTGTGGCCTCCGAACGTCACGACATCGCCTCGTTCGAGACCCACGCTTCTCGCTGGATCGGCTTCCGTCAGCCGGTCATGCGCCGCTACGCCGAGTTGCAGGGCGAGAAGGTCGACGAGAACTCCCGCGTGTACGAGTTCAATCCCGGCGAGGTCTGGGAAGAGAACGAGTTCTGGCTCGACCTGTCGTGGCGCATCGATCCCGACGGATCCATGGGCATTCGCAAACACTTCGAGAGTCGAGCCAAGCCAGGCAACGTCATGCCCATCGACGAGTACTACGGGCTGATGTTCGAAGAAGAGGTACCGGGTTTGCCCGAAGCGGCCGCAGCAGCAGGTCAGACCCCACTCGAGTACATGCGCGATCGGGCTGCCTTTGAGGTGCCCGGCAACGTCTATGAACCCTACGAGAACGACGTCGATCCCTCAGCGGTCGACGGTTGTTTGAAGGACGACGAGGGTGTCTACCGAAAGCCTGGCACGGCCGGGACCTTCGACGGTTCCGAAGAGGCGTTTTCGGCCACCACATTGGCCCCCCTCGGAGACGGTTCGCCCGCAGTCGAGGTTCATGGCGAACTGAAGGAGGGTTTCCCGACACCGTCGAAGAAACTCGAGCTGTTCTCGACCACATTGAAGGAGTGGGGCTGGCCCGAATACGCCACGCCGAAGTGGATCCCCAGTCATGTGCATTGGGAAGACCTCGACATGGAACCCGCTGCCGACGGCACAGGGGGAACCGAGCGCATCCTGTTGCCGACGTTTCGTATCCCGACGCTCATCCACACCCGGTCGGCAAACTCGAAGTGGTTGAACGAGATCAGCCACCGCCATCCGCTGTGGATCCACCCCCAGGACGCAGAACAGCTGAACATCGAGGAGAGCGGCCTGGTCAGGGTTTCGACCCGCATCGGTCACTTCGTCATCCAGTCATGGCGCACCGAGGGCATCCGCCCAGGTGTTGTCGCCGCATCACACCACATGGGCCGCTGGCGTCTCGATGAGGAGAACGCGCGCTCGTGGGGTGCCGGACTGGCCAAGATCACCAACGACGGCACCGAGTGGAGGCTCGAGCGCACCAAGGGCATGAGTAGCTACTCATCGTCGGATCCCGACACGAACCGCATCTGGTGGAACGACACGGGCGTTCATCAGAACCTGACGTTTCCCGTACAGCCCGATCCGATCAGCGGCATGCAGTGTTGGCACCAGCGAGTTCACGTCACACCGGCCGAGGTGGGCGACGAGTACGGCGACGTCTCGGTCGACACTGCCAAGGCACGCGAGGCCTACGTCGACTGGCTCGCCAAGACCCGCCCAGCGCCAGGCCCTCACGGATTGCGTCGTCCCCTCTGGTATGCCCGCCCCATGAAGCCGGTCATCGACGCATACCGCATGTGAACCCGAACCCCCCCCGAACACACAATCTCGTTCTGTCTCCAAAAACGGTCGCCCTGGCGACCAGTTTTGGAGACAGAACGCAATTCTTGTTGTCGGAGCCGATCAGCTCGCGCAAGACGCAGGTGTTTCTAGCGTGAGCAGGCCGATCGATGGGGGAGAGAACAGTCGAACCTGGGGAGCGTCGAGCCGCTCCATTCCGACGCCAGAACTGACATAGATCTGCTGCCCATCGAGTTCGTGCAGGCCGCCGGCCCCGACCTTTCTGGGGACGTCGCTGGCGACGTGGAGCGGACCGAGGAAGGGGATCGCTATCTGTCCACCGTGGGTGTGGCCGGCCATCACGAGATCGACCGAACCTCCGAGCACCAGAGCGGGATCGGGACGATGGGTCAGAACAAGGGTGATCACCTCGCCAGGGGCAGCTCCGAGTTCAGCGTGCATTTCGACAGCGCTGATCGAGTAGTACTCGCGCTCGTTGCCGCCGAGCAGGACCGTGCGATCGCCGATGCTCAATGAGACGATCTCGTTGTGCAACCAGACAACACCGGTGCCGGACACGATGGTGTCCATCTCGTCGATTCGGTCGACGTCGCCCTGGACCACGTAGACGCCGTGAGGGGCCGACATGGAAGCGAACAGCTCGTTGAACTCGCTGTAGTCGGGGTCGTCGCCTTGTTGGATGTCGCCGGCGATGACGATCAGGTCGGGGTCCGCGTCCATCACCCGCTGCACCGCCTCTCGCTCGTAGTCACCGATCGTCGGTGTCTGGATGTCGGCCAGCACACCGATGCGGATCGGATCGGTTCCGGAGCGCTCGCATGGCAATTCGACGGTCTCTTCTTCGAACTTCAGGTCGAAGGGTGCGATGTGGGTTGCCCACAGCCCGACAAGGCCCGGAACTACCAGGATGGCCACGAAACCCTTGGCCGCAGGTGTGTCGGCGAACCAACCTCGCCAGATACCGATGGCTGCCGACAGCGCCAGCAATGCAGGCCCGAGTGTCGCCACAACATACGCGACATGCACGAACCCGAACGGCGACAACAAGAGAACCACACAACCAAGCGCTACGCCCAGGGCTGCGACATGGCCTCCCACGATCGTGTTCCAGACGGTGATCGGCTTCGAACCGATGAGTCTTGCCGCCACCACCGTGCCCACAACCCAACCGGCAGCCAGCAGGATCGATACCAAGTTGATCGCCATATGCGCCAAGTCTGGTGGATTTCGGTGCCGGTGTGGGCGCGGCCTGTGTGGCGCCACGAACGGGTAGCGCGTGGCGTCTAGTGTTTCGGGCGTGGGACGCGAGCTGCTGATCATCCGACACGGCCAGACCGAATGGTCGGTCGCGGGGAAACACACCGGACTCACCGATCTGGCGCTGACCGATCACGGGCGGTCCGAAGCGGCCGACGCGGCCAGGACCCTTGGCGGCTGGTATGCGGATCGCTGCTACACCAGCCCTTTGGTCCGTGCCCGCGAGACCGCAGAGCTGGTTGCGGTCGATGCCCCGCTGATCGTCGACGATCGCCTGGTCGAGTGGGACTACGGGCAGTACGAAGGCATCCGCACAGCCGAGATGCGTGCCGAGATTCCCGACTGGAGCATCTGGACCCATCACGACAAGGCCGGCGAGACGGTCGACGAGATCGGTGTTCGGCTCGATTCGTTCATAGACGAAGTGACGGATCCGGCCACGGCCCCGGTGTCGGGATCGGGCGTCGATGTCGTGTTTGCCCACGGTCACAGCCTCGCCGTGTTCATCGCCCGCTGGCTGGGCCTCGACGCGATCGAGGGACGTCGGTTCAAGCTCGCGACGGCGACGGTCAGCCTGTTGGGACATCATCGCGACGACCGGGTTCTGAAGGTGTTGAATCACCGCGTGGGCGACCAGCTTCCGCCGCCGTACTGATACTGCGTGCCGCATGCGTTCCCCGGCCACGCAGGCCGCCTGCGGAGCCGGAGCGGCATCTGCTGCTCAGCTGCCGGTCCATTCGAAATGCATGCCGTCAGGGCGCGTCCATGTGCCACCCCAGGCGAAGCCGTGGCGACGGAAGATCGCGACGATTCGCAGATCCATCGTCGGAGGTGCCCCCCACGGGTTCGACCGCGGGTTGATGTCGAGGGCCAATCCCCAGGCATGACGCGAGATCGCGTCCCCAGAGGTGCCGCGGATGCGGCGTGCACTCCAGCACCCACCGTGCCTGCGGGTGTCGGCGACATCGATCAGGTGGGCGAGGCCCTCAAGCTCGATCTCGCTCAAGGCGGCGGTCAGGTCATCGAACACGATGCGGTTACAGCGGATGTTCCCGAGGATCGGGAACGTCTCGGAGCCGATGTTCGCGGCGATCCATGCCGGCTCGATGTCTATGTTGTCTCCAGACGCGTAGCGATACTCGAACTCGCCGATCAGCCGCTTGAGTCGTAGGGTCGAGAGAACCGAGTCGGGGTCGGGTTCGACCGGGTCCCAGCTGCGTACGAAGTTGACCCTGCTGTGGTTTGCCACGATCGCTTCGAGCGCCGAATCGAAGGTGGCGACATCGTCGATGCCGGTGACCCACACCGATGAAGCCCGGTTGAACCCGAAGTCGACAGCATCCGATATCGAGAACAAGATCTCCGCCCCGATGCGACCGTCTGCGACCACGGCGCCTATCTCCCTGCGCTGAACAGAGTCGTCGACGCCGAGGAAGGTGACGATGTCGCCGGGTCTGGCACCACGCATGAGCGCCGTTGTGCGTCCGAGAACGACCTCGTCGCGCTCGAGCGCTCCTGCCACATCGCCCCCGACGAACACGGCGGCATCGAGAGGATCGACCGCCCTGGAAGTGAACGGAATCTGCCAGCCTGGTGTGGCGGCATCGATCGTGTGGTCGTCGCGGGTCACAGAAAGAACCCGGATCGTGCCGGTGTGGGTGACGACGGCGGCCGCCCCGGCGGCCTCGACGGCGGTCAACACGTCGGCCAGGCTGGCCGACGTGAAGCCGCCCGATCGCCAGACGGCTACGACATCGAGAGTCGGGTGCTGGGTCAGCCACAGTCCAGAGCCGCGCCGCGTCGCAGCGACCACTGTTCCGGTCGTCTCCGCTGGGGGCACCGTCGGAGCGTCTCCGAACGAGCTGATCACCCCCGCCTCGGTCACGAGCCAGTACCCGTCTTCTCCGGTGGGAACGATGTCGACAACGGCCGATGTTGTGGGCTGCCCTCCGGTTGAACCGAGGAAGGTGGCATCACCGAATGTGAAGACACCGCCGTCCTCGCCGACGAGCCAGTAGCCGCGGTCGGCCGTCGGTCGGGCGATGGCAGCTATCGGCTGGTCGAGCCGGATCGCTCCCATCGAACCCTGGAAGGTGGCGTCGCCGAATGCAAACACACCACCATCGGCTGCGACGAGCCAGTAACCGTGACCACTCGAGGTTGTGGCCATGTCGACCACCGGCGAGACAAGGGCGATGTCGCCCGCCGAACCGAAGAAACCAGCGTCGCCGAATGTGAACACGCCGCCGTCGGAGGCCGCCAGCCAGTAGCCGTCGCCACTCGGTGTGGCGGCCATGGCCACGATCGGCTCGACCAGATCGAGGTGGAACAGGTCGCCGAGATGGGGAGCGCCTCCATAACTTGCGACGGCACCAACCGCCGTGACGAACCATCCGCTTTTCTCATCGCGCGGAGCGCCGGCGACGATCGCGTCCTCGATATCGGACATATTTACATCGGGTGCGTCGACCCCGGCGCCGATGATGACAGGGCGCTGATCACCGGGAGCAGCGTCTGCTTGGGGAACGAAACCCACAACGGGAATTGCGAGAACGAGGATCGTGATCGAGAGCTTGTGTAGGTGGCTCATGTTGTTGCTCGTCGTCAGTGCGGGAACTCGCGTCAGCGCGGAGTAGTTTCAAGAGTGGTATCAGAAACGAAAGGTATACATGGCGTTCAGTGTCGAACGACATGAAACGGCACGCGCTGCCGTGCGTAGGGTTGTCTCCGAGAGTCTCGACGACGCGCTCGAACGGTTGACCCTCTACGGTTCGCCGGGTCACGACGACACCAAAGCCGTCCACGAGATTCGCAAGCGGTGCAAGGAGGTGCGCGGTGTCTGCGATCTGGTGCGGCCAAAGGTCGGCGAAGACGCCAAGGCGGTCGCATCGTTGTGTCGCGGCGCCGCCCGCGGATTGGCCGGCTCTCGCGACGCGACCGTTGCCGCCGCCACCCTGGCCAACATGCGAGACGACTGGGGTGTCGACACGTCGTCGATAGACATCCATGCTGTTGTCTCGAGCCTCGCCGACGCCAAGGTCGACTCACGCGACATCGATGCCGCCAGGACCATGTTGAGCAACGCAAGGCAGATGGCCGACGAATGGAAGTTGGGGAAGGGGTTTGGGTCTCTTCGCGCCGGGCTGGAGGAAACCTATTCAAAGGGCCTCGGCCGCCTGACGGTGGTGCTCGACGGTGCAGATGACGAAGCCCTCCACCGCCTGCGCACAAGCGCGAAACGTCTCTGGTACCAGGTGCGTCTGCTGCAATCGATCGCTCCCTCTGTGCTTGCACCGATGGTCGACCAGCTCGACGGTATCGGCGAAGCGATCGGCGATCATCACGATCTCTACGTGCTTCGCGGTGCCCTTCTGATCGAACCGGACGAGGACCGCAGGCGTGTCGCCGAAGCGGCAAAGGAGATCCAGGCCCACCTCGAGTCGATGGCGGTGGCGGCCGGTCTCAGGGTCTATGCCGAGAGTCCTCCCGCTTTTGTCGAGCGCGTCGCCACATATTGGCGCCTTGCCCGAGACGAGATTCCAGATGTCGTCTTCCCCGGCGACTGAGAGCGATCGCGCCGGTGACGCGGACACAAATTGACCTAGGACCCTCGTCGGCCACGACACCAACTTCGTAGTGTTCACCCATGGGTGAACCAATCGTTCTCGACGACGGGTTCACGGTGCCGACCGAGTACTGGCACCAGCTGGGCGACGGTCGCGTCCAGTGCGACCTGTGTCCGCGTTATTGCAAGCTCCACGAGGGCCAGCGGGGATTGTGTTTTGTTCGAGGAAGAGCCGAAGGCAAGATCTACCTCACGACATATGGTCGGTCGAGCGGCTTTTGTGTCGATCCGATCGAGAAGAAACCGCTCAACCACTTCTATCCGGGCACATCGGTGCTCTCGTTTGGTACTGCAGGGTGCAATCTCGCATGCCGATTCTGTCAGAACTGGGACATCTCCAAATCGAAGCAGATCCACTCGCTAGCCGCCGCTGCGAGTCCAGAAGCGATCGCTCTTGCGGCGGTCGAACACGGGTGCAAGAGCGTGGCGTTCACATACAACGACCCGACGATCTTCGTCGAGTACGCACGCGATACCGCCATCGCCTGCCACGAACTGGGTATTTCCACCGTCGCTGTCACCGCCGGATATGTCTGCGACGAACCCAGAGTCGAGATGTTTCGCCACATCGACGCGGCGAACGTCGACCTCAAGGCTTTCACCGAGGACTTCTACACGCGGCTGACCGGAGGTTCGTTGGCGACGACCCTCGACACGATCACCTACCTGCACCGCGAGACCGACGTATGGCTCGAACTGACGACGCTCATCATTCCCGGGCACAACGATTCCGAGGAAGAGGTCGATCGGATGACCCGCTGGGTGGTCGCAGAGTTGGGCCCCGATGTCCCCATACACTTCAGCGCTTTCCACCCCGACTACCGGATGCTCGACACACCACAAACCTCGCAGAAAACGCTTCGAGGAGCGCGCGACATCGCCTTGTCGAACGGCATCAACTATGTGTACACGGGCAACGTTCACGATTCGGATGGGGACACCACAAATTGCCCCGGGTGTGGCACCGGCGTGATCGTTCGTGATTGGTATCGCATCGACCGATACGGGTTGACCGACGACGGTCTGTGTCGATCCTGCAACACGGCAATCGCCGGTCGATTCGACGGACCAGTCGGTACCTGGGGCCGTCGCCGGCAGCCCGTCACGATCTCGAAGCCGACCCGAGACACACAGTGAAGGGCAGGCACACATGATGCGACGACTCAGATACCCCGCCGTATCGGGCTCGTTCTACCCCAACGATGCAGCCGAACTGACGCGCGACGTCGACCGGTTTGTGACCCGCTGCAAGCACCCCGGCCAGGGTGAAGTCGACGCTGACGTTCGTGGAAGAGCGAAGATCGTGGTCGTTCCTCACGCGGGATATCGCTACTCGGGTTCGGTGGCCGGGTGTGCATATTCCCGCCTGGCACGCCTGGTGCCCGCTCCGAAGCGGGTGGTGTTGCTCGGTCCGGCCCACACGATGCCAGTGAGCGGGATGGTCGTTCCGCAGGCCCACGTCTGGCGGACCCCGCTCGGCGATGTCGAGATCGACCGGCCGGCTGTTGAGGCGCTCGAAGTCTTGCACGGAGTACAAACCGATGAGAGGCCTCACGCTCAAGAACACGCCCTCGAAGTCCAGCTTCCGTTCCTTCAGCGTGTGTTGAGCGACGGGTTCACGCTCGTCCCCGTGGTCGTGGGGCGAACACCACCCGACCTTGTCGCCGACCTGATCGACACATGTTGGGGAGGTGATGAAACGATCATCGTCATCTCGACAGATCTGAGTCACTATCACCCCGAACCCGAGGCGAAGGCTCTCGACAGGGCGACCGTCGATGCTGTGCTTGCAGGCGACCTGGCCGGCGTCACCCACGACGGTGCCTGTGGAGCGACACCGTTGCGGGGTGCGATGGTCGCAGCGGGTCGTCGCGGTCTGTCACCGGTGCTCGTGTCGCTGGCAACCTCGGCGGACGCGGGTGGCGACAACTGGCGGGTGGTCGGCTACGGCTCGTTCGTCTATGAGATTCCCACGTCGAGATCCGAGGAGGTGTCATGAGCGGTGTCACTTCTCGCCTCGATGCCACAAGTGGGCGCGCTCTACTCGATATTGCCATTTCGGAGATCAGACGTGCCCTCGAGACCGGCGACCGGCGGGTCGACTCCTCGATTGTCGAGGGAGACGAGTTGCCCGAGGAACTGGTTGAGCAGGGCGCCGCTTTCGTGAGTCTGCACCAGGAGTCCAGGCTCATCGGGTGTATCGGTTCTATCGAATCGCGACGACCACTTGCTCTCGATGTTGCCGACAACGCCCTCGGCGCAGCATTTCGCGACCCACGGCTTCCACCACTCGACCCCGCCGACTTCGCATCGATGGAGGTCGAGGTTTCGGTGCTCGCTCCACTCCAACGGCTGAATGTCGGCTCGTACGACGAACTTCAGGCCACCGTGCGCGAAGGGGTGGACGGGCTATTGGTCAAGGCCGGGCGAGGGCGGGCGACGTTGTTGCCGAGCGTGTGGGAGCAGAGCCCGTCGGTAGCTTGGTTCCTCGACGTCTTGTGGCGCAAGGCCGGCTTCACTCGCGGTTCGTGGCCGAGAGGCATCGAGGTCTTTTGTTACACAACCGAGTCGTTCATCGACAGTGGACCGAGACAGGGACTGGACCAACCATGAAGATTCTGGCGTGTGTCGATTTCACCCCAGCCGCCGACGCAGTGGTCGACGTGGTGGGGAATCTGGCATCGAGTTCAACCACCACTGTGACCCTCCTGCACGTCGCAGCTCCCGAGCCGGCGTTTGTCGGATATGACGACGAGGGTGGTCCTCGCAGTCGCGAGGACCGTGAACGGCAGCTCGACCACGAGAGAGTACGCATCGGCCAGCAGGCCGCGATCCTGGCCCAGCGCGGTGTCGAGACAGCCGAGACCGTCATGCGTGTCGGGGCCACCACGGACACAATTCTCGAGGTGGCAGACGAGATCGACGCCGACGTGGTGGTGGTCGGTCGCCACCGACATGGTCGCCTGCACGATCTGTTGCTCGGGAACACCGCGACCGAGGTAGTGGAACGCTCCAGACGTCCGGTTCTCATCGTCCCGCCACGAGACGACTGAACAACCGGCTGTTCTATTGGAGGCCGTGCCCTGCACCGCCAACTGTTCTATTGGAGGCCGTGCCCTGCACCGCCATCTAGGGGAATCGCGGCGCCGGTGATGAACTGGGCCGAGTCCGAGCACAGGAATGCGGCAACTCGTCCGAAGTCGTCGGCGTCGCCCAGCTTCTTCGTCGGAACCGCGGTGGCGAGGGGCCCGAGATCGTCGTACAGGTCGGTCAATCTCGCCGTCGCGTGAAGCCCAGGCTGCAACGAGTTGACCGTGATGCCGTCGCCCGCCACCTCGCGAGAAAGGGTCTTCAGAAACGCCGTCAACCCCGCTCGGGCTGTGTTTGACAAGATCAGTTGTGCCATCGGCTCGCGCACCGACATCGACGTGATGGCCACCACGCGACCCCAACCCGCCTGCTGCATCGCCGGAACCAGTCGTTTACACATGTCGATCGTGGGCATCATGTTCAGATCGACGGCCGGTCGATAGGCCGAGACATCGGTGCTGGCGAAGTTGCCGGGTGGGGGACCGCCGGCGTTGGCGATGAGGATGTCGACTTGACCAACCTCGTCGGCGACACGGTCGAGCATCGCTGTGCGGTCGGAGTCGTTCGATACGTCGGCTGTCATCACAGCTGCGCCAGGCACAGACTCTGCTGCGGCCGTCAGCTTCTCGATCGATCGAGAGACCATGACAACCCGTGCACCCTCCGATGCCAGAGCCCTGGCGCAGCCGAGGCCCAACCCCGACGATGCCCCGGTGACGAGTGCCGTCTTGCCTTCCAGGTTCAGATCCATGACCGGAACACTAGGCGAACCCTTCGGGGTCGGTCGGGTTGGTTCAGGCTTCCATCTCGTGCCAGCCGGGCCACTTCTGACCGTCCCCAAGCCATCCCCGCGGCCTCGGGGCTCCCAAAGACTCAAGAGCCTTCTCGGCAGGACCGATGGGGTCGGGTGTCTCGTTGGTTGGTTGCAGCTGCCGTTTGTGTGGCCTCGGTGGTCGGAACCACCCCTTCTGCCGCTCGCGCCCGGGAGCTCACCCAGCCTCCGTCCGAGGACTGGTCGGAGATGGCACTGGTCGGTGCAACATTTGAGATGGTGGTGCTGGCAGAGCTGGATGCCTTTGCTCCGAACCCGACACTGGAGGAGCTCACCGATCAGATCGGGTTGGACCACCTGACGCGCGACGAGCTGCTGAGCGAGCTCGGACTGGTGGAAGCCGACAACGACGTCTTGCTCGGACTGCTCCATGACACCGAATGGGGATGGCTCGGCGAACCGGTGGACCTTGTCCTCTCCGAGCTGCCGGAACCTCTGTTTCGCAAGATCGAGAACGGTGAGACAGAAGTGCTCGATGTTGGCCTGTGGCTTGATGCGGTCACCGACCTGGCGATCAGGCGTGGTGCCGAACCACGCCTGTCCGAAGCACGCGATCGTGGGGTCGTGCTCGACGTCCTGAGAACGCTGGACAGCACGGCCCAGATCGATCTCGACTCTCGGACCCTCGTTTGGGTCCTCGACGCAGCCGAGGTGGGGTTGCAGGACGTTCGTGAGACGATCGGCGTCACAGGGGTTGTCTCGACCACGACCACTCCGGTCACCACAACACTCGCAGCCGAGACAACGGTTGCTCCGGCCGGGCTTCCGGCTGTCGACAGCGCCCATGCGGCCGATGCGGAGACATCGGCCGGCTCGTCGAACACCCTGCTGGCCGCGAGCATCGTCGTGGGGCTCCTTGTCCTGGCTGGAGCGTCATTGGTCTTTGTGCGGCGCAAACGTAGGGGCCACCGGCCTTCCGTCTCGACGGAGGTCGGCACGATGCTCGATGTCAGTCGCCGCATGATGTCTGCCCTCGACGAGGACACCACGAAGTCGATAGCCGTCGATGAGTCGCTGCGCATGACCGGGGCCGATGCAACCGGCTTCTTTGGCGGCATGTCGCCCGGCGTGACAGTTGTGGCGGCCTCCAGCCCCGGCGTGTTCACCGAAGGTGAAGTCCAGTCCGGGCTTGTCAACCTGGTGTTCGAGATGGGACAGAGGACGCGACAGATCGTCGACTCGGATCCCGCCATCGAGGGTGGACCATTTGCCGCGGCCGCGATTCCCGTCGTGATCGGTGGCGAAGTAGGTGGAGTCATCGTTGTTGTCCGTGGCGCGGCGAAACCGTTCTCGAGCGACAACATGCGCTCGCTCGAGATGCTCGCCTCGGTTACCGGCGCGGCACTGCAGGCAGCGACCGCCCACAGCACGGCGATCACCGCCGCCGATGTCGACGGGTTGACCCAGCTCCACAACCGGCGAAGGCTCGACAACGATCTCGGTGTGGTCAGCGGGCTCGGCGTCTGTTTCGCCATGATCGACGTCGATCACTTCAAACAATTCAACGACACGTTTGGCCATCGGGCGGGCGACCGTGCCCTTCAGATCGTCGCCCGCACGATCGAGGAGAGCGTCAGGGCCCTCGATGTCGTCTATCGGTACGGCGGCGAGGAGTTCTCGGTCCTGCTACACGACTGCGGCCTCGACGAAGCATCGGAGGTACTCGAACGAGTTCGTGCGGCTGTCAGCCTTTCACCGATCGAGCTTGCCGGGGGCGTGATCGAGTACGTCACGGTTTCGGTCGGGGTCGCTCCGTTTCAGGGTGACCCCGACGGTGCCGAAGCCCTCGCGGCGGCCGCCGACGCTGCTCTCTACCTGGCCAAGAAAGCAGGTCGTGATCGGGTGGTCGTGGCAAAGCCGCCCACGACCTGATCAGCCGGCGACTGTGTGGGCCTGACAGATTGCTTCGGCCATCGCCTCGGGATCTTCCTGTGGGATCGAGTGCCCGATGCCCTCGAGAACTACCGGCCTCGCCCCCAGACGCCTGGCGATGAGTGCGTTGTCCGATGGGAATGTCACGGCGTCGTGTGTTCCGTACACAACGGTCGCCCGAACAGCGGTGTCGGCCAGCTGGTCGACCACGTCGTAGTCGCCCAGCCCGCGGGCCGCACCCCGTTCGCTCGCGGCGGGGCAGCGGCGGCTGGAGTCCATGACCGCACCGACTTGGGCCATGCTTGCCTTGCGGCCAAATGCGATGCGTCCGAAGGCCGGCCCATGCACGGGATGGTTCTTCGACCAGGTGTACAAACGACTGCCGAATATGCGCGTGATCAGTCGGTGATGAGGCTGGTCCAGTCGAGGTGTCGTCGCCACCAGCACAACCGCCTTGACTCTGTCGGTCAGGTCGGTCGCAGCGCCGACCAGCATGGCCTGGATCGCGATTCCGCCCATCGAGTGGCCACCCAACACGACCCCGTTCAGATCGAGGTGAGTCAGGACCTGGCCGAGGTCCAGACCGAGCCGGTGAGCGCTGAATCCGTCGGTGCCGACGGTCGAATCTCCATGTCCGCGCTGGTCGATTCCAACAACGTGGAACCCCGATTCGAGCAGTCGTTCGGCTACCAGCCCCAGATCGTGGTGATTCTGGGTGATTCCGTGGATCAGAACGACTGGAGGTGCCGAGGTGTCGCCTGCGGTTGCGACGTGGATCTCGGCGTGGTCGTCGGTCTGCACCTTCAGCTCTGTGCCATCGGGAAATCTCGGTGTCTTCCACCAGTCGGGTGGGGGTGTGTTCTCGAGTTCGGCGAGGATCTTGCTCTCGCCCAGCCGGGTTGCCAGGAGTCCAGCAGAGAGGCTCGCGGCGGTGATCAGCAGTGCTTTGCGCATGTGATCAACGTAGCCCTGGAATATCTAGATCCTCGCCGGGGTTCGAGCTTCCGTGATGAACGATCTGCGCGAATTGCCACCGACGACGTGGCTTCGTGCGATCCCCATCTCGCTTGTCGCGACCCTGGCTATCGGTATCCCTTCCGACCTCGTCGACACACCTGTGTTCGGCCGGCCGGTCGAAACCCGTCCGATCGACTACGTCATCCTGGCCGTCAGCGCCTCGTTGATCGGCTTGATCCTCGCCATCCGGGTGCCGGAGGGCATGGGCGAGAAGGAGGAGAACCGCACCATTTGGGGCGGATTTGTCTCGTTCCTGGCCGTTGGTTGCCCGGTGTGTAATCAGGCGGTCGTGGCGCTGGTCGGTACCTCAGGGGCTCTCAGCTGGTGGGCACCCGTGCAGCCGATAGTGGGCCTCGCCGCCGTGGGGCTGTTGATATGGGCGCTGCGCAAGCGCCTGGCCACGTACCGTTTGGAGGCATGCCCCATTCCGGTCTGACCCCATCGAAGGCGAGGCTCGCGTGAAGCTCGAATCGATCGACACCTTTGTCACGGTTCCCCCGACCGGTCTCGGAGGATCGTTCTGGGTTTTTGTCAAGGTCACGACAGACGTCGGGATAGACGGTGTGGGCGAGTGCTACGGCATTCCGGTCTCGGCAGATATCACATGCCGGATGATCACCGACACGTTCGATCGCTACATCGCGGGCATGGATCCCCACCACGTCGAAACGATGTTTCGGCGGGTCTACTCGGCTGGATTCACCCAACGGCCTGACGTCTCGATGATGGGTGTGTTCAGCGGCATCGAGATGGCGGTCTGGGACATCCTCGGCAAACACCACGAGGTTCCGGTATACGAGCTGCTCGGAGGCAGGTTCCACGACCGTCTGCGGACCTATACCTACCTTTACCCGCTCGATGTCGACGAGAACGGCCAGCCCGGTGAGGGTTCGCCCGATGTGTACCACGACGGCGACGCAGCGGCTGAGGCCGCAGCCAGGTATGTCGAGATGGGATGGACCGCGATCAAGCAGGACCCCGCCGGTCCCTACACGATCCAGGGCGGCCGCGAACTGTCGCTCGGCGAGCTGTCGCGGTCCGAATACAACGTCAGACGTATCCGCGAAGCTGTCGGCGACCGCGCCGACATCTTGTTCGGAACTCATGGTCA
This sequence comes from Actinomycetes bacterium, assembly GCA_024228575.1. Taxonomy (GTDB): domain Bacteria; phylum Actinomycetota; class Acidimicrobiia; order Acidimicrobiales; family Poriferisodalaceae; genus JAAETH01. Next base: position 53,186 of record JAAETH010000054.1, read on the forward strand.
GATGACTACCTCGTCGGCTATTCGGCTGGCGCGTCGGCTCGAACCCTACGACCCGCTCTGGTTCGAGGAACCTTGCCCTCCCGACCAGATGGACGCCATCGGGCGGGTCGCTGCCGCAACGTCGATCCCCGTCGCCACCGGCGAACGTTTGACGACCAAGGGCGAGTTCCATGCCGCCCTCGAGGCTGGTGTGTCGATCGTGCAGCCCGACATCGGGCGCAGTGGGGGAGTGTGGGAGACAAAAAAGATCGCAATCCTGACCGAGCTGTACAACGCACAGATCGCTCCACACATCTACTGCGGCCCCGTCGCCCACGCGGCCGCCGCCCACGTTGGGTTCACCAGCCCCAGCTTCCTGCTCCTCGAAACGATCCGCAGCGAATTTCACGAGGCGGTTGTGGTCGAACCTCTCGATTGGGACTCGGGTTACCTATCGCCACCCTGCCGGCCGGGGCTTGGAATCGAGCTCGATCTCGACGCGATAGCCGCCCATCCCTACACCTCAGGTGGACGGCTACATCTCGAAATGGCACAGACCGTGCTCGATTCAGCCAACACCCGCACTATTGGTGAACTCTGAGCACCGCTATACCAGACCGGCGACGATGGCGAACTGGCCGAGGTGGTACATGACCATGACAGCGATTCGGCGATCGGAGCGAGGGGTCACGAATCTGTCGTAGCCCAAGAGTGCATCGGACAGGGCGAACAACACCGCACCGGCCGCCACGACGGGACGGGTCGTCCCGATGGCTGCAGCGACCATACAAGCTATGACGACGATGTATGCAGTGACCGGGGCACGAAGGGCGCTGCCCCGGTTTGCTTCGATGATCGGCTTTCCCAGACCACCGATCAACACGGCCGCGAACACGGTTCCGGCGGCGAGGGCGACCATGTTCAACCCGTCGGTAGCGAAAGCGACCACGTACAGGATGTGACCGACGAGAAACGAGGCGAGGCCGACGATGAACATGTCGACCCGCTTCAGCAGGGCGATGTCTCCACCCATTCCGAACACGATCGCCGCACACACGATGATGCGCACCGACCCATCCAGGGACGTCATGGCCAATCCGAGCAGGACGACCATGACCAGCGGCTTGAGGACCTCTTCGACCCTGGTCCATCGCTGCCACACCGCCACCCAATCGACGATGGTGGCAACCCCCAACCCTGCGATCAATACGGCGGTCACGAGATCAGACCGCGTTCCAGAACTCGACGAGTCCCCGGGCTGCCTCGGCTGGCGCTTCGGCCATCCACCAATGGCCTCGATCCTTCAGGCGAAGGGTGGCGGCATTCAGGCGTTCGGCGACCGGGCCTGCCAGTTCGGCGGGTACGTACTGATCGTTGGTGGCAACGATCATCAACGCGGGCAGGCGGGGTGCAGCGAACAGGCGCTCGGCTGCCTCGGCCAGGTGGGGAGGTGCCGCGGCCCTGTACAGCTCGAGGACACAGTGGGCCATGTCGCCGTTGAACGCCTCGGCCATCGCGGCGGCGATATCTCGTGGCAGGCCGAACCCCACGTAGGCCTCGGTCAAGAAGGCGGCCCCGGCCTCGAGCATGCCGTCCATCATCTGTTCGCCGAGTTCGGGGGTCTGCCACCCCTGGGCGGCGTCATGCCACACATAGTCTGGGTGCATCAGCCCGGCGCAGTCAGCGGCGTACGAGCGCAACAGGTCGGGGCGTGCTGTGGCGAGGCCGAAGGTGTGGCCGGCCCCCCAGTCGTGGCCGACCAGGTCGACCGGCTCGCCGATGGCTTCGAGCTCGGCCACCAGCCAGTCGATATAGGCGGCAGGTGTCGCCTCGAATCCGTGAGGTGAGGGTGCGCCGAAGCCTGGAGGCGACAACAAGACGATGTCGGACACCCCGAGATCGGCCAGTTCGGCAACCAGCAGGCGCCACACGTCGGTGGTTTCGGGGTTGCCGTGAACGAATACTTTCGTCAATTGGGGTCGGCTCCTGAGAGAATCGGTTCGCCCACGGTAGCGCTGCGCAAGCAGCGACGAGGAGAGCATCCATGACGACGACAGAAACAAGCAGGAACGAGCCGCTTCTCATAGAGCGGGCCGGCCCGATCTCGATTCTGACCTTCAACCGCCCCGACCGCCGAAACGCGCTGAACTCTGCGATGCGCCGCGGCCTGAGCGACGCGATGGCCGAGGCGAGCGACGACGACGAGGTGCGGGTGATCGTGCTGACCGGTGCCGATCCGGCGTTCTGCGCTGGGCTCGATCTCGTCGAGTTGGGCAGTGGGAGGAACGAGGCCGAGCGGGCCTCCAACGTCGGTCGCGGAAGTATCAGGCCATGGCGTCCGATGACCAAGCCGATCATCGGCGCCATCAACGGGCCAGCCGTCACCGGCGGCTTCGAGCTGGCGCTGAACTGTGACTTCCTGATCGCCTCCGATCGGGCCTCGTTCGCCGACACACATGCCCGGGTGGGGGTCATGCCGGGGTGGGGCCTGACGCCGCTCCTCGCCGATGCGGTCGGAGCGCGGCGGGCCCGCCAGATATCGCTCTCTGGCAACTATGTCGATGCCGGGAAGGCACTCACCTGGGGGCTCGTGAACGAGGTCGTCCCACACGAAAGCCTCATGGATGTCGTCATGGAGCTGGCCATCGACATCGCAGAGAACGACCAGGCCGGCGTTCGTCGGATGTTGGCCACCTACAGCGAACAAGAAGATGCTCGTCTGTCGCAGGCGTGGACCATCGAAGGGCGAGCCGCCGTCGACTTTCGCGAGGCAAATCTCTACGACGCGTCGACCGTAGAGCGAAGACGCCAGGCGATCATCGACAGGGGCCGTTCCCAGGTCACCTGAGGACGTGGGCCCCAGCCCGGCCCAGGTTGGTGTTTCCTCGGTTGTGAAATGGCATCAGGCCCTACGGGGGCCGCCTAGAGTCCCGCCGATGAAGATTGGTTTTGTTGGCCTTGGCAACGTCGGTGGCAAGCTCTCGGGATCATTGCTCCGCAATGGTTTCGACTTGACGGTTCGAGATCTGGACGAGGGGGCGGCCAGACCCTTTCTCGACAACGGAGCGACCTGGGCCAGTTCTCCTCGCGAGATGGCCGAGGTGTGCGACGTCGTCATCACGTGTCTGCCCAGCCCTGCGGCCAGCGCAGCGGTGATGGAGGCCGACGACGGCCTTCTCGCCGGTCTCGGTCCCGGCAAGATCTGGGCCGAGATGAGCACCACGGACGAAGCCGAGGTCAAACGTCTCGGAGCCCTCGTGCAACGGGTCGGCGCCGAGCCGATCGACTGTCCGGTCTCGGGTGGATGTCATCGGGCCGCCACGGGCAATATCTCGATCTTCGCCGGCTGCGAGCGCGACGTCTTCGATCGTATGCTTCCTGTCCTCACGGCGATGGGCCGCCAGATCTTGCACACCGGCGGTCTCGGCTCGGCCTCGGTACTGAAGGTCGTCACGAACTATCTGGCCACCGCCAACCTCTTGTCGATCGGCGAGGCGTTGGTCACCTCGGCGGCCGCAGGCATGGATCTGGCAACCACCTACGAGGCGATTCGAATCTCGTCTGGCAATTCATTTGTTCACGAAACCGAGAGCCAGGTCATTCTCAACGGCAGCCGCGACATCAACTTCACCATGGACCTGGTCGTGAAGGACATCTCCCTGTTCAACGCCGTGGCCGAGAGGGCAGGGGTCGAGCTCGAACTCGGCCCCGAGTTCGAGAGGATCTTCCGAGACGGCCAGGATCGCTTCGGTGCCAGAGAGTGGTCGCCCGCCATCATCGGACGACTCGAGGAGCAGACCGGTCTGTCGATCCTGGCGCCCGGGTTCCCTGCCGAGATGGTCGACGACGAGCCCGAGGTCGAAGGGTTCGAGGTCGTCGTCAAACGCGGCTGAGGTTCGCTCAGCCGGGAGGGATCCTGGCGAGATCCTCCACGACCTCGGCCGCCGGCAGCGCGAGCAGCCCAGACGGTGGCAGGTAGATCTTCTTGTCGCGCGACCCGCCTCCGACGATGACCCGGTCGCATTCCATCACGCGCGAGTCGATCCACAGGGGAAGATCGTCGGGTTTGCCGAATGGTGTGACACCGCCCAGCGTCATGCCGGTCAGTTCCGCCGTCTCGTCGGGTGGTGCAAACGATGCCTTGCGAGTTCCGAGGCGCTTTCGGACGGTCTTGTTCACGTCGAGCTGGGTTGTGGCGAGGACCAGACACATCACAAATGGAGGTGGATCGGCCTTGCCCATGACGACGATTGCGTTGGCGCTCTCGTCCATCGAATAGCCGTAGTGGGCGCAGAACTCTGCGGTGTCGGCGAGGTCGGGGTCGCACTCGATGATCTCGTGTTCGACTTCGAGTGCGGCGAGTATCGCCCGAACTGGATCCACAGGGTCGCTCACCCGGCCAACCCTAGTGGGAGGGGTCCGACTCCTGGAAGATCCGATCGAAGAAGTCGTCGAGGCGATCAGATGCGTCCGCGAGCGCGTCCGGTTCGAACACATCACCGTTCAAGCAGACCGTGAAGTTCGATGAATCGTCTTCGGATCCAAACGAGTGGCACCCGTCCTCGGTTGTGGTCGGGAGGAACGACTCGAGTTCAGGCGGCAGCGGGAGGTCGAAGGCGTCGGCAAAATCCTCGGGGTTGGGGAATTCAAACAGTTCCGGAAGTTCGTCGAAGGGCCAACCATCGGGGTGCTCGGGGAGCTCGAAGCCTTCGGGGAACTCGAACAGATCGGGGAACTCGAGGAGACCCGGGAGGTCCATTCCCTCCGGGAAGTCGAATCCCTCTGGGAGATCAAACCCCTCTGGGAGGTCGAATCCCTCTGGGAAGAGCTCGGCCAGGTCGACCAGCGGCTCGAAGTCGGGGAACAGCTCGGCCAGCTCGGCAGGATCGAGTGGTTCGAAGCCGTCGAGGGTCACACAGTCATCGAGCGGTGGTTCGTCGTCGGTGCCCCTGGGTACCGACATCGAATCGTCGAACCAGAAACCACCGGTCGGCACGAAGATGCAGTACCAGAACCCGGACCGGTCACCCCCCGGCTCGGCGGTGTCTGACCCGGGCTCCGTTTGGGCCGGTGGGTCATCTCGGTCGAGTGGTTCCTCCTGTGACTCGCTCGACACGAACGACATCACCGGCATGAGCTGGTCTGGCGACCCATTGCCGGTGGCCGCAGCCGCCTCGACCTGGGAGGGTTGTGGCTCGCGGCCCGCGACGACCACCGCGGCGATCAGGGCGACGAGCGAGGCTGCGACCGACGCAGCGATGAAGGGTCGGCGCCTCGAGTGGTTCGCCCGTCCGTCGAACATCGCCAGCAGGGGTAGGGATGGAGTGGGTGTTTCGTCGACGAGGGCGTCGTACATCGCAGTGGCCTCATCGTCGGGGATTTCGTCTCGCTGTTTCATGGTGTCGGGGTGAACGTCTGGTTGTTGTCGCGAGATACGGCCCTGTCGGCGAGTCTGCGCCTGAGTGTTGCCAGCGCCCGGTGTTGTTGGGCCTTGGTGGCCCCGACGGTGCGGCCGGTGATCCTGGCCACGTCCTCCAACGAGAGATCGGCAACGACCCGCAGAAGTACGACATCGCGTTGTGAGTCGGTCAACCGGGCGATCTCGCCGATCAGTTCCTCGGTGGCGCAGTTCGAGATCGCTGTGTGGGCAGGGTCGTCGGGTGCGGTGGCGAACTCGAGCGGGCCGTCGTCATCGGTTTGTTGCGGTCGCCGGTCCATCCGTCTGCGGTCGTCGATGATCAGGTTGTGGGCGATGGTGAACACCCACGACCGGAAGTGTTGTTCGCCGCCCTCGAATCGATCGATTCGGCTCAGCGCACGAAACAGGGTCTCGTTCGCCAGCGCATCCGGATCCTCGACGCCGTTGCCCCGTGCGTAGCCCGTGACCTGGGCGGCCACGCTGTCGTACAAGGCCCGCATTGCAGCGCCGTCGCCCCGACGGGCGCGGGCGAGCTGTTGCCCGAACCCCCTCATGGCTGGCTGCCGCCGACTGTGTCCCATTCCGTGTGTGAACGTACGCCAGGACTGCGGGGATACGCCCGCGCCCCATCTGGGTTCCCCAATTTCTCATGTGTGAGAGTTGTAGGCACCCGAATCCAGGGGCATGACTGGCGGGTTGTTCACGGTAACCTCGTTTCGGCTTCCCTCGATCAATTTCGATCCGAGCGGATGGATGTCATGGCACTGCCGGACGACGCGCTGCGTCACATGAGGATGTACTACGGGATCGCTTCGCGATCCGAGCTGATGGGGTGGGGAATGGCGTCCGCGTCGGTGGCGCGTTCGGTCGGTTCGGGAGAACTCGTCAGGATCCATCCCGGCGTGTATCGGCACGGGGCCGTGCGCCCCAGTTGGCACGGCGGACTTCTTGCCGCCTGTCTGTACACCGGTGGTGTCGCCACCCATCGAGCGGCAGGTCGCGTGCTGGGTCTCGACGGACTAGAGAAGGCACCGGTCGAGGTGGTCGTTCCGGACGGTCGTCGAAAACGTTTCGATGGGATTCGAACTCGTCAATCGACCCAGCTGGACAAGATCACTTGTATAGAACGCCTCGGCATCCCGTGCACTCCGCTGGCGCGCACCGTTCTCGACGTCGGCGCCGACCTCGGATTGAAGAGGCTGAAGCCGGTCGTCGATTCGGCCATTCGGGACGGGAAGCTGCGATGGTGGCATCTCTACTCCGTCCTTGCGGTTCACTCCGAGCACGGACGAAATGGTTGTGGTGTGCTGCGTGCATTGCTCGAGGAGGAGGGACATCACAAGCGGGTGCCCCTCAGCGCCTGGAGCCGGATGGCGGGTGAACTTCTCGTCGCGCACGGCTTGCCAGAACCAGAGTTCGAGTATGCGGTCACGTTCTTGAACGGCCGCGTGGCTTACATCGATCTCGCCTATCCAGACCCGATGATCGCGATCGAACTCGACAGCAGGTCCTTTCACGACAACGACGACAGCTTCGAATCCGACCGGTCCCGTACGAGGCACCTGGCGACGCTTGGTTGGACCGTCCTGCCTCTCACCTGGGCCCAGTATCTCAACGATGGTGTCGAGTTCGCCGGCCAGGTCAGGACAGTGCTCGCGAGGTCGCGACTCCGTGATCTGGGTACCTCTGGCTCTCGTGGGTGAGAGTTTGGGGCACCCAGATCCGGGTCAGTGGAGGAGGAGGTTGGCGACCTGTTGTGAGGCGGCGGGAGGGGCGATGGTGCCAGCCGTGGTCGTGTCGACGATGTCGACCCAGCGCTGGTCGGTCTTGAGCTCGATCATCCTCTGCTCGAACACCGTGCTCAGGCGGCTCTCGATCTCGAACTCGATGCGCCGTCGTCTCCGTTTGGCCAGTTGACCCGTGTCGACCAGATGCCGGCGATGGGTCTCGATGGCATCGATGACCGCAGAGTGTCCCTCACCTTCGAGCGAGTTGGTCATGAGGATCGGGGGGCGATACGAGGCATCCTCTTGGCCCGTCATGTGGCTGAGGTCGAGCATGAGCTCGAGATCTCGGCGGGCATCGGAAGCTCCTGGACGGTCGGCCTTGTTGACCACAAATATGTCGGCTACCTCGAGCAGCCCCGCCTTGTTGGCCTGGACCGCGTCGCCCATGCCAGGGGTGACCACGACGACGGTTGTGTCGGCGGCAGCGGTCACGTCGACCTCGACCTGGCCGACTCCGACGGTCTCGATGACGACCGGGTTGTAGCCGACGGCGTCGAAGACCCGAACAGCACCGGGGATTGCGAGCGCCAGGCCCCCGGCGTGACCGCGTGTCGCGACCGAGCGAATAAATGCCTCGGTGACCCCGGCCATACGAACCCTGTCGCCGAGGATGGCGCCCCCGGTCAGCGGAGAGGAAGGGTCGACGGCAAGGACCGCTGGGTGTGAGCCCCCGTCGACCATCTGCTGAACCATCTCGCCGACGAGCGTCGACTTGCCCGCACCAGGGGCCCCGGTGATCCCGATGACGTGGCTGCCCGTGCCGTGGGCGTGCAACATCATGGCGCACTCGGTCGCCTCGGGCCCGTTGCGTTCGACGAGGGTGAGCAACCTCCCGACCGCGCGGCGATCGTCGGTGAGCGCCAGCTCGACCAGGGCGTCGACCGGCAGGTTTCTAACAGAGGTCACGCTTCGGACACCACGCTGCGCACCGTCGCAACAACCTCCTCGGCCGAGGCGCCCGGTCCGAGGATGGCGGCGACACCTGCCTGTTCGAGGGCTTCGACATCCGCGTCTGGGACGATGCCGCCGACGATCAATGGAACGTCTATGTCGCCTTGCCGCAGGGCCTCGACCATCGCCGGCGCAAGGGTGAGATGACCGGCGTTGTGCATCGAAAGACCCACCACATCGGCGTCTTCCTGCTCGACAGCCGCAACGATGCTGTCCGTCGTCTGGCGAAGGCCGAGATAGATGACCTCCATGCCGGCGTCGCGAAGCATGCGCGCAACAACCTTGATGCCACGATCGTGGCCATCGAGGCCGAGTTTGGCCAGAACGATCCTGATCTGTTCGGTCTTGTCGGTCATCACACGATGGCTTTCTCTACATAGGTTCCGAAAACCTGCTCCATGGCCATGGCGACTTCTTCGAGGGTGGCGTAGGTACGCACGGCCTCGATGATCGGAGGCATGAGGTTGGTGTTCGTGTCGGTGGCAGCGGCGGTGAGGGAGGCGAGCGATTCGTCGACCGCAACCTGGTTGCGCTCGCGTTTGACGGTGTCGAGGCGCTTGCGTTGATAGTCCTCGGTCGCCTGGTCGATGCGCAGCAGGTTGGCCTCGCCGTCGTCTCCGTCGGTGAAGCCGTTGACACCGACGATGATGCGGCGCCCTGCGTTCACCTCGCGTTCGAAGCGGTAGGCGGAGTCGGCGATCTCGCCGACGAAGTAGCCGTTCTCGATGCCCGCGTAGACACCCTCGAGGATCGAACCATTGCCCATGTCGTCGAGTTTGGCGAAGACGTCCTCGGCTTGACGTTCCATCTCGTCGGTCATCCACTCGATGAACGGCGCACCGCCGAGTGGGTCCGCTACGTTGACGACCCCGGTCTCGTGGGCGACGATCTGCTGGGTGCGCAGGGCGATACGGGCCGCCTTGTCCGACGGCAGGGCCAGGGCTTCGTCGTAGCTGTCGGTGTGGAGGCTCTGGGTTCCGCCGAGGGCACCCGCCAGAGCCTGGATGGCCACCCGGGCGATGTTGATCTCGGGCTGTTGGGCGGTGAGCGATACTCCGGCGGTCTGGGTGTGGAAGCGGCACAACATGGCCCGCTCGTCGGTGGCGCCGTAGCGCTCCTTCATCCAGCGGGCCCAGATGCGGCGAGCGGCGCGGAACTTGCCGATCTCCTCGAAGAAGTCGCTGTGGCTGTTGAAGAAGAACGACAGACGTTTGCCGAATGTGTCGACGTCCTCGCCGGCTGCGAGTGCTGCCTCGACATAGGCGAACCCGTTGGCGAGGGTGAACGCGAGCTCTTCTGCGGCCGTGGCCCCGGCCTCTCTGATGTGGTAGCCCGAGATCGACACCGGGTTCCATCTGGGCATCTCGGCGGTGGTGAAACGCACCATGTCGGTCACGATGCGCATCGATGGTCGCGGCGGGTAGATGTACTCCTTTTGAGCCTGGTACTCCTTCAGGATGTCGTTCTGGATGGTGCCGCCGAGCTGAGAGCGTGCGACCCCGTTCTTCTCGGCGACCGACAGGTACATCGCCAGGGCCGTGGCTGCGGGACCATTGATCGTCATCGAGGTCGAGACGCCGGCGAGATCGATATCGGCGAAGAGGTCCTCCATGTCGGACAGGGTGTCGATGGCCACTCCGGCTCGGCCGACCTCACCCAACGACCAAGGGCTGTCGGAGTCGCGTCCCATCAGGGTCGGCATGTCGAAGGCGGTCGACAATCCGGTTCCGCCGGCCCCAAGCAGTTCCTTGAACCGGCCGTTGGTGTCTTCGGCGGTGCCGAACCCGGCGAACATGCGCATGGTCCATAGGCGCGATCGGTACATCGAGGCGTGGATGCCCCGCGTGAAGGGGTACTCGCCGGGATAGGGGCCATCGCCGTACACGGCGTCGACGGGCACCCCCGACATCGTTTCGAACGGTACGTCCCGCAGCTTCGAGGCGTCGTAGGCGGCCTGCCACCGTTGTTGTGGGTCGTCGTTGGCGTCTGACACTGGTTCGACCTCCGAGCGAGAGATTTACTTTGACGTTAAAGTAAATGCGATGAGTAGGAGTGTAGCCCACGATCCCGTCGCCATGGCGGTGGGAAACTGGCGGAGGTCCGAGTGGAACGCCGTCGATGCGATGGCCGCGGCGACCTCGATCACCCGGGTTCACCAGGTCATGACGGCACGAATAGATGCAGCCCTGAAACCGCTCGGACTCAACTTCAGCCGCTTCGAAGTTCTGGCGCTGCTGAGCTTCAGTCGCGAGGGGCAGTTGCCCATGGGAAAGATCGGCGACCGGTTGCAGGTCAACGCTGCCTCGGTCACCAACACCATCGGCCGCCTCGAGGCCGATGGCCTGGTCGAGCGGGTGGCACACCCGACCGACGGCAGGGCAACACTTGCCCGCATCCGGTCCGCTGGCCGCCGGGCAGCGAAGATCGGGGCTGCTGCGTTGGCCGACATCGGATTTGGTCTAGAGGGTCTCGACCCGGTCGACATGGGGAGTGTCACCGAAGCGTTCGTCGGGTACCGCCAACACAACGGCGACTTCGATTGAGCTCGTGCCCCAGATGACCTGTGCTCGAACCGGACAGATCGATGTTCGCAACGCAGACCCAGCGCAATCAGGGGAGACTATGAGCGAGGGGAGCGGCGCAAGGCCATCCGCGCCGTCGGACCGGTGCTCTACGAGGTGGTTGCGATGAGCCTCCCGACACGTGAATCGCCCGTCACTGCTTGTCGGCGATGATGTCGGCGACGGTGATGGTCCCCGTCTGGCCATGGCCGGACAATTCGCTCCACAAGCCCACGGCCCTGCTGTTGGTTCGTGTGTATCCCTGTTCGGTCAGACGCTCGTGGATCTGGTTCCAACGCTGATCGATCCACGCTTCATTGGCGCCGCGTTCGACGGGTGTGATCGTCCATACGTCGGTGACGCCGACCTGGAAACACGTCGAGAGATTCCACTTGCCCATCTTGTCGGCGAACTCGGAACGGGTGGCCTCATCTGCCACCAATGAGCTTTCCGGACGCTTCCAGTAGATCTCGGTGTGGTGAACGGTGTAGGTAGCGAGATAACTGGGGGCTGTGCCGCAGACTGCTGTCGAGCGTGACCGCGTCTCGACTCTCCAGATCGACCAGTCTCCTGCGGTTCGTGTGACCGTGATCGGGTCGACGTCGGGGCACTCGGTCACGTCGGCGGCACGCTCGCACTCGATGGGTGGCGGTTCGACGACCGTCACGATTGTGAAGTCGCTTCGCTGGCCTCCGGCACCGTCGGTGACGGTTGCCCGAACGCTGTAGCGACCGGGCTCGGGGAACGTGATGTCGATGAACTGGCGAACCTCGTCACCACCGGCGTAGGCCACATTGGCGGCCCCGATCGTGGTCTGGCGGGTCGCGTTCTCCACCGTCAGCCGATAACTTCCGGTGCCCGTGGGGGGTCTGGGAACGTAGCCGCCTTCGATGTCGAACCTGAAGGTCGACGCCTTGCCTGCGATCGGATCATCGACCGGTTCGACCATCGTGACGCGTAGCGCGCCGGGAGGCGACTCGCCGCAGAATGCCTCGAACTCGTCGCGTTGTTCGTACGTCCCCTGTCCCGACCTGGCTTGCCAGAGGTCGTAGAGCCGCCGGCCCAGCTCGACACCCTTGAGGTCGAGCACGTACTCCTCGGTGTCGCCGCGGATGTCGCCCGAATACCAGGCCTCTTCGAGTGTGACCGAAGTGTCAGCGTCTACGTCGAAGAAACCCGACTTGTTCTGATCGACAGCGTGCGTGGCCATGAACGAATAGACGGCTGCGCCGAGCACGTGGTACCGGCCACCGCTCTCGTCCTTGCCGTCGCCGCGCACGTCCTGGAGCGAACTTTGTACCGGACCCGAATTCCGGTTCACCGACAACATGTCGTGGCTGAGGGCAAGTGCCTGGTACACGTCGCCGTCCATGATGTCGAGCGCCCAGTCGAACATCTCCGAAAGGGTCACGTGGACACCGTTCTTGGGGCCCTCCGTGGCGTGGTCGTAGCGAGCCCTCACCATGTTCGCGAGGGCCTTGGTCTCGGCCGCGCCACCCTTGAAGCCACCGCTTGCCGCGACCTGATGGGCGAACCCGAGGTTGAGTAGCAGATCCCACAGCTTGGGCTTCACCGACGAGTCAAAAACCAGGTCATCGCGAGTGCAGACCGCGTCGTAGATGGGTTCGAGGCCCGCCATCAGCGGGCCGTTGTTGATGGTGGTGAGCGCGGGGCCGAAGCTGCTACCCGGGCTGGCCGTCGGATTGTTCCAGATGTTGCCACCGATGCGGCCGAGTCGCCTCGCTCCGTTGGTGAGTGCCGACGCGGCGTCCGAGACGATGTCGACGAAGCTGAAGTGGGCGATGTCGACTCGCAGAACGCCGTCGACGATACGAGAGGGTGCGCCCTGGGTGCCGCGGCCGTCGCTGAGCAACGCCAACACCAGGTCGTCCTCGTCGAGACCGAGGGTGGACAGCGGGATACGAAGTTCTATCGGCTCGCGCAGAAGTGTGCCGAGCTTGGGCCCGAGGTGGATGCGTCTACCGGTGAGAACGAAGCTGTTGGTGATGAAGGGACCGAACAGGGGATCGCCACCGTTCTGCTCTACAGCGTCGGACAGTGCAGCAGCGAACAGGGGATCCTCGTCGAGAAGTTCGGTGACGTTGGCGGGACCGGGAGTGGTCCAAACCGAGATGCGCGTATCCCCGGTGAGTGCAGTGGTGGACGCCCACAACTCGGCACCCTCGAGCCCCGAAATCGACAGGGGGACGACGCCGCCGGATCGAGGCATGCTGAACGCCTGCGTCCTCGTGGGCACCGATGCGACACCGACGATTGGGGTGGGTGGAGGGTTTGCGCCAAGCGAGCCCAGGAAGGCAAGGTCGGAGAAAGAGAAGATGCCGCCATCGCCCGCGACCATGAGGTAGCCAGCGCCGTAGGGCACCATGCCGTTCACCGGGCTCACGAGTTGGGTGTGCGGCGGAAGAATCCCAGGTAGCGACCCTCGGAACGGTGCGTCGCCGAATGCGAACATGCCACCGTCGGCTGCGACGAGCCAGTAGCCCAGGTTTGCAGGAGTGGGTGAAATGCCGACGATGGGTTGATCGACCCGCACTCCGGGAGGCAACACGCCAGGTACCGAGCCACGGAACTGGGCATCGCCGAACGCGAAGACCCCACCGTCGGAGGCAGCCATGATGTAGCCGTTGCCCGTCGGGGTTGCTGCCGATGCCACGATTGGGCCGTCCAGCGCGATGTCGCTCAGATCGCCGAAGAACCCGGCATCGCCAAGAGCGACGACAACACCACCATCGGTGAACAGCCACAAACCCTCGCCCGACGGCGTGGCCGAGGCGGACGTCACGGATTGTCCATCGGGAAAGTCGTTGACCCCTTGGCCAACGCTGAGGGCATCACCCTTGCCGTCGACGCCGCCGTTCGCGGCCACGACCCAGTAGCCCCCACCGGTAGGGGTGGGGACCAAGGCCACCGGTTCACTCAAGGTGGTATCGCCGAGGTTGGTGGCGTCGCCGAACCCATAGACGGTGCCGTCGGTATCGAGCATCCAGTAGCCCTCGAGGAACTCGGTCGGAGCGGTCGGTACCGGTCGGTGATCTTCGTCCTGTGCGCTCACTCGCCCGGCAGGAACGGTCAAGGTCGTTGCGACGAGAAGGAGTGCGAGCGCACATCCGAACCACCGTGTCCGCCGTCGGGACTGATCTTGCGGTGAGGTCGGTGCGTGGCTCATGGTGCCCCCCAAACGGGTCTGCACAAGACCAGACAGTGCCCACGGCCCTGTGTCGTACCGACGATCCTTCCAGAAGCGCTGCCCCCCGGCAACCTCGACTTCCGGCGATGATTGCGTTGAGTAGGGAGAGGCGCCCTGCGGCGAGATGAGTGAGCCGATGTCGGGGCGGCTGCGTTGGACGAGATCGGTGTTGCGCTAGAGGGAATCGAGGGCTCGGGCCAGATGGTCGA
>JAAETH010000055.1 GCA_024228575.1 Actinomycetes bacterium
ACACCTGGGCGGCTCAGCCGGGGACGAGGGTCCGATTGCGCAGGCGGTCGATGCCGTCGTCGCCGAGACCCGCGGCCTCTCGGACGTAGGCGGTGGGCGAGCCGTACTCTCGCCCGATCCACTCGAGCGCCATCTCCATCGCCAACCTCGGAGCCGAGAACGCCGGGCGGAAGGTCTCGACGTTGAGGCCCTCGGCGGCGAAGATCGGAGCGAGTGCCTTCATCCGAACCTCGGCTCTGTACTGGTTCGACAGTGTGAAATCGTGGAGGATGTCGTCCTGGCCAACGCCCAGCGTTCCCAGCATCAACATGGCGAGCAGACCCGTTCGGTCCTTGCCCGCCGTGCAGTGGAACAGCGTGGGTGTGTTGTCGACTGCGATGTTGATCGCACGCCCGAAGTCGATGGCGTGGCGGATCAACATCTCGATGTAGCCCTCGCCGACGGCCTGATCGCTGATGTCGTCCATCTCGCCGGCAAACGCTCTTTCGATGAACGACTTCTGGTTCGCGAGGTCGCCCGCCATGGGTACGTCGACATGGTTGTCTACCGAGGACCACAACCGTGACGGGTGCTCGTTGGCCTCCTGTCCGTAGCGCAGATCGATGACTGTGCGGATCTCGAGGGTGTCGAGTCGATCGAGGTCGGCGTCGGTGAGCTCGGACAACCGATCCGACCTGTACAGGAGGCCGCGTGCGACCGTTCCGCCGTCGGCCTGCCAGCCGCCGAGGTCTCGGAGGTTGAGGGTTCCGTCCAGTTCGATTCGTGCGCCGGGAGTGTTCATGTTGTTCCTTTGGCAGGTGTCGGGCGGGTGGGAGTGTGATCACGTGCCAGACACGAGATTGCCACCTCACCCCTCTCATTTCGTATTCGACGGCATTGTGACCACGGTCACAGAGCGCATAGATTGTCTCGAACCGAAGATCGAATCGTGAGAGGCGCTCCGTACATGGTTGACAAGTGGCTGGTCGAGACAGACCTGAGTGAGGAATTCGACTTCTACACCAGGGCCAACGTCGGTGAGGTCTTCCCAGATCCGGTAGCCCCCCTCTCGTTCTCGTACTTCCAGAACGAGAAGGGACTCGGCGGCTCCGAGATGGGCTTTCGCAACGCGTACTACCGCATCGGCGCGATGTCGCCCGAAGAGTTGCCCGATGACCGATGTGTGTTTCTCGGAGTCACCGGTGGCTACGCCTACCTGAACGCAACCGCACTACGAATGCTCGGACACCGCGCTCCGGGGATGTCCTCAGACGATATCGACGCCTCATTTTTTGGTGATGCGCCCGGCGTACCCGAGTTTGTCGTGAAGGAGGGTTTCGATCGCCCCGATCTGACCGAGAAGATCGGCCAAACCTTTGGGTGGGTGCTCACCACACCCGACCTTCCCGATGTGTTGGGGCACGAGAGGTTGATGAATAACCTTCGTGCGAACCGCCCCGACCTGGCGGCGATGTCCGACGCCGAGTTGGTCGACTACGCCATCGAAACCGCCGACGAACACTTCGAGATGTTGTTCACCGAACACATCTTCGTCTCGTTCCTCGCCACCGTTCCGATCGGCATCATCACCGCCGTGTGCGAGGCCGTGGGCCAGCCGACAGCGACCCTGAAGCTGCTGGCCGGTCTTGGTGACGTCGAGTCGGCCGCCCCGTCGATGGCCATGTGGGAGCTTGGTCGTATCGCAGCGGGCTCCGGGTCGCTCAGCGCCATGTTCGACGAGGGCCACGATGGGCTCGCCGCCCGCTTGCGTTCCAGCGACGACGCCGACGCCGCGACGTTCCTCGCAGCATTCGACGACTTCACGTTCAAGTACGGCTGCCGTGGGCCCAACGAGTGGGAGATGCGATCGCCCACCTGGGAGACCGAGCCCGACCTGGCTCTGGCGGCGATCGATCGCATGCGCCTTTCCGACGAAGGCGCGGCACCTCAGTTGCAGAACGCT
This sequence comes from Actinomycetes bacterium, assembly GCA_024228575.1. Lineage (GTDB taxonomy): Bacteria > Actinomycetota > Acidimicrobiia > Acidimicrobiales > Poriferisodalaceae > JAAETH01. The sequence goes on from JAAETH010000055.1 coordinate 1,943, forward strand.
GAACGCGCCGCCGAACGCGAGGCGCTCGGAGCCGAGATCGCGGCGATGATCGAGGGTGATCCCGAGACCCACGGCAAGTTCCTTGCCGCGCTCAACTCGGCGAAGGTGTTCATGCCAGGCCGCGAACGCACGAAGACCAACGCCATCAAGCTCGTGCACGAGATGCGCATGGCGATGCACGAATACGGTCACCGAAAGGCTGCCGAGGGCACCTTCCCTGCGCATAACGCGTTTGGCCTGTTGACGCGCGAAGAACTTCGCGAGTCGACCACCGATCCCGGCAAGTTCACAGAGGCGCTGGTCGATCGCACCAAGCTCATCGAAGAGGTGGCCCAGCTTCAGGAGCCGTTCCTGTTCCACGGTGGGCGTCCCGATATGTCGGCCTACCCGCGGCGCGATGCGGTCGAGATCGTCGAAGTGGCCGCAGGCGAGGTGCTCCAGGGGGTTCCCGGTTGCCCCGGTGTCTCCCGAGGTATTGCCCGCGTCGTGACCGACTCCCACGACCCGAGTGCGCTCACCCCTGGCGACATCCTCGTGGCACCCATCACCGACCCGTCGTGGACACCCCTGTTCGTGCCGGCGTCAGCGGTGGTCGTCGACGTCGGAGCGCCGCTCAGCCACGCCATCATCGTCAGCCGCGAGCTCGGTATTCCGTGTGTGGTGTCGGCAACCGATGCAACGAAGCGCATTCCAGACGGGGCGCTCATCGAGGTCGATGGCGACACGGGGCAGGTCACGATCATCAGCCTCCCCTGAGGCTTGCCAATCGGGTTTGGGCATACCAACATCGTCTTGATGAGCACCGGTGGGGATCGCGAGGGAACCGTCCGGATTCGCCATCGTGAGTTGAGGCACGGGATCGAGGGGTCCGCTCTCGCCGCCCATCGGGATGGGAACCTCAGATGTTCGTCGACGACCAGAGTGTCGTCGTCATCGACCGGCTGTCGCTGGGACGTTGGGTCGATACCGAGTGCACTTGGGCAGCGGCACCGTTCACCGGATTCCTGGCAAGTCGATCCTGATGCAGGCGGCAGGCCGAGAGCGGCAAGGGCGAGTCTTCCTGCCCTTCCTCGACGACGACCCCATGACGGCCGAGATCGCTACGAGGGTGGTCACCCTCGGACGTGACTCCGAGATCAAGGACGCGGGCCTCTTGGCGCAGCTGCAGCCGTGACGAGAGCGTCCTCGCTGCTAGCCGTGAACTGCCGCCGGTTCGGCGGTCGTCTTCGCCGAGGCCAATGCAGTGAGTCGGTCCTCGATGTCGTCGCAGTCCTCACAGCCCCAGATGCGGTTGTAGACGATGCAGCCGAGGCAGATCGAGGCGAACGCTTCCAGTGATGCCGCGGCGATGAGACCGAGGATCACCACCTGGGCCAAACCCGTGCTGCCCGTGAGGAACAGGGCTGCCGCTGTCGATGAGAACACCAGGCCGATGCCCTGGGCAAAACGTTTCGGCGGTCCGGGCACCTGTCGGTGGGGGCCGGCCAGCCTGGGGGTGATGCCGCGGGTCACCAGCTGGCCCAGCGGGCTGAACGTCGGTCCCGACATGACTCTTGCTGCGAATCCGTAGACGAGAGGCACGAGCAACCACCCGTTTGTTGTCACGGCGAACAGCAAACCCTGGATGACAACACCTGTAGCGACGAGGTGGGCCGAGGTCTCGGCGACCGTGTCTGGGAAGGAGGGCAGCTTGATCATACGGCGAGCGTACCTGACAAAGCCGATCAAAATACTCGGAAATACAGACAAATCCGCCTAATGGTCTGTGTGGATTCTCTGTCGGGGAGGGGGACGTTGGCCTCTTTCGCCTTGACTGGGACCAGTCGTAGGGTCGTGATGCGAGATCGGTATGCGATCTGAACGTTGGCGGCTTCGCAGCTGGGGCTGCCGGGTTCGCGAGGAGGAGCCGTGTTCAAGGCACCTCGCTCAACCGAAGGTGGAGGCGACCTCAACCGATCTCGGGCGTGCTCTTGTTGTGAGGCAGCCCTCCAACCCGGCGACCGGTTCTGCGCAGTGTGCGGTTCCATGGTCGAGACGGCGTCCACCGCGCAGCCAGCCGACACTCGCCCCCCGGTCGCCGCTTTTGTTGTCGCTGCCTCCGTGGCGATCGGGGCGCTCGTCGCCGGGATGTGGATCAGCCGCGACGCCCAGGCGACGCAAGGGTTCGGCGACGCACAACCGTACGAGACGATCGCGCCGCCCGACGCCGACTCGACGACGACGTCGACCGAGCTCACAACCACAACGACAACGGCAACGACCGAGCTCACAACGACAACGACCGAGCTCACAACCACAACCACGACGACAACGTCGACGACCTCGGCCGAGCCCGCCGTTCAGCTTCGCTGGCCTGTGCGGATAGACGGCAGGTGGGGGCTCATCGACGAACGGGGCGACCTCGTTGTGGCGCTCACCTACGACTCGATCGACCGGTTCAGCGACGGACGCGCCCCGGTCAAGGTCGGAGACACCTGGGGGTACGTCGACGCCACAGGCAACCTCGCCATCGAGGCGATCTATGACGACGCCGAGTTCTTCGCGGAAGGGCTCGCCGCCGTGTTGCTCGACGGTCGGTATCAATACATCGACACCGCCGGACAGGTTGTCACGACGGGCCTCTACTTCGACGCGGGCCACTTCGATGGCGGACTTGCACCCGTCGAAGTCGAGGGTGGCTGGGGGTTCATCGACTCGAGCGGCAGGTTTGTAATCACCGCCCGCCACGAGTTGGCCAGACCATTCGGCGACGGGCTGGCACCCGTTCTGGTGGACGGACTCTGGGGCTACGTCGACTCGAGCGGCAAGCTTGTCATCCCGCCCCGGTTCGCCGACGCCAGGGTTTTCAGCGAGGGGCGTGCTGCGGTCAAGGTCGCCACGCTCTACGGCTACATCGACACGACCGGCGTTCTCGTGATCCCGGCCACCTACGCCGACGTCGGGCCGTTCCACGACGGCCTCGCTCCCGTCAGCGGTGAATCGGAGACGTGGAGCTTCATCGACTCGTCGGGCGCAACCGTGATCGACAGCTACTACCTGGGTGCCGTCGAATTCGACAACGGTCGTGCGCTCGTGATCGACACCACTGAGCTGATGCTCATCCACGGCTACATCGACACAACCGGGGATTGGATCTGGGGGCCTGAACCATGGGATGGCTGAAGATTCGTCGCATCCTGTCGTGCATCGTGCTCGGTGCTTCATGTCTCGCTGCCGTCACGTTGGCCGGTGGTGTTTCGGCTCAGGAGACCGAAGGGTCTGCTGTCAGGCTTCCGCGTCACGTCGAGTACACGGGCACCATGACGCTCGACCGTCGTGCCCACGACGCTTGCCAGATCACGGTGCCACCCGTGCTCACCGCCGAGGTACTGCTGATCATCGACACCGACGAAGGCAAGGTCACGGGCAGCTACACCGGCGTAGCCAGTGGCCGGTACGTGGTGCCGGGATCGTGCGAGGGCGCAGACGACAACGACGACACGGGCTACGAGTCGACCACCTACTACGACGCCACCATCGACGGAACGGTCGACCCGACAACCGGGGCGATCACGGCGACCGCATATGTAGTACTCGACGGAACCTACGACTATGGCTGGCTCCCAGGGATGCCCGAGTACGACACCTGGCTCGAGTTCGGCGGAGGTCGGACCTGCTCGAACACCACAGGGCTCAGCGCCTTCTGCGCACTGACCTTCGAGGACCGCGAGGAGACGGCCACGCTCACCGGCACTCTCTTGCCGACAGCGGAGGTCGACCTGGCCATCGACTGGTACACCCTGACGTGCCGTCAGGTACAGGTCGAGGGCGACAACGTCATCAGCACCCCGCTGACCGCCGATGGTTGTGTCACCGAGGGGACCTTCGACCTGACACCGGGCGAGATCGTCTGGCCTCGCAACGACAGCCCCGTGATCGGGTCGCTGGCCATCGATCCGGTCGAGCCCGACACCAACGACACGATCACCGCCACCGTGACAGCTACCGACCCGGACGGCGATGTGCTCACCTATGGCTGGACCCTCGATGGGAACACGATTGGTGCAACCCAGTCGGTCAGCTTCGGACCATTGGCGGGCGGCGATCACACGGTTGCGGTCAGGGTCGGTGATCCGGCTGGCGAGTCCGATGAAGACTCGGCCCTGATCACGGTCATCGAAGCGGACTTCGACGACGGCGACGGTGACGGTGTTGCGGACGTCGACGATCTCTGCCCCACGGAGGCGGGCGAAGGACCGGACGGATGTCCCGAGTTCGCCGCCGCGCTCGGCTGCAGCCCCGCCCGACCGATGCCGGAGCAGTCGGTCGGCTGCACTGTGACCGTCGCCGGCCGCCACATCGACGAGACGCTCCGGGTCGACTGGTACCTGGACGGGTCGTCGGTCCAGTCCGGATCGTCGCTGACGTGGCAGTGGGATTCAGCGACAGAGGGAGAACACGCCCTGCTCGTCGACGTGACGGGCGAGGGACGGTCGGTCACCGTGACGACTGGCTTCGAAGCCGTCGGTGGTGAGGTCTCCGATGAGGAAGCTGGGTTCTCGATCACCTCGCTCGGGTGCAACAGCGGGATCTCGAGCGACGAGGTCCTCGTGTGCTCCGCCACCGTTTCGCGCGAAAGGGAGGACGTCGGCGCCCTCGCCGTCACCTGGCGAGTCGGTGGGCGGACCGCCTTTGCCGAGTCGATCACCGGCGCAACGTCGGCGTGGTCGTTGGACCGGCCGGCGCCGGGGGATCACTCGGTGAGCCTCAGCGTGGTCGACCCGATCACCAACTTCGCCAGGTCGCGAGGTGCAGCCGCCAACGTACGTAGCGGTAGCAATGCCACCATCCCACCCGACCTTCAGGCTCTGGCCGCCGGTGCGACGGTCCTGACGGTCGGGGCGTGGCTGTGGCTGGAATCGATCAACCAGACCCGTGCCGAGGCTGAAGCAGCGGCTGCCGTTGCCCTGGACAATCCACCACCTCGCACCGACATTCCCTCGTGGGTCTACGACCCGAGGCCACTCGCCGAGATCTGGGCCGATGAGGCGGCAACCCAGGCGGTTCGCCACGGTTACACGAACACGGAATGGCGCCCCGACCTGAACGCGTTCGCGGCTGTCGGCTACCAGAGCCCAGAGCAGATTGCCGATACGCAGCGCGCAGCCAACGACCAATGGCTTCAGCTCGTCAACACCCTCGACCATGCGCCGGGCCTCTCCGATCTGGCTGCGTTCGTACACGAGGCCGAGGTGCATGTCGTGCGTCCGGACGGCTCCATCGACCTCGAGGGGCTCGCAAGTGTTCAAGCAGCGATCGACCGTCTCGGCCAGCTCGAGCTCGGCATCCAGCGAGCTCCCGACTACACCTATGGCGATGCCGCCTGGCAGACGGTTCAAGAGGCGGCAGACAGCACCGCCATCCGGGTGCTTGTCGGTATCGCTGCAGCGCCTCTCGGAGCTGCCGCATTGCTGGTCGATGCTGGACTGCAGGGCACGGCGATGTGGTTGCGAAGTGAGCAGATGGTCGAGGCCGGAATGACGGACAAGGACATCCAGCGGGCCCTCACGAACGAGGCGGTCACCTACGGAAGTCTCGCCATCGCGTTCACCGCTGGCGGCCAGGTCGTCCTGGCGAACGCCGACTGGATCAAGAACACCGCCACCACGGGTCTCAACGCTGCACTCGCACAACTTCCCGACGATGTCGCTGCCGCTATCACAAGAGTGGGCCAGGGGGCATCGCAGACCCTTCAGCAGCTGTACCACGCAGGTTCCACTCCCGTATCGACGGCGTGGGACAAGGGTCTGGCGGGAACCTGGCGGCACGGCCAGATGATCACCCGCATCAGCCAACTCACCAGCGTGAACCCAACGCTCGGCGAGGCGGTCGACGGCCTCTATCAGACCATCGACGATGTCGGGCCGAGGGGTGCCGTGACGGGCGGTTCGAGCCTCAGCGCCATCGAACGGCAGGCACTGGACCTTCTCGCCTCGGACCCGGCGGCCTATCAGCAGGCGGTACGCCAGGGACTGATCCCAACCGAAGTGCATCGCACGGTGACGTGGGCGCGAGACAAGGTCGTGAAGAACGCCGTTCAGCGCACCCTCGATGGAATGGGAGACGAGGCGACGTTGCTCAACCAGATCGATTTCACCGGTACGGGTGCCAATCCTCTCTCGACACGGGCGACGACGGGATGGACCGACGTCGACATCACCGCTCTTGGTGCCGACACCGCAGAGGACACCTTCGCCCAGGGGTTCAGCCGCAACCTCGACATCGAATTCGGCAGTCCGAACGCCACCAGAGCGCTCGACGTGACGTGCTTCCCGGGCCGGCGTGGTGGTGCTGCCGGTGGCTACTCGGATCCCGGGATGCTCAGGTGGGTCGACACCGAGGCGAGCTCGACCGGCAGAGCGGCGGTCATCAGCAATGGTCGGGCGACCTATGGGTACCAGCCCGACGCGACACTGCGCGGCCCGGGTGGCCCGACCCGGCTCGAGACGGGTGCCGGGGTTCCGTCGATATCGGCCCGCGATGACGCAGTTCGATTGATCACGCAGTCCCACGCGAGCCACCCACCGATGAGCATCATCGACGACCTTCGTGTCAACGGGAAACACGTCCCGCGCATCTGGAAGGTCGAGAACGTCGGAAGGGGTACACCGGTGCCAGAGGGCATCAGGATCCTCGAACAGATGAAGGCCAATCGCAACTGGGTGCCGACCGCAGGCGAACTCGACGCGGCGGCGCAGGCCTACCGCCAATACACCGGACTCATCCCAGGAGGCACACCGTGAACGACCGGGAATTCCTCCCAGAACAGGGCGCTGCGCCCGCACAGACCACAGCGGTGCGAATGACTCGACCCGAGCTGGCCGGCCTGTTGGCCGCGGCCGGTCTGCAGCCCGGGTCACTGGCGTTCCCCTTGGCGCCCGGAGTTGCCCCGATCGAACCGTCGCCCGACTCGCGCCGGGCCCTGGTCGAAGCGGGCTGGTTCGAGCGGAAGGAAACACCGGCCCTGACCGACGCCGGGCGCACGGTGTTGGCCATCCTGTCGGATCCAGTACATCGGACGGACCTGGTGATGGGGACTGCCTCGTGGTGGTTCACCTGGAAGGGACTGGGCGGACAGGAACGGGACGGACCCGTGCTCGCGGTTTCGGAGGCTCCGGGCGACGACCGGTTGACGCTGTCATTTCCGCACCGGCCAGGGCATGGGGTCGTGCTGCTGGCTCAGCATCTGCGTGTTGGTCGAATCGAGGCGCCTGTACCGCTCGATGTCGGCTTGGACGATCGCGCATTCACAACGTGGCTGGGTGTGCTCGACGACCGGGTCGAGGCCCGGCTCACCGCGGCACTCGATCGCACGCCGGTGACACGGACATCGATCGAAGCCGACGATGTTCTCGCGATGTTGGCCGAGGGCCGAACCTCCGGCCACCTCGGGTGGCAGGTCCCGGTCTCGATGATGGTATGGCCCGACCTGGGCACACATGTCGGTCTCGACGATGTGCGAAGCGGGTTCGAACAGCTGGTCGGCTGTGGCCTCCTCGTCTCTCAGCCCGACGGACGCCACGAGCTGTCCGAGGTCGCGATGGCGCTCGTCGATGGGCTCGTGCCGGTCGTTCGTTGGGCCGGCTTCTCGCACACGCGGCGTGAACCGGCGACCGGGACGGTGACCACCGAACGACTTGTTGTTCGCAGGGGGATCGGTGCGATGTTGGTCGAGCAGAGAGCTCTGGGTGGAGCGTCGGTTGCCGTGCGGTCGATCGATGACCTCGGTCTCGAGTCGCTGATCGGTGCGCTCGACAGCACGGCCAGATCGGGTGTCCCCGCCGCGAGTACGCCGGTGTGCGGACAGTGCCGGGCCGTGCTTCATGCCGAGGCCGGCTTCTGCCACCGGTGTGGTGCTCCGGTCGATGACCGAAGTTCGCCATGATCGGCCGCATCATCGGCCTGCTGTCGATCCCCGCCGTCGGGTTGGCGCTCTGGGGTCTGTGGCGTCAGGTGAGCGCACCCCGACCCCTGAGCCGATGGACTCCGATCATCGGTCTCGTGATGGCACCGCTCACCCTTGTCGTGAACCTGTTGGTGCTGCGCCAGGCCCGCCCCGAGATGTTCGGTGTAGCGCTCGGCGTGTTCGGTTTGGGCTTCGGCATCGCCTGGGGCCAAGCCGCGAGGCTCGAGGTCGTCGGGACCCAGGTGCTGGCCCGACGGTCGGTCATGCATCTGGCCTGTTGGGCTGTCAGCTACGCCATGACCCAGCTCCTGGCCTCATTCGCCACAGCTGGTTGGGTGGCCGGAGGCCTGACGGCGATGTTCTTCGCTGCGGGCAGCACGATCGGCACAAACGTCGACCTGCTGGTTCGCCGGCGGCACAAGCTCGCGCAGCTCGCCTGACCAGGCGGTAGCGGGGCACTCACCTACCCACCGTAGCCAGGGACACACCTTGCGTGGTGCCATCTGATAGGCAAGACTGCTGATGACACATCCTGGATGTGTGCAAACTGGGGGTTGATCGAGATGAGACGGGCGGCGATTTCCGGGTTGCTGGTGGCAGTGCTCATCTCGGCGGTGGGCGTGAGCGCGCCGACGGTATCGGCTGGGCAGGAATCTCACGACGAGGCTGCTGGGCGACCACCGGCGACCCCATCTCAGAGCGACGCACCGCTGGGCTACTGGATGCTGGGATCCGACAACGAGGTGTATGGATTCGGCGACGCTCGAGACCACAAAGGTGCGTCGGTCAGCGGCCCGGTAGCCATCGTCCCGAGCCCCAGCGGGCTCGGGTACTGGCTGGTCGGCTCGAATGGCAGCGTGGCGACAGGAGGGCAGATGCTGCCCGCAGAGACCGGAATCGGAAGGGTACCGATCGGGCAGGAGGTCACATCTGCATCAGCTACTCCGAGCGGCCTCGGGTTGTGGCTCTTCACCGATGCCGGTGTTGTCATCACCCTGGGCGACGCAGAGTTCTTCGGCGATCTGAGCGCCATCGCCCTCGATGGTCCCGTCGTCGCATCCGCAGCAACCCCGACCGGGCGTGGTTATCTGATGGCCGCCGCCGACGGGGGAGTGTTCACCTTCGGCGACGCCGTCTACAGAGGATCGGTGCCGGCGGTCCTGCCTCCGGGTGTGCGTGTGGCCCAGCCCGTGGTCGGCATCAGCCCGACTCCGACCAACGACGGATACTGGCTGGTCGCTGCAGACGGAGGCATCTTTGCCTTCGGCGATGCGCCGTTTCGAGGATCGCTGCCCGGCGTTCTCCCGCCTGGCACACAACTCGTGAAGCCCGTCAACGGCATGGTGCCCTATGGCAACGGCTATCTGATGGTGGCCAGCGATGGCGGAATCTTCTCGTTCAGCAATCTCGAGTTTCTCGGCTCCCTCGGCGCAGACCCGCCCGACGCCCCAATCGTTGGTGTGGCACCGATGCCAACGAGCTCGCGGAGCCTCGATGTTCCCTCTGCCGGAGGGGTGTTCGATCTGAACGTCGACGGACTCCCCGGTGCCGAGTTGTGGGTCGATACAGCGACCCTTCGCCAGCGGTCTGAACTCGCGGCCTGGACCACCCCAGGGCCCCAGTCCGTGGGCGTGATGCTGGATCGCCAACCCCTGCTCACGGTGGGGCTCGTCGATTCGGTCGAGGCAGCCGATGGCGACTTCATCTTCGCTCCGGCCATCCTGGACGGAGTCGAGATGCTCGGAACACGCCTGCACCTCGGCCCCTCGGTCAGCCTGACGTTGAACGAGCCTGTCAGCGTCCACATCCCACTCGCATCGTTGGGGTTGACGCGAGACGATCAGGTGGTCGTTCTGCTCTCCGACGCGGACGGTAGTGAGGTCGCGCCAACCCAGATCGTCGGCGACGAACTCTGGGTCGACGTTCGCCATTTCAGCTGGCTCGACTTCATGTTGCCCAGGAAGCTCGACCGGATCCTCGACAACATGTGGGAAAACCCGTTCCTCGACACTGGCGACTATGCGCAGGGGCTCCTGGACGTCGAAAGGGGACCACTCGACGAGCGGATGGAGACCATCTACGACAGCATGTGCTCGCGCGACGATCTCCGGTTCGAGACCGAGCTCACGACCTCGCTGGACGCCATGCTCACCAGCCTCGGCTTCTATCACCAGGTGGGTGCTGGCGGTGGCTACACCGGGGGTGCCGCTGGAACTTCGTGGCTCAAGCAGCGCGTTGAACAGCTCGCCAAGCGTGATGGGGACCGGTCGGTTTCGATGAGCGACCTCTTCTCAAACGCTCTCGATTACACGAACGGTGACGTCTTTCAGGCCCTCGCCCTGAGTCACGACACACTTGCCGTGGCGCCGCGCCCCGCCAACCCGACAATGGAAACACCTTTCATGAAGGCACTCGAGCGGATCCTGCCCGACGAGCCCGGGTTCGATCAGTACGGAGCGCGCTATCACGTGTTTGGAGCGGCGGTCTACGCGTTCATGTTCGAACATGCCAAGTCCAACGGTACTGCGGGCTGGTTCTCGGTGAAGCCCGACACGTCGGTGGCTCTGGAGGAGGCGTGGGTGTCGGGCGACATCCGAAGCGATCCCGAGGAGTATGCCCTCGACCGAAGGGGCGTCGAGCTCGGGCGGCGACTGTTCAATCTCTGGATGGCGAAGACGGGCCGAGGCTCGTCGGATCAGCGGTCGTTGTACAGCGCCTTCTGTTTTGACGAGCCGAATGCGCGGCTCGAGATGGATCTCATCGCGTCTGCGTCGACTGTGGACGTCGGCGAGACCGTTTCGTTTCGTATCGATGTCGAGGGCGGCTACGAACACGACAGCGGCGACAGCGAGGCCGCCTACGACGTATCGATCCTCGATCAGAGGACGGGCGAGAACATCGCGACTGTGGTCGTTCCCTACAACGGTGGTGACCCGAGCACCGTGACCATCACAGCCGAGTTCGAGACCGCCGGGGCGCACGTGTTGCGCGCGAGGGCAACAGACTCGGTCGGCTCGCTCGCGACCGGTTCGGCACTCGTCGTTGTCGAGGCGGTCGTACCTGTCCCCGAAGGGTGCGAGCGCATTGGATACCTCGATGTCGGAGTCGTGTGTGCGAACGGAGTTCCGAAATCGGCCGGCGAACTCACGCTCGTCTACGTCGAGTGGGAGAACCGCACCACCGAGTGCTTCACCACCGCCTCGACGGCACCCTGGACGGCCGAGCACCGTGGCGAGTTCCGCTACACGTCCAACATCGACGCGGTCAGAGCCGAGGTTCGAGACGTCGGTGTGTGGAGGTCCAGGTACAACTTGACCTGCCTGGGCTACGGTTACCAGGACGTCCAGTGGACAGTGACTCCGATCGTTTCGGATGTGGGTGTGCGATACGCCGACGCGATCATCGTCGCCATCGGCGACGAGCTCGAGGTTCGGTCCGACTGTAGACCGTTCGGCTGGCCCGACTGCGAGCTAGCCAAGCACGGCACAACCGGCATCATGAACAAGGACCAGGCCAGCTAGACCTGAATCGTGAGCACTCACGTCGTCGGGTCGGTCACCTGGCCCAGGAACAGCAGGGCCCCGGTCGGA
>JAAETH010000056.1 GCA_024228575.1 Actinomycetes bacterium
ATACCGGGTTGGGTTTGCGGTGCGTGGTCTTGCGGCGGGCTGGCGAGCCGGTCGATCGCTTCGAGCAGGTCGATTGTCTGTTGGGTGTCCATTGTTATCTCCGGGTGTTGTGGGTTTCGAATTGGTGGCATCGGGTGCACCATCGGATACGGCGGCCGAGGCTGGTTTGTGGCCGCCACATGTGACCGAACATGCGGCAGGCGAACCGTGCGGCCCGGTCGGTGAAGGTCATGACGGCGGGTTTTCTCGGATCCAGATCCGGTCGAGTGCCGCCGATTCGTTGGCGGACAGCCGGGGATGGTCGGGGTGGGTGCAGTCCCACCGTCCGTCGGGGCGGCGGGTGTAGGTCCACGGGTACGAGCCGAGAGTTTCGGTGACGGTCGCACCGACCGGCGGCACATCAGCCATTGTCGGCTCCTGACGGTTGTGTATGCGATCTCAGACTTTCTCCTGCGAGCCGGTACCGGGCGGGGTAGGAGCGGGCCGCGGCCTGCGCCATCACGAGGTTCTGGAGGGCATGAATGTGGATCCTCGCCTCGGTGAGGTCTTCGGGTCGGGTCGGTCCGTTCCCTGCGATCTTGCAGAGTTGACCCCATACCGCGCCCAGATCGGTGAGGGTCTGATGTTCCAGATCGGTGAGTAGTCCGTCACTCATTGTCGGCTCCGCTCAGAGATTCGTCGATCGCTGCCCGCAGCCGCTGAAGGTCGCGTTCAAGAGCCCGGTAGCGGGTTACGGCGACGGCGACCATCTCCGTGAGGGTGGTGACCACCCCTAACGCCTCGCCCTTTGCGACGTGGTTCGCTTCCCTGTCGGTTTCAAGCGCGGCGATCAGGTCGTCGAGGTTGTTGGTCCCGTACCGTTCGTTCAGCCGGTCTTTCAGGTCGTCAGCCATTGTTGTCGGTCTTCTGTGTGACGAACACCCGACGCCCACCGATGTCCCTGTCGTAGTGGCACACACCCTCACACTGGTGTCTCCAGCATTCGCGGCAGTCCAGCCACGACCATCCGCACACACACCCGTCGTATCGGGTCAGTCTGGCGTTCGGACCTGTGGTGGACGCCTCGTCAAGCGTTCCGTGTGTCCCGTACGTGTTCGCTTTCGCTGCCCGATCGGCGAGGCACCAGTCGGTGTGTCCTTCTTTGGCGGTGTGGCGTTCGTGCCACACTTTCAGAGCCCGACGCAGCTCGACGATTCGCCTCGCCGCGTCCATGAGGAGGCCGGTCTCTTCGGTGTGGCCTGCGAGCCCCGCGGTGAATAGACGGTCTTCTGTGTCGCCCCATCCGGTGCCGACACTCTCAGGTCTCATGTCATCGGTCATTGTCGTCTCCTTCGTCCCACGGGTATGCGTCGGCGAACCCGTCGAGCGCGGCATCCCGCAGCCGGTCTGTCAGGTCATCGGTCATTGTTGGTTCCTAGTTCTTGGTCGATTGTCGTGCTGATCCGGCACACAACGAACCGGGCGCCGGGCGAATCGGCCCGCAACTTTGCCGTCTGCTCGAGCAGATATCCGACATCGG
>JAAETH010000057.1 GCA_024228575.1 Actinomycetes bacterium
GAAACCGATGGCCGGCACGGCTCGACCGACGAACTGCAAACGATCGTTGACAACCACCACCGCATCGGGGCCGAGTGGCGAGCCGTCGCCTGGCAGCCCGCCGTCCCATGCCTGCTGTTTCCCGAGGTCATCGACCGCCTCGCAGAGGCAGCCCCAGCCTTCGCCGAACACCCTGGCGTGCTGCTCGCGGCGGCCATCCATCGGTCTCGTTCAGGCGAGGCCTACCGGACCAGCGCGATGCCCATCGACTACCCGCCCGCCGTGTTTTGCGCGCTCCCTCTGCGCCCGGCCATCGAGCTGGCATGCGCCGCTGTCGCAGCCGACGACGATCGGGGCAACGCCCTCGTCGAGTACGCCGTCGGCCGCTGGCCGGTCAGAACCCGCGATGTGTTGCGCGACCGCGCCGAGGTCGATCCGAAACACAGGTCGGCGAAGGCAGCGGCAGCACTCCTGCGAGCCGTGCCGATTCCTCCCATCGAAGAGGTCCGAATCGCCACGCTGGGTCCACCGCGCCTGTTCCACGGGTCCGACGAATGCGACACCAAGGACTGGCGCCGAGACCGCGTCAGGCAGATGTTGCTGCACCTGGTGCGCCAACGTCGTATCACCCGCGATCGCCTCGCTTCGGTACTGTGGCCCGACCTCGACGAAGAGCGGGCAACATCGAACCTGAGGTTGACTCTGTTCTACCTCCACGGCGTACTGGAGCCCAACCGTTCCAGTGGAGATGCGCCATATTTCATACGGCAGCGCGATGGTGTGCTCAAGCTGGAAGGTACCGACCGGCTAGTGGTCGATGCCTGGCGCTTCGACGAACTGGAAGAGCTCGCCGAACGGGCCCTTCGCCTCGGCGCAGCCGGGGAAGCGATCGTCCACCTGACCGACCTCGTCGGGCTCTGGCGCGGCGACTATCTGACCGGCCTCGACGACACACCAGAGGTCGACCTCGACCGGGCCGACCGTCGCCAGCGGTTCGTTCGCCACGGCGTGCGCCTGGCCGAACTCCTGCTGGGCAGCGGTCGAGCCGCGGAAGCGACCACGTTCGCGCGACGCGCGCTCGACGTCGAGCCGTGGTCCGAGGCCGCGTATCGCGTCCTGGCTGCGGCGCTCGACGACATGGGCGACCGCTCGGCGGCGCTGCGGACCATCGAGACCTGCCACACCATGCTCGGGACCCTCGACGTAGACCCAACACCCGAGACGGTCATGCTCGAAAGGCGCATCCGCCGCGGCAAGCGGACCGTCAACCCTGATACGGGGTGATCGCCACGATCGGGTCCTCTGGCGGGTCGGCGCCCAGGCTTCCGAAGAACGGCGCACCGAAGTTGAAGGCACCGCCATCGCTGGCGACCATCAGATAGCCACCTCCGTACGCGACCATGCCATTGATCGGACGGTTCAAGGCGACCCCCGGAAGTACCTCGGGCACAGAACCTCTGTACGGCGCGTCGCCGAACGAGAACACCCCACCGTCGCAAGCGACCAGCCAGTAGCCGGCTCCATCGGTTGTCGGAACCAGGCCGACGATCGGACAAGCCAACCACTCGGTCGCCGGGAACCCTGGGGCGACCAGAGCGTTGACAATGCCCTGAATGCTGCCGTGGAACTCGGCTTCGCCGAAGGCGAACACTCCCCCATCTGAACCGATCAGGTAGTAGCCATTCCCACTGGGTGTCGCGACCGATCCGATGATCTCGCCTTGCAGATCTAGCGTCAGCAGGTCGCCGAAGTGTTGGGCATCGCCGAAAGCCAGGACCCGGCCATGGCTCGAGAAGATCCACGTACCCAGACCGCTGGGGCTGATGGCGATGGTGGTCAGCCTCTCACCAGGTAACAGGGTGAAGCTCGAGGAACCACCCAAGGTCGGCGCATCACCGAACCGGTAGACCATGTTGTCGTCGCTCAGCAGGCTGTAGCCCTCGCCGCTCGGGGTTACGGCCATGGCGACTGTCTTCTCGCCGGGGTCCACCTTGGCGCCGGCATCCCCGAGGTGGGTCGCCGAGCCGAACGCGTGAACCGTTCCGTCCGCCTCGAGCATGCGATAGCCGGTTGCCGTCGACCCGCCGAGGTCAGGGACCAGGCCAGAGACATCGACGCTGTCGGCAACCCCACTCTCGATCTGGCCCGCCAGCTCCTCGGCCGTGTAGTCGGCGATGAGAACCTGGGTCCCACCCACATTCGCCAAGACGGTCGTGTGCCCGCCGGCGTTTGGCGGGGGACCCATCAGGGGCACGAAGCCGTCGGAGTCGACGGTCACGCGCTCGACCCTGGCGAGGTGCTCGATGGGGGCCGCAGGCAAGATCACCACGTCGACTTCGGTGCCTGGCGACAGACCGTCGGCCCGTAGCCTCGCTCCGGGGAGGTCGTGGTCGGCCGAGAATCTGGGGCTCGACGTCGCCGTGTCGGTCCGGCCGATCGCATCGACACCAGCGTCATACCTGTGACGTCCGTCGACGTCGCTGTACATGCCGTGGGCGATGAACAGGTCGTCGATGTCGGGTCGCCCGTTGCCGTCGACGTCCGTGGCTCCCAGCTTCGCCGAAAACGCCGCGTACAGATGTGTGATGTAGCTCGTCCGGTTGCCGATGTCGCTGCGGTAGTCGCGCATCGTCGTCCAGACCTCGTCGAGGGTGAGGTCGATGTCGTCGTCATCGCGCGCTGCACGGATCATCATGATCTCGGTCACCTCGAGGCGGAAGTCGTCCCACGTGAAGAGGCTCGGCGCGATCGGCACCACGATCTGGGCAGTCGTCTCGTTTCCCGGCGCCAATCGGCGGATGGTCGGGAACGACGGAATCCTCCGCACCTCGGCCCCATCCTTCAGCAGGACCATGGTGACGACGAGCAGGTCGGTCGTCACCTGACCCCTATTCGCGATGGTCGCCTCGTAGGGCTGGACGCGCGTGCTGGCGGTCGGAAGCGAAGTTGTCGAAACAACCTCGACGACCGGCCGCACTGGGTTGGTCTTGTAGTCGTCGGGGCCATCCTCGAGATCGAGGAGCAGGCCGGCGATCGCGAGTTCCTCAGCGTTGCTTGCGAACCTCGGATCCCACACGGTGATGTCGGACTCGAGATCCTGGGCGATGCCGCCGTGGTTGTAGATGTGGGCATCCTGATCGTTCATCACGTGGCGTTGGACCATCGTCGAGTACCACTCGGCGAACCCCTCGACGAAACCCCAGATGCTGTTGTCGTTCGCAATCCCACCGTGATCGACCGAGCCGGCACCTCCGTCGAGCGATTCGTTGTCCCAGACGTCTGCCTGGAAGAAGTGGCCGAACTCGTGGTACTCACGATTGTCGGGTCGATCGTTGCTGCTGTATCGAGATGTGGAGTGCCCCAGGCCGATGTACGGCGCGCCGCCGTTGTCGATGAAGAACGCGAAGTCATCCGAGGTCTGATTGCCACATGCCGCTCGATGACGAACCGCACAGTTCGCCACCACGTCCAGTGGAAGGCCGAAGTCGAGCGGATCGCCCAACATGTCGGCCAGGGTCCATGCCTCAGCAATGTTCTGGTAGATCTCGACCCACTCGAACCACTGGGCCTTGGGAACGTTCCCCGCGACCTCCCGGTACTTGGCGGGTATCGACGAGAACCAGAAGTTCCGCCGGTAGCGATCGACTCCCTCCCTGATGGGGATCTTGTCGGTGCGGAACCTGGCGATATTCAGGCCGATAGGACCTCCGTACACGTCGTAGCGGGTGCGGCTGTCGGACAAGATGAGGTCGACGTGTGGCTGGTCGGTCTCCGGGTCAAACGTCGCGCTCTTCTCGCAGGCGAACGAGACCGAGTACTTCCCGGTGCCGTCGGTTGAACCCGACCCGAGCAGGGTGTTGTCGACCTCAACCTCGACCTTCGCGTGGCGCACCGGAACGCCGGCCTTGTCGAGGGCCGTTCCCCACATCTCACAGGTACGGACGCATCCGTCGCGGTCGGCTTCGTCGACGGAGGCGATGTTCTTCGCGGTCAGCTCGTGCGCCACACGTTCGATGGCGTCCCAGTCGAAGTCGGGCGGAATCTGGCCTGTCATGAAGTGCACGGCGTCAACACCCTTGACCTCGGTGGAGAAGACGACCATCGAACACTCGCCGGTCCTGACGACACCGATTTCGGACCAGTCACAGTCGGCGATGGTCGAGTCGGGGTCCTCGGGGCACCAGGCCTGTCCGCCAAACAGAGTGTCCGAGTTGAAGAGAGTGTTCGTGACTACGAAGTCGACCGGCGTACCTCGCCGCACCCGCCACCTCGTGCCCTCGTCGTTGACCACTTCGTCCCAGGTCGCAGCCATCTCGGGCGCCGGGGCGAACATCATCTGCATGTCGATGGAATACTTGGGGAAGATCGGAGGAAGCGCAGCATCGTCGAAGCCGCAGACCGCGACCGGGCGACCTTCGATTTCGGCCCATCCCAGGTTCGAGGTGTCGGTGAACCCGGGTTCGGCCGTCGTGCAGTCGGCGGCCACGGTCGGCGTGCTCGCGGGCACAACCTCTGCGAGGGGCTCGGCGCCGACGGGTCCCCCAGACCCGGTGACCGTCAGGGCCGCCGCTATCAATGCGATGGCGACGCAGGCGATCGCCGTCGTGGAGCGCTGTGGGTTCGAGCCGAGACGATGGAGTTTGATGATCACATTCGAAGGTTCGCGAGACCCCGTTAGCGATGCGTTTGTCGGTCACCGGTGCGACATGCGTGGCTAGTCTCGCTACATGACGTCCGCCGCCACCACCGAAGTCACGCGAGTCACGAGGTCCGTTATCGAGCGGTACGAACACGAGTTGTACAACGCCCGCGATCTCACCAAGGTTCCCGAGCTGCTCGCCGATCCCATGTATCGCCACGACGCCGGCGGCAAGGTCACCACGATGAGCCAGGCCGACTGCGAGGCACGAATCGGTGGCTTCCTCGAGAGCTTCACCGAGCTCACGTTTCGTACGATTCACCTGATCGTCGATGGCCCCCTTGCCTCGTACACCTACGAGCTGACCATGACCACCGCGGACGGCACCTCGCAGGTCATTTCGAGCATCGAGATCTTCGAGGTACGAGATGACAAGATCGTCGCTGTGTGGAATGCACCGTACGCACAGGGTCCCTGGCGCTGAACCTGCCCGACCGGTCTTGAAGCGACGGCTCAGGCCCTGCGCCGCGGCAGCCAGACACTGCCCCGCGGACACCCATCTGAGGTTGTGAGATCTGGGCTTCGCATCAGCTTCCCGTTCGGGAGTACCCGGTAGCAGTAGCCGAGCAGATCGACGGTGGTAGTCGTCGTCGTGGTGGGCTGAGTCGTCGTCGTGGTGGGCTGAGTCGAAGACGACGTTGTCGGGAACGTCGTGGTGCTCGACGATGTGGTCGTCGGGGTGTCGTCGGGAACCGACGTCGTCGTGGTCGACGCGAGCCCGGTCGTCGACGTGGACGTCGAGGTCGAGGTCGAGGTCGAGGTGGACGCTGCGGGTGGAACGGTCGAGGAGGTCGACCCCGTGGTCGACGTTGGCGCCAGCGTCGTCGTCGTCGTGACCGGACCAGCAATCGTCGTGGACACACTCCCGACGGCCGTGACGGTCGAGCTTGGGGCCGAGGTCGTGGTGCTCGGAGCAAGAACGGACGTCACCACGACGAGTTCACTGCCGTCGTTCACAATCGCTTCGACCTTTGGAGCTTCTTCGTGGATCAAGGTGGCCAGGTGGATGGCCACCTCGGGCGCCGCGTCCGAGATCGAGGAGGGCTGCTGGGTCGTGGACGACAGCCCCTGGTTCGACGAATCCGACCTGGCGGCTTCACTCAGCACCAGGGGGGTCAGAACAACCACGTGCGCGGCGAGGATCGCTGTCAGCACCATCCGCCTTCTCATGCCGCCTCCCCGAGATCGCCCTTCCTCAACCCAACGCCAGACCACGTGCGCGATTTCAGCCCAGCGATGGAGGGACCGCCACATGCACAACTTGCCATCCTCACCCAAGTCAGCTGAGGAGCGGCGGTCATTGGGGCCTTGGCCGCCGCCGGCATAGGGAACCAGCGGGCTTGGGTGTCCCAGCCCCCTGTCATAGTGACCTCATCAGTCGAAGCGACGGTTTCGCTTCCCTCGGCAAGGAGGTCCGTGACATGACCAACCCAATAGCTCCCGACAGGAGGGCCCGACTCGAACAGATCATGGCCGGCTTGGCCGCCGGCGATAACGCGATGATCAGCGCCTTGATGTTCGAGTTCGGTCCGGAGCTCGAACGAGCTGCCCGCTACCACGCCAAGCAGGTGGCAACAGGTCCCGTGCGCGATGGCGACATCGTCGGTCTGACCGCCGACTTCGCCTTCGCTGTCGCCCACGCCGCCAAGAGCTGGCGCCCAGACGGGGGCGCCCTGCCCTGGACCTTCGCCAGGCGCGCTCTTCGCCAGCTCGCAATCGACGTGCTGGTCACGCCGGTGCAGCTGCGCCGCAGCCTCGCCGAAGGCGTGCCCGCCGTCCGCGTGGTTCTCGACCGGTGGCACACCGTGCCCGATCAGCACATCACCATCGCCCTCGAATACCGCATGCAGCAACAGCAGGGCGACCCGTCGGCTGCTGCGACCGTCGCAGAGCGCCACGCCAAGACGGCCGACAATGTCCGCCAGATCGCCAGCCGTGTTTGGCGGCGTGTCGCCGACGTCGAATTCGACGACATCATGGTGTCGTGAACGATGTGCCCGATATCGAGGCGTCGACTGCGACCCAGATGGCCGCATTGATCGAACGGTTCGCCCGCCGGTATGCCGCGGATGGCTATGACCATCCGCGCGTGGCAGCAGCCGTTGTCACCGCCAGAGGTTTCAGCGGTGCTGAGGCGGCAGCGTTTGCCGATGAACTGGGAATCGGTGCAAGCTCCCTCGACGATGCCGAACGTGGTCTCGTCGCGCTGACCGACCTGCCCGCTCCCCTACGCGACTTGCTCCGTTCGCTCGATCTCGAGCCCTGATCTGCTCGGGGTGGAAGTTCGCCAGATTTCTGGCATTTCCGTTTGTATTCGAACGTATGTTCGGGTAGTGTTCTGTGGGTGAGGGAAATGGTGGTGCCCTTCTACGGGGCAGAAGAACTCGACAATATGGAACGACACAGGCTCGACGCGTTGGTGCGTCGCCAGCGTTTCGTGCGGGCCCGTATGGACGGCCACGAAGCCCTGTTGTTGTCGGCGATCGACAGGGCAGACAGGCGGGCCGCGAACTCCAAACGCGGCAAGCCCGACCCCGATGAGAACGACACCGACACCGAGGACTCCGAGGACTCCGGCGACCCCGGCCACCAAGATGAGAAGGCCGATGAGGACGAAGACTCGGCGCCGCCTCTGTCGCGCAAGGCTGAACGCGAAGCCGCCGAACGTGCCAAACGCCTCGAAGCACACCCCGACGTTGCTGCAGCCCTGGCCGAGGGGCGTATCAACACCGAGCAAGCAGACGCGATCACCAAGGCCGACCTACCCGCAGACGTGAAAACCCGACTGCTCCAAGACGCGTACGGCCAGAACGCAGACGAAACCCGCGAAGCCGTCAACCAGGCCATCAAGGACACAGACGCCGACAACGCCGACAAACGCCTGAAGCGCCAACGCAAAGCGCGGCGGGGATCGTGTGGCATCAACGACCAGAACATGATCTGGATCAACGCCCAGTTCGACCCCGTCACCGGCGCCGTCATCAAGGCCGAATACGACCGACGCGAAAGCGCCGCCTACCACCACGACATACGCACCATCACCAACCCAGCAAAACGCCGCACACACGCCCAACGCGGAGCCGACGTCATCGCGTCGATGATCCTCGACGGCATCATCCCCGCAGCAACGGACACCAACAACGAGGCCGAACCCGACGACACCAGGCCCGAGGTTGACCCCTTCGATCGGGCACAACCACAACTGAACCTCATCCTCACCCCAGACACGATCAACAACCCCAACGACCCACTCGCAGTCGCCTACACCCTCGACGGTGCCCCCGTGCCAGCAAGCCTGGCCACCGGGCTGATCTGCACAGCCCAGATCAACGCATGGGTACTAACAGCAGACCGCAAACACCTCGACCTCGGCTACAACGTCGAACTCGCAACACCACACCAGAAGACCGCACTCGCCATACGCGACCAAACCTGCCGATGGAGAGGCTGCAACCGCGAAGGCTCACGATGTGAAGCCCACCACCTCAAACACCGAGAACACGCAGGACCCACAGACCTCAGCAACCTCGCCCTGCTATGCCCCTATCACCACGACCGACTACACCAACTCAAACTCCACCTCCGAATGGGCGAAACAGCCGACCACTGGCAACTCAAAGACA
>JAAETH010000058.1 GCA_024228575.1 Actinomycetes bacterium
CCCGCACTGGTGTCTTGAGGATCTTGAAACCTTCGGTTCTGAAGATCTCGTCGAACCTGTCGACGAATTGGCTCCCGCTATCACGGACCAACGCGCGGGCGTCCTCGAGTCGTTCGCCGTGGCCGATGAACAGGTTGCGGGCTGCCTGGGTGGTCCATGCTCCCGTCGGGTTTGCAGTGATGCCGGCGAAGGTCACCTCGCGGGCGCGGACGTGGATGAAGAACAGGACGTAGTAGCGGGCCAAGAACGCTGTGTCGACGGTGAAGAAGTCACACGCCACGGCGGCTTGGGAGTGGGGGAACTGGGTCCATGTGACATCGGATCGGTTCGGGGATGGGTCGATGTCGTTGTCGGTGAGGATTTGCCAGACCGTGGAGTGTGCGATCTTGTGGCCGAGTCTGGCGAGTTCTCCTTGGATCCGGCGGTGTCCCCACGTGGGGTTCTCTGTGGCGAGGCGCACGATCAGCTGGCGGATCTCGGCAGAGACTGGTGGTCGGCCGGCATGGCGGGTTGGTGGTTGGGTCCAGTGTCGGGCTATTCGTTTGCGGTGCCAGCGCAGTAGCGTCTCGGGCGTGGCGATCCAGCC
>JAAETH010000059.1 GCA_024228575.1 Actinomycetes bacterium
CCCAGACACAACCAGACCGCCCAGGCGTGTCCTCCTGCAGAACCGTCGACCACCCCGAACCCTGCCGCTGACCGGGATGACCTCATAGGAGCCCGAACCCGGACCAACGTGACCCGTCACCGTTCCGTCTCCCGGACCCAGAACAACAACCCTACTTGACACCTAGGAGCTTCTGGAGGTCCTTTCAGGACCTCCCGCGGGCGTTCGAGTGTGAGATGACCTGGTGCCGGTGTGAGATGAGCCGCGGAGGTGCCCAGTGGGCACCTCCAGTTGTGTCATGCCTCTTCCCCAGCGCAGAACATGAGATGAGATGGGACAACGCTCGTAGAGCAAGCGCCGTCACTGTCGTGGCGCTGGCCGACAACTCAGCGCAGCTCTTCCGGTGAATCGCCGCGGGCGCAACAGGATGAAGTCACATCATCGCGGGACTGTCTCCTGCGTTGCGTCGCAGTACAGCGCATTCGGGGCGCAGCAGGGTGAGGCATCGTGTGGTGTCGGTGCGGGCGCCGTTTCCGGGATCTCTTGTCCAATCCTTCGTCGAAGGGTGTCCCTCTCTATGTCGTGGGACCCGATCGACTGAACCGAAGCAGCGGGGGCCTTGGACCGACTCCCGCCAAGGGCGGGACCTCCGGGCCCCAATACAGCTCGACGCTCGCCGAGGGCCTCGTCCCAGTGAACCGGGTAGCGATCGCATACTCGTCATCGAGTCACCAACAGAGCCGTCGGCGCTGCCACCGAAGCTCGCCCGAGCGCTGTTCGTCGTCGGAGTGGTCGGTCTGGCTCGACCAAGCCCTCACCCACGCAACCACACCATGAGAGGGAACACCCATGAGCACCATCGATGAACTCAATCAAGGCCTCATCGACATCGGCGATGTCGCCACCCTTCTCGGCCGATCTGAACGCTTCGTCCGACGCCTCGTCGAGGAGAACCGCATCTCTTTCGTCAAGGTCGGTAAGTACGTCATGTTCCGCCGCAACGAGGTGGAGGACTGGATCGACGCCCGCACCGTCCCCCAGAAGCACTTCGACTAATCGCCCCAGTTCGTGTCACACCCCCGACCTACCGTCGGAGATACGAACCGATCCCGAGGACCCTCATGGCCAGCATCCAATCGAGAACGACACCATCGGGCGAGCGCCGATGGGACGTGTACTACCGAGGCCCTGACTGCAAGCAACGCAAGAAGGCCTTCAAGCGGAAGGTCGATGCTCAGCGCTATGCCAACACCGTCGAAGCCGACATCGTCCGCCACGACTGGGTCGACCCCCAGCGAGGCCGAGACCCGTTCGGCGAGTGGGCCGAGAAGTGGATCGGTACCACCACTCACCTAAAACCCAAAACCCGGGAGAGCTACGAGTCGATCCTTCGCAATCACCTGATCCCCGAATTCGGTGACCGGGCGATCGGATCGATCGATCACCCCGAGGTCCTCACCTTCCTGTCCCGCCTCGCCTCCGACGGCAAGGGTGCCGGCACAGTTCGCAACATCCGAGACGTCATGCGGTCGGTGTTCAAGCTGGCCGTGCGATCCGGTGTGGTCAAGAACAACCCGGTGCTCGACATCAAGGCACCCAGGCCGGTCAAACAGGAGATGATCTTCCTCACTGAGGACCAGGTCCTCGCCCTCGCCGACGAGATCCAGAACCCGCCGCCACTCCAACGCAGGGCGTCGCACCGAGAAGGCGGCTACCCCGACTATGCGCTCCTGGTTCTCTTCGCCGCCTACACAGGGCTCCGAGCCGGAGAGATCGGAGCCCTCCGGGTCTCGAAGATCGACCTCATGAGGCGCCGGGTCGAAATCTCCGAATCCGCCGACGAAGCACACGGCGGGTTCAACATCGGCCCTACCAAGACCTACTCCCGACGTTCAGTCGGACTGCCCGGACCTCTCATCGAGATGCTCACCCCCTACCTCGCCAACAAGAAACAGAACGAGCTCGTCTTCGAAGGGCCCGATGGAGGCCCGCTCCGCCACTCCAACTGGTATCCCCGCCACTTCAAACCAGCCGCCGTCCGCTCCGGGCTCCCCCGAGGCACCCGCTTCCACGACCTCCGACACACCTACGCTGCGTTCCTCATCGCCGAGGGTGCCCACCCCCGAGCGATCATGGAACGCATGGGGCACTCCACCATCAACGTCACCCTCGGCACCTACGGCCACCTCTTCCCCGCAATCGACGCCCAACTCGATACCGCCCTCGGCGATCGCTGGGACCGGGCCGTTCCGACCCACGCAGGAACCGTCTCGCGGCTCCCCTAGACGGTTCCATGGGGTTCACTGGCCCGCTACAACGCGAGTCGTCGGGTAGATCGTGTGAACGCCTACAGTCGGCTTCGGGCGGTTGCGAAGTCAGCTCGCGAACTTGCCGTCGGCGAAGTACGGCGTCATCCGCCGAAGCCGGCACATCTCAGCAACGTTCTTCATCAGCTCGATGTTGACCCAGTCAGCAACGAAATAGAACGGCCGATCATCGGTGTAGGGCCACCGAGTCAATGCACCTCCGAGAAATCTGACTCGCTCAGCGAGTCGAGGCGCTCAATCCAGCTGCGTCGAAGCTCGTCGATGGCGGCCCGAGCTTCGGCCGCGCCCGGCCAAGTCACTTCCTGCCGACCAGGTTGCCCATCCCCGAAGCTGCGGTCGAGCACCGTCGACCACCACCAGATCACGTGCCACTGGGTCCAAGCGATGCTGGCCGGTGGCGCTGGCCGCGGCTCGGGCTCGGTCCAGTCGGCACACCACCGCACGTCCTTGCCTCGGAGAACAGTCCAGCTCTCTGGCGACGGGCACCAGAGCGCTTCGTCGTCAGTCAACTCATCGAGGCCAAGGTCGGCAAGGCCCAGGTGACATCGAGCTGGTGCTTGAGTAGCGGGATCGATTCGGCCTGCACCCCGAGGACGGTAGCTGCCCGGTGCCGCTCAGTGCGGACCAGCCAGGTCGGCCAACCAGCCAACGGAGCCGGGATATCGGCCGCCACGGCTCGATGGTTCCCGAGTGGGACTACTGACTGGCCAGTTCGAATTCGTTGCCACCGGGGTCAGCGAGGACCACATTACGGCCCTCTCTGCCCTCGAGCCGAGTAGCTCCGATAGAGACCAGCCGGTCGGCCTCTGTTTCCCGATCTTCGGCCGTGACGAGGTAGAGGCGGTGCCTCCTCCTCACCTCCGGTGGGGCCGCAGGCTCGCCTCCCCACGAGATCTTGGTTCCACCGTCCGGTGACTGGATCGCGGTCTCCTGACCTTGATCCCAGACCAGCGGCCAGTCGAGGCAATTGCTCCAGAACAGCCCAACATCCCGGGGACCGTCGCAGGCGAGTTCGCCAAGGAAGCCGCAATTTGCCAGGAAGTTGTTGCCAGGTTCGATCACACAGAACTCGTTGCCGTCAGGATCGGCCAAGACGATGTGACCGTCGTCGGGGGTTTGCCCGAAGTCCAGGTGGCGGGCACCGAGATCGAGCGCCATCGCGACAGTGTGCTGCTGATCGGCTGCACTGGTGCTCGTCAGGTGGAAGTGGGCAAGGTTCGGCCCGATCTTGGCCGCTGGGTTCGTGACAAACCGAAGACCGTGCTGCGAGTGGTCTCCGGGGAGCAGCACGCCGCCGACGTGCTCGACGGCTTCTCGGCCAAGCATGCTCGCCCAGAACTCTCCCAGACGAGCAGGATCGTGAGCGTCAAGGGTCACTGCCGAGAGCTGTGAGGACACCAGCGCACGGTAGCCGTGGCTAGGAACTCACTGCAGCGGTTTCACCCTGGGTCGCTCAATTGCGTTCTACTCTCGCGGTTGGCTCATTCGCCACCTGGCCTCGCCAGCGAGTTCCAAATCGCCCCAGGAGCGAGGAGGCCGACCGCTCACGCCAGCACGGCGGTCGCGAGAGTCGCCACCAGTGGTCTGGTGACGACCCCGTCGAACTCGTTGTGGACGAGCGATTCGACTGCGTCGAGCAGCCCGAGCCGGTCTGGTAGCTCCATCATCTGTGTTCCCGAGAAGGAGAGCATCAGCTCCCGGTACTCCGAGGCGTCATAGGTCTGGTTCCAGTCATACCTGCGAACTGTGACCGGCCCGAAACGGGGATCGGCCGCGAGCACACGACGGATTGGGGGGTCGACTGCGTCGCGAGTCGGAGCCGGTGGCCCCACATGACCCTGCCCGTAGCGCTGGTAGATCGGGTCACAGGCGGCGAAGAACCCTCGATCGTCGCCCGAGGCGACCTGGATCAGGTCCACCACCGCCAGCACCCCACCTGACCGCAGGACCGAAGCGGGCCGATCGGTCTGTGCCCCGGGTGAGATCCAGTGGTAGGCGGTGGCCGAGAACACGGCGTCCGCGGTCGCTGTGTCGATGTGCATCGTCTCGAAGTCACCGACCGAAACCCGAAGCCGATCCGAACTCAGGCTTGCTTCCAGCCTGGCGGCCATGGCTGGTCCGATCTCGATGGCGTGGACCGACGCGCCACGCCCGATGAGGTCCTTGGTCGCTTGGCCCGTGCCAGGTCCCACTTCGATGACGTCCGGTGGCTCGGGCAGCATCTCGAAGAAGGCATCGAACAGCTCACGGGGATAGGACGGTCGGGCGCGGTCGTACAGTTCGGCGGCCTCGTTGAACGAGAGTCGGATGTCGTCTGGAGGGCCCACTGCGACACATCCTGCCCTGGGTCGATGCCGGTCGTTCGGGATTCCGAATGACACCTCCTTCAACTCGCAATCGTGCCGGCCCGGCATGCGAGTACCGTCGGCTTCGTGTTCGTGAAGATCTGCGGCATCACACGCCCGGCCGACGCCGTCGATGCAGTCGACGCCGGGGCCGACGCAATCGGTCTCAACTTCGTGCCCGAATCGCGGCGCCGTGTCGACCTCGCTCAGGCGCACGCGATCCTCGCCGCGACGCCTCCTCATGTGATGACCGTTGGCGTCTTCCGAGACCATTCAGCTGGCGAGATCCTGGGGATCGCCCGCGAGCTTGGCCTCGATTCCGCCCAACTCCACGGCGACGACTACACCAGTGCCATCGCCGCCCGAGTGCAGACGGTCATCCTGGCCATGGCTGCCGAGGACGTGGCGCTCCGATCCCTCGACGAACATCCCGCCGGCATCGTGATGCTCGACGGGCCTGCACCGGGGAGCAGAGTGCCCGTCGACTGGACCACCGTGGGCGACCTCGTCACCGAACACAGGATCCTGTTGGCGGGCGGCCTCCGACCCGACAACGTCGACGACACCATCCGACACGTTCGCCCGTGGGGCGTCGACGTTGCTTCCAGCGTCGACGCCACACCGGGCCACAAGGACCCCGCCGCCATGACCCGCTTTGTCACCCAAGCCCCCAAAGCTGCCACGAAGCCATGAGGTGCCGGTTCCGAACCGGTCGCCGTCAGCCACCGGCTCCTCGGTCTCGGAGCCACTCCGGGTTGGGAGCGATCTCGCCGCGGTCCAATCCGTAGTAGTCGGCGGCATCTCGCAGGCTGTCCTCCCCCTTGCCGAGCGTGAATCGATGACTGTCGGGGTCGCTGACAACGAAGTCCCTCATGCCGTACGGGCGCGACGCGACCGCGTCGGTGATCGTGGCGCCCGCTTCCTGGTACTCCGCACACAAGGCATCAGGATCCTCGACATACACATACGCCGACTGAGGCGGCGGCGGACCATCACTGTCCCAAGGCACCAGCAACAGCATCTCGATCGGGCCACTCGCCAGCGCGCTGAGCTTGCGGTCGGTGGTTTGCCAGGCAAGACGAAATCCCAACGCCTCCTCGTAGTAGGCGACCGAGGCATCGACGTCGCTCACCGGGAGGTGGGGCATGTGGTGGAGCCACGACGTGAGCCCCGTTGAGGCGAAGGTGGGAACGGACTTGGTGCTGTCGCCTTTCATGGTGAGCTGGTCGACCGCGTCGAGCAGGCTGCGGACTTCGTTCAAGCGGGCCTCCAAACGCGCCCGGTGATCGGCGAACAGCTTCTGACGTTCGCCCTCGCTGATGCCGCCCAGGACACGACGGATGTCGGCAAGGGGCATGTCCATCGAGCGCAGCAAGGCGATGACCCGACCCGCGCCGGTCTGCCCGGAGCTGTAGTACCGGTAGCCCGACGGTGTTCTTCCGGCGGGGGCCAGGAGCTGGAGGCGGTCGTATCGCCTGAGCTGCGGGATGCTCAACCCCACGAGTTCAGCGAACTCGCCGATCTGGAAATGGTCTCGTTCATGGGCCACGACGTCAGGATGACAGCCTCACCGGAGTGAGGGTCAAGGACCCAGGTGCCACCGTGGCATCAAGCCGACACACCGGGGCCATGGCCGGCTGGACGCCTGGACCCTCGAGCACCCATGGAGGGGCCACGATCCTGCGCCCATACGGGCTAGGACCGGGTCGCTCCCACCAGCAACATCAGCGGCACCCGACGTCGACGAGCGAGTTCATCGGCATCGCCCAATAGCAGTTCCGCCCGGGGTTCGCATTCGCTCAACGAATCCAGCCGGAATCCATGCCGGGTGACGACGCGCACGTAATCCTCGATCGTCCGGTGGCGCCAAACAACCGTCGATCCGAACCACGACCGTTCCCTCGGACCCCGATCGAAATAGCCGTCCACCATCCACGACGTACGAGGACCGTCACCCGATGTGTCATGGCCCGTGATCACCGGATGCACGACGCTGAACACCAACCTCCCACCCTCCGACAGTGCCCGATGCACCCGCTCGACCACCACGTCGAGCCGCTCGATGTAGTGGAACGCCATCCGCGAGATCACGACATCGAACTCGCCAGCACCCACATCGACGTCCTCAATGTCACCGTGGACGAACCTCACCCTGTCCCCGCCCGCAGTGCGACGGGCCGTTTCGACCATCCCGCCGGAACCATCCACCCCCACATACGAAGTCGCCCCACCCGACAGGATCAGATTCGCTGTCGACCCATCGCCACAACCCAGATCCAGGACACGACAACCAGACACCGAACCCAGAGCATCGAGGAACGCCGGCTCTTCCATGACCGTGTTCGGGCTCCGCAGCCCATCATGGCGATGACGCAGATAGGCGCGGCGAACGTCGTCCACCTCGTAGAACTCGCCACCCCGGCCCCCCGTTGCCATCACGTCCTCCCCTCGACGGAGGACCACAGCGGCACCCGGAGCGCCAACCTAGCCCGATCAACGAGCTGACTACCGGCGCCAGACACCCACCATCCGCGGTCAGTCGTCGGGCTCGCCGAGCGCTGCCATCAGCGCCGAACATGTGCCTTCGGCATCACCCTTGGCGGCCACCCGACGCACTTTCGGCCGCTGGTCATAGACATCGGCCAGAGCAGCTGCGGCAGTCACAATCATCGACTCGACCTCGCTCTCGGCCACATCGCTTTCGGGATGGGAACGACCCGCCAGCAGCGCCCTCCGCGCCCGGAACCGCTCTACCGCCGACTCCGGTTCACCGACCAGCATCACCTCGACAAACGAGACACCAGCGGCCAACGCCGCACCCTCGAGCCGTTCGATGAACTCGACCCTGCCGAGGAACTGCGGAACGACCACGTCATGACCAAACCCGAGGTGCGAATCGATCAGCGCGATCGCCAAGTCCCGAGCCACCAACCTGGATTCCGGTCGTTCCTCCCAGTGTCCCAACTGGGTTCGAAGAAGATCGATCTCGACGACGAGCGCAAGGGGACGACGCCGAGCGAACTCCTCGGCGAGGGACGACTTCCCGATGCCCGGGAGTCCGTTGATGTGAATGAGCCGAGCGATACCCCCATCATGCCCCGCCAAAACTCGACCCCCGCTTGGCTTGTTCCCGGCTGAGCCGGGATCCGCCCTATGACCACTCTGAGCGAATACTGCGATCCGGAATGAACAACACCACCGGGCGACTCGCTCGATCTGCTGTTACCTCTCTGTTACCTCGATCGCCGGGAACGACAAAGCCCTGGCCTCAGCAACGCTGTGACCAGGGCTTATGTGGTGGCGGGGGCAGGATTTGAACCTGCGACCTTCGGGTTATGAGCCCGACGAGCTACCAGACTGCTCCACCCCGCGGTGGAGTGATCAAGGTAACGCCTCGCCCCGGTTCCGGCAACCCGGCCGGCCACCTGTCACACATCAGCCCGAGGCACAGGAGCTCCCGGCCCCAGCCCAGCGGGCGGACGGACACCCGCACAGTGGAAACGGTGGTCGGCCAGCCGCCATCGGCCCGTCTCGTACCCCAGCTTGCTCTGGTACCGGTCCCATGCCTCGACCGCCTCGGCCTAGTCGTAGTAGGCCGCCGCCACCCCGGCCAGGGGATCGTTGGGGTCGGTTCCGTCCATCCCGCAACCGTACGACCCGCGATCAACAGGCGTAGGGTCGCCACAGATGGGGGACACCGCGCCGGCCGATCGGTCGCACCTGGGCTACGGGGCCGCCATCGCCGCCCTCGTGTTCTGGGGTGCCCAGGCCGTCATCGCCAAGGGCATCGACATCGACCCGCTTCCCCTGGTCTTCCTACGTATCTGGATAGCCGTCGTGTTCAGTATCGGTGTTCTCCGCGTCTCGGGCAGCCGGCTCGACCGGAGAGTGTTGCGCTACAGCCTCATCGGCGGTGTCGCCTTCGGGCTCGACCTGGTGTTCTTCTTCACCTCGATCAAGCTCACCACCGTCGCCAACGCCACGATCATCCCGTCAATGCAGCCCGTTCTCCTCGTCTTCGCCGCCCCGATCCTGTTCCACGAGCGGATCTCCCGGAACGACGTCGGTTGGGCCGGCGTGGCCATCGTCGGCGTGTCCCTCGTGGTGTTCGGGGCCAGCGGCCTGCCCGAGTGGAGTCCGGCCGGCGACCTCTGGGCGGTCGCCACCCTCTTCGCCTGGACCAGCTACTTCATGGCCTCGAAAGCAGCCCGCGCCCATCTCAGCGCCGCTGAGTTCACTGCCGGGGCCTCACTGGTGGCCGCCATCGTGGTCACCCCGTTCGCGGCCTTCTCGGGGCAGGCCTGGGTCATGCCGACCGCGGGCGAGTGGTTCTGGATCGCCATGATGGCCGTCGGGCCGGGCTGGGCCGGCCACTTCCTCATGAACTGGGCGTTGGGCCATGTGCCGATCTGGTTCGGCGGCACCGTAGCCCTCGCTGCACCAGTCGCCTCGGCGATCTTGGCCGCCGTCTTCCTGGGTGAGAACGTGACCGGCGTGCAGGCCACCGGCATGTTCGTGACCGTCGGCTCGCTGGCCTACATCACCCTGCGGAGCCAGACCGTTCCGGCCCCCCAGACCAAGCCGGCCTAGATCTCGACACCGGTGCAGTCGGCCCACGCGACACCGATGGTCGCGCTGGACAGGTGGTCGGGGCCGATCTCATCGAAGACGGTGGGTGCCAGGTTCCAGCCATCGACGATCTCGGCCAGCCGCTCGACCTCCCGGGGTCGAACGGGGAACCAGGGGGCTCCCGCAGGACCGCAAACACGAGGTCGGCACCCTTCCTGTCGCGGTAGCGCCGACTATGCGCGGCATATATCGAGCGTCGTCCGAGCCGGCGGCCTGATTGCGTCAGACGATACGACTGTCGGACTTGCCCCAGTAGCGGTCGCGCAGGATGCGCTTGTAGAGCTTTCCGGTGGGCAGGCGGGGAAGCTCGGTTTCGAAATCGACGGACTTCGGACATTTGTAGTGGGCGATGTGGTCCCGGCTGAAGGCGATCAGCTCGGCTTCGAGCTCGGACGAACCGTCGAGCCCGTCGACCGGCTGAACCACCGCCTTCACCTGCTCGCCCATATCAGGGTCGGGCACCCCGAATACGGCCACGTCGGCCACCTTGGGATGCATGACCATCGCGTCCTCGATCTCCTGGGGGTAGATGTTCACCCCTCCACTGATGATCATGTGGGCCTTGCGGTCGGTGAGGAACAGGTAGCCGTCGTCGTCGAGGTAGCCGATGTCGCCCAGGGTGGTGCGGCCGCCGGGCAGCATGGCCTCGGCCGTCTTGTCGGGCGCCTTGTAGTACTCGTAGGTACCCGCCCCCGAGAAGTAGATGCCGCCCTCTTCACCGGGAGGAAGATCGTAGCCCTCGTCGTCGCAGATATGGATCTGGCCGGTGCGGACGCGACCCACCGAGCCGGGCCGCTCGAGCCATTCCTCGCTGGTGATGATGGTGGCCCCGTTCCCTTCGGACCCTGCGTAGTACTCGTACAGGATCGGACCCCACCATTCGATCATCCGCTTTTTCACCACTACCGGGCACGGGGCCGCGGCGTGAATCGCGACCTTCAGGGTCGAAAGGTCGTGGCCGGCCCGCTCGGCCTCGTCGAGCTTCAGCATGCGGACGAACATGGTGGGCACGAACTGGCTGTGGGTCACCTGGTAGCGCTCGAGGTCGGCCAAGCATTGGGTGGCGTCGAACTTCTCCATGATCACCAGGGTCCCGCCCACGCGGTGCACGGCTTGGGAGCACCCCAGCGGAGCGGCGTGATACATCGGCGCGGGCGACAGGTAGACCATGTCGGGGGCGTACTGGTAGAGGGTCGTCATGAAGTTGGCGGTGCGGGGGTCGAGCTCGTCGATCGCGTGGCCGGGCAGGGGCCGCTTCACCCCCTTGGGTCGACCGGTGGTGCCCGACGAATAGAGCATGGTGAAACCGGGGCTCTCATCGGGAACGGGCGTCGTGGGCATCGTTTCGACGGTGCTCTCG
>JAAETH010000060.1 GCA_024228575.1 Actinomycetes bacterium
CCTCGAAGGGAAGCCGATCGGCAACGTCGAGCGCCTGGCAAGCGGTGCTCTTCGCCTTCGCTTCGAAGGGGGCTACCGAGACGACCCGACAGCGACGCTGTTGTCGGTGCCGATGCCACCGTCCGAGGAAGTGCACGGCGACGCTCGGCTCCAACCGTGGTTGTCGGGTCCGCTGCCCGACAACGCTGATGTGCTCGCTCGGTGGGGTCGCGACTTCGGTGTCTCGTTGGCATCGCCGTTCCCGTTGCTCGGCACCCACGTGGGTCACGACTGTGCTGGGGCCGTGCAGTCCCGCGCACCCGATGCGGTTGACGATCTCGTCGCCAGACGCGGCGAGATCACCTGGCTCACCGAGGCTGAGATTGCGTTGCGACTGCGCACGCTCCGGGCTGACTCGACCAGCTGGCTTGGCCCCCGATACACCGGCCAGTTCAGCCTCGGTGGCGCCCAAGCCAAGACGGCGCTCCACCGTGCGCCCGCAAGGGGAACTGCCGACGAGGACCATGGAGACCGGGGCCGGTGGGGAGCGCCGACCGGCTCGGTTCCGACTACCCACATCCTCAAACCTGCGATGGCTGGGTTCGAGGCGCAGAACATCAACGAGCACCTGTGCCTCGCAGCGGCGAGGGAACTTGGTCTCCCGACCGCCAATACTCGTATCGAGACGTTCGAGGATGAGAGCGCGATCGTCGTTGAGCGGTTCGACCGCTCAACCCGAGACGGAGCGCTGATCCGCGTCCATCAGGAGGATCTCTGTCAGGCCCTGTCGATTCCGCCTGCCCGCAACTGCCAGTCCGACGGTGGGCCGACCCCTGGCCAGGTCGCCGAGCTGATCCGCCCGACCATCCCTGGTCCCGACGCCAATACAGACGTTTGGCGGTTCGCCGACGCTCTCGTATTCAACTGGCTGATCGCAGGTACCGACGCCCACGCAAAGAACTACAGCCTCCTGCTCGCCGGCAATCAGATCAGGTTGGCACCGCTCTACGACATCGCCTCGATCCTGCCGTGCGACGACAGCGACGGGTGCAAGGTGAAGCTCGCCATGAAAGTGGGCGATAACTACAAGCTGCGACGAACCGACCGACGCAGCGCATGGGAGCACGCTGCCGACGAACTCAAACTCGACCGTGATCGGCTCATCACGCGGATCCTCGACTTGGCTGAGCGCAGCGACCGGTGCGGGGACGCGCTGACGTGACCGGCGCCCGGCCCGCCGTCGAACTACCCCAGGATCTTCTGTTGGGAACGGGAGATGCTGTACCGACCTGACAGCGGTCGACTCCGTCCCATCCCTCGCTCAACGGTCGGCCAGAGATGCGGTGCTGGATCGCGTCGCGATGATTGGTGTCTGAAGGTGTCGCGCTGTCGCGCACGCGCTCCGATACGCCCGTGGGATCCGATCGTGAGCCTTGCGAATCGCTCTGACGACAATCATCGTGTCGCCGACAAGTGCGACTGTCGGGTTTCCCACCCGGCGCCGGTGCAGGGGTCTCGAGTCGTACGCACCCTGGGGCTCGAACCCAGAACCTGCGGACTGAGAGTCCCGACAGAATCGTCCACACCGGTCCCGCCCAGTCCGTCTACCAGGGGTTTCGTCCGGGCCCGAGTCCATCAGGTCTGTGTCGGTCCGGCCGAGTCCGGGGAGTTAG
>JAAETH010000061.1 GCA_024228575.1 Actinomycetes bacterium
CCGGCGGAGTCGAGGGCGTCTACATCACCCACGACGATGGTGTGGTGGATGGCCGCGACGGACTGCCCCATTTCGGCGATCGACCGGCACTCGCCACCGGCGAGTCGGTGATTGCCTTATCCGTGCGCCCAGATGTTGACGGCTACTGGCTGTTCACAGACCTTGGCAGCGTCTTCGAGTACGGCGCTGCGGGTTTCCACGGTGACGCCAGCCTATTGAGCCTCGACCAGCCCATGGTTTCCGCGATCGCGATGCCTGACGGCCTGGGCTACTACATGGTCGCCGAAGACGGTGGCATCTTCGGCTTCGGGTCGGCCGAATTCCACGGATCAGTCCCTCAGATCCTGCCCGGCGTCGAGCTGGATGCCCCGGTGATCGGGATCGTTCCGTCACCCACGGGGGATGGCTATCTTCTGGTTGCCGCCGATGGGGGCATATTCACCTTCGGCGACGCGGTGTTCTACGGGTCGGTGCCAGGTGTTCTGCCCGGTGTTGGGCTCGACGCTGAAGTCGTAGCGGTCATCGCTCAACAGTCGGGCTACCTGATGGTGGCCGCCGACGGGGGCATATTCACCTTCGGCACGGCCAAGTTCCTTGGCAGC
This sequence comes from Actinomycetes bacterium, assembly GCA_024228575.1. Lineage (GTDB taxonomy): Bacteria > Actinomycetota > Acidimicrobiia > Acidimicrobiales > Poriferisodalaceae > JAAETH01. The sequence goes on from JAAETH010000061.1 coordinate 603, forward strand.
ATCGGCGGGACTGGGGCAACCGGAATTGTCGCCGTCGCCGCGAAGCCCGACAGCAGTGGTTATGTCATGGTCGACTCGGTCGGGAGCCTGTCACCGTTCGGTACCGCCGAGTCATTGGGGTCCTTCACGACCGGGACACTGGCCGGAACGACATCGACGAGTGAGGAAACCGACTCGACAACGCCTACACCGACCGTCACGACGCCTACTGCTACGAGTGAGGAGCCGACGACTGCCACCACGAAACCCACTTCGGATGAGGTTGGTTGGTGCTACCTCAAGTCCGATCGACACACGCTCGTTCGCCAGAATCGGATCACCCGCCAGCTGTGTCTTGATCTGGAGCCTGCGCCGTTCACCCATCTCTGGACGACCGGAGCGAAGCCGACTGCTACCGCTTCGGATGAGGTTGGTTGGTGCGTAGAACACAACTCCGAAGGCGTGCCGATTCGTACATACGGTCTGGCTCCTGGCAGCCCACTGACTCAGGCTGAGTGCACGGCGCAACATGGCAGCGACGCCGCGTGGGGGGAGGGCGCGATCGCCACCACCTACTGCTCATGGCGTGATGACAGTCCAGGGGCTGTCATCCCACATCATCTCTGCAATCCGGAGAGCTACAAGAACTGGTCGTGGGGCGACTTTGGCACGACTCCAGCCTGCTACTACATGGAGTGGATCAAGGGCGACTGCGTTGAATGGGATTGCGATCCTGTCCAGTGGTATTACCAAGACGCTTGCGACGCTCCTCCGCTGCACCAGAATCACGATCAAGGGCCTCTCGGCTGGTGCGTTGGCGGCAGATCTTCCAGCCTCGAATACGCCGTGACCGAACGGAACTGCTATGGCCTCTTTGGTCCTTTCACATCCGGTTGGGGAACCGGGCCCGTTCCTCAGGAAGTCCTCGAGGAGACCGGCAACGCATAGTGCCGGTCCTGCAACTACACCTGGACACCGAACGGCTGAGTGCCCGATGTCTCGCGTCAGTGGACCTTCAGGACGTAGAAGACGTTGAAGCCCAGCGCGCCGGTCTTGCGACGCTCGATGAGGTCACAGTGGTCGCCTAGGTAGGTGTCGGTCAGGTGCTGCTCGAATACGTGTAGGTCGAATCCGAGGTGCGGACCCCATCCCCAGCGCTCCGGTTGGCGGTACAAGTCCAGGGGTCGGCCTCGGACAAGGTCGATGACGTACTCTCGCTCGCTGCGCGTCTTGAAGAAGTCGCCATAGGGGTTGTGTCGGGTCAGCCGTCGTCCCAGGTATTTCACCAGGCCGGCGGGGCCTGTCTCGTTCGGGACGCTGATGACCACATGTGCTCCGGGGCGACCTGCCTTCAGGACGTTCTTGAGGCCGGAGCGGAAGCTCCCGACGTGCTCGAGTGTCTCGAGGCAGAGCACGAGGTCGAATCGGCCGTGCAACTCGGTGGTTGGCAGGTTCAGGTCGGCGATGCCGAACTCGGTGTTGCCGATGGGTCTGCGAACCGCTGCGTCGATGTGGTGCTGCTTGTTGTCGAATCCGTTGAACGACCATGAACCAAGGGCGGGCAGGTCTCGGAGCTGTGACAGGATGAACCCGTCAGAACACCCGAGATCGCAGAGTTCACCCGACGGGTCAAGGTCGAGCATGTCGAGGACGTCGGTCAGGTGCTTGAGCCTGTTCTTGTGGATCCAGCTCGCCAATCCAGACTCGTACGTCGCGGCATGGTCTGACCGCAATTGTTTCGTTTGCGTCATCGGTTTCCTCGCTTGGTTGGAACCATCCGATGCCCACCGTTTGTGGCATCTGAGACTCCTTCGGTGTGAGGTGTGACAAGTGACGCGGAGATCTCGCAGTCCCACTCCTTCGTAGGTTCGTGCTGGTTCGAGTCTTCTGCAGAGCGGTTGGCCGGGCGATCCGCCAGATTCGATTCGAGATAGTGGGGGGTAGGGTCGCACGCATGAACTCGGGAGACGACTTCGACGGCGGCGACGAGGCGCTGGTGGAACTGTCGAACCTTCTGGTGTCTGGCATGATCGCCAGCGGGATGTGCGACGAGGACGGCGGTTGGTACGTCGAGCCCATCCTCACCGCCAAGGTCGACATCGACGGCAAGGTCGACGGATGGGACTCGACGGTGCTGGACGAGATCCTGCTTCGGAGCTTCCCAGCCAAGGTCCCATGCGAGACCTGGGAGTACGACCGCATCACCGACGTGGCGGCGGCGCTGATGCTTCAGCTTGGCGTTGTTGGCATCGTCGATGCGGAGGAGGCCGCCGAGCTGGCCGAACGTGCTCGACGACTGCGGCCAAGGTTTGTAGCCGAGATGTCGAATCCCGACAACTGGGGTTTCGGCAAGCGGTTGTGGACCACAGGAGAGGCCGAGGGGTTCGACTTGACCGACCAGGCCTCGCTGGACGAGTTCATGAATTCGTTCAACGATCGGACGCTGGAGGAACGAGACTCCATTCTCGGAGCACTTCCGTCGCCATCACCTCAGGACTTAGACCTCGTCCATGCGCTGGGCCCCATGCCGGCGGTGCGCTTGGCCCCTGTCGAGGAGCTGGAGGCGACGGCCGCAGCGCTTCCGATGCTCGAACGTATGCGTCGCCTGCTCGAGTACGTCGGCGAGGCCATGAAGCTGACCGACAAGGACAACATCAAGCTCGCCGACGCTCGCAAGCTGGTCGACGTTCTCGAAACCGGCGACGGGCTCGACCCTGTGCACGGCGACAAGATCTTCAAGACCCGCAGCTCGCGCGAGCTGCCAGAACTCGACCTCACCTTCGAGCTGGCGCTTGCCTCTGGCCTGCTGGAGGTCGAACGGCACCGGGCGGTTCGGGGTCCGAACAGCGAGGTTTTCGGCGACCCGCTCGATGCTGCCTACGGGTTCTTCATAGCCTTCATGATGTCGATCGGGCCGCTTCAGTTCCACTGGCGCAACGGCGACACCTACGGGTTCGGCTGGTTCGCGGAGGACGTCGATCGGTCGCTTCCTGCGATGCTCATCGAGACCTACATGAGCGGACCACTCGATATCGACAAGCTCGTCGACGACGTGTGGGCCGACCTCATGGACATCTTCGACTTCGACGATGTCCCCGCCAAAAAGCGCGAGTTTCATCGCGATGGAATGGAGATCGAGTATCGCTTTGTGCTGGATAGGTTCGTGGCGTTTGGTGTCGTGTCG
>JAAETH010000062.1 GCA_024228575.1 Actinomycetes bacterium
CACCTCGGCGATTGTGGACGCCGACCTCGGGATCTCGCCGACGTAGCCGTCGAAGTCGGTGGCGTACTCGGGGATCTGTCCGAATCCGACGGCGTGATGGTTTCGGCCGGTCAGCACACAGGCGCGGGTGGGCGAACACATGGCGGTCGTGTGGAATCGGTTGTACCCGACACCCATGCGGAGTACACGTTCCATGGTCGGCAACCGGATCGGTCCGCCGAACGGCGATCCGTTCGCGAACCCTGCGTCGTCGGTCATGAAGATGACGATGTTGGGAGCGTCCTCGGGAAGCCGCGATGGAGCTTCGCGCCATGTGTGTTCGGAGTCTCGAAGACCGCGCCCAGCAATGCTGGCCGACGGAACACGCGAAAATGGGAGGGCGGGTCCGGCCGGCATGGGTCGTTTGCTCATGCCCGAGACTCTAACGACGGTCGCCGTCGGGGCGAGGATGAGGTGTCTCGGCCGTGTCACTGGCTGTTCTCAGGCACCACACAGGTTGGTCTGTCAAAGTCGGGGCATGACCAAGAACAGAAACAGATGGGCAAGTCGCGGGTGTGTACTTCTCGCTGCCAGTCTGATGCTCGTTGCGTGCAGCAACAGCGACTCCGCCGACGACTTGGTCGAATCCCCTGACGATGGTCTCATCGCCACCCAGACCGAGGACACCGCGTCCGCTACGTCCACTGCCAGCGAGAACACCGTGGGGGCTGAAGCGAACGAAACGGTCGTGGTCGCCGACGCGGATTTCGAAGCGACAGATTGGGCCGAAGCCTCCCATGGCAAGGACGCGGCTCCCGACTTCGATGAGGTCTTCGACGACACGGAGGTGAAACGTCTCGATCTTGTTGTGAGTGAGGACAACTGGCAAGCCATGCTCGACGACATGACTGCGACGTACGGCGAGTTCGGCCAGCGCTCGGGCGTCAGAGGCCTGATCGAGACGGAAGAGAACCCGATCTGGGTCCCAGCCGATGTCTTCTACAACGACACTCAGTGGTATCGAGTGGGCATCCGTTTCAAGGGAAACTCTTCCCTGCAGTCCAGCTGGCAGCAGGGCCTTCTCAAGCTGCCCTTCAAGTTGGACTTCGACGAGTTCGAAGATGAATTCCCACAGATCGACAACCAACGCTTCTTCGGCTTCAAACAACTGAGCCTCAAGAACAACTACGAGGATCGGTCCTTCCTGCGCGAAAAGGTGGCCTCAGAGATATTCGAAGATGCTGGGTTCGCCGTTGCGCATACGGCGTTCTACGAGCTCTACGTGGATCATGGAGATGGTCCGGAGTACTTCGGTCTCTACACACTTGTCGAAGAGGTCGACGACACCGTCATCGAGACACGGTTCGCGGATGACGATGGCAACCTGTACAAACCAGAGGACGGGGGAGCGAGCTTCGCCGAAGGATCGTTCGCCGAGGAGTTCTTCGAGAAGAAGAGCAATGAGGACGAAGCGGATTGGTCCGACATCGTCGCCCTGTTCGACGCACTACACGACGACATTGCCTCGACCGACCCGGCGACTTGGCGGGCGAATCTCGAAGCGGTCTTCGACGTGGACGGCTTCCTCGAGTACCTCGCCGTCAACGGTGTCATCCAGAACTGGGACACCTACGGCCGGATGACCCACAATTACTACCTGTACAACGATCCTGAGACGTCGCTGCTCACCTGGATCCCTTGGGACAACAACGAGGCGTTCCAGGAGGGAAAGATGAACGGTGCCCTGGACCTCGACTTCTCGGACCTCGAGTCAAACAGATGGCCCCTGATCGCCAAGCTATATGCCGATGACGTCTACCGGGCCCGCTACGACGGGTACCTCTCGGAGACCATCAGCGATGGATTCGAGACGAGCACGATCCAGGCGACCTATGAACGTTATGCGTCTCTCATCGAACCCTTCGCCGAGGCGGAACTGCCTGGGTATTCCTTCCTCGACGGAGCCGACGACTTCGCCAACGCCATCGAGGTGCTCAGCGCCCACGCCGCAAGCCGAACCGCCGCAGTCAATGCCTACCTGGGTCAGTAGGAGCTGACCTGTTGGCGACCGAGCAGTCGACTGGTCTCGTTTCCTGTGTTCGCTGTCGCAACGGCTGCAAGCTGAGATTGGTGGCACTTCGCCAGAGCCACTCGGCCGGCCCGAATCGGTATCGATCGAGCCAGGCCTTTGACCACCAGATCTGGAGGGCCCATACCCCGACGGCGAAGACGGCGATCATGGATCTGGTGAGGTCGACGTCAGCCAGCAACACGGTGAGTATGGCGACACCGATCATCGACTGTGTCAGATAGTTGGTCAGGGCCATCCTCCCCGCGGCCCGCAGCCGCACCACGAGGAACGTCTGCGGTCTCGCGTCCCACAAGACGATGAGTCCGATGTAGCCGAGGACCATCGGAATGGTGGCCAACGTATTCGGGATCGAGCCGACCAGAGCCACGTCGGGGCTGAAGTCGTTGGCTGCAACATAGACAACACCGAGTGCCGACAGGGGCATGCCGACTCCGAGTCCCCAGACGCTCAGACGACGGTAGAACGAAGGTGATCGGTCTCCGGTGAAGATCCCGGTTCTGTAGAGGCCGACCCCGATCAGCATCATGGCGATCGCTCGAGCGAAGGGGTCGACGATATAGAACAGGTCCTCCCGGAATGAACCGAAATCGGTCCCGTTTGTGTCGACCGTGCTCTGAGCCCATGCAGCCAACACCGGAGAGAGCATCATGATCAGGAAGCCCGAGAGGTACAGCATCCGCGGCTGGAGCCGTCTCAGCAACAACAAGAGAGGCGCTGCAAGCGCATAGGTAGTGAGGACGTCTCCCGCCCAGAGCTGATAGTGGAGGAAACCGATGGCCAACAGGAGCACGTTACGCCACAGGCTCATCACGATGGCGCGCTGCCCCTTGGCCTCGGCCCGGTCTGCGTAGAGCACGATTCCGGCTCCGAACAAGGCCGAGAAGAGGCCCATGAACTTCTGGTCGACGAACACCTCGCCGGCAACGCCGATCGCCCAGTCCAGCCAGGTTGTCATCCCGTCGGCGCTGATGTTGTCGTAGGCGGCGTCGATCAGGCCGAACGAAACCGCGTTCATCACCAGGATGCCCATCACCGCTACTCCACGGATCAAGTCGAGACTGGTGTGGCGCGACGGCGCCTCGGTCGGTGCGGCTACCGCTGCCGGAGACGGGCTCATGAAAGACCTCGTTGCATACGACCATCGTTCACCAATGTGCACTTCCTGGGAAGTGTCGATCAACACTGCCGGGTGACACTTCTAGGTCTGCCCGAGGCTCGTTACAGTCGAGATGTGAAAGCTCACCGTGTCGAACGCAGCGTTCTGGCTGCCTTCAGTGCCATCCTCGCAGCGAGGCTGGCGGTTTGGCTCTATGTGGCGACCGGCGACTGGATCCCAACAACAACAGACGTCAGGTCCGCTTCCCAGAGCGCCGTGCTCATCGTTATCGACCTCGTTCTGCTCATCGTCGTGCTCACGCTCCACCGGCGGGGCTCGTCATCGAGAACGACGATGGCATTGTTGCTCGCGGCAGCGACCGTGCCGGTGTTCTTGGACACCGCATGGCTGCAGGAGGGCCTGGTCCTCCTTCCAGGCGATGAGGATCTGGCGCTCGGGTCGCTGCCGCTCAGCGTCGACCTGCTGATCATCCAAGTCCTTCTTGCCTGGCAGTTCGGACTTGCTGTGGTCGTAGCCACCCAGGTCGTCGCGGTGGTCGTCGATCTGATTCTCATTCGACGGGTTGTGCCATTGGGGAGCGAACTCGCGACCCAAACACTCGAGGAGTTGGCGTATTCCAGCGTCATCACGATCATCATCTGTGCCGTCATCGTCTACCTCGCAGGACGACTCCGAAACCGTACGGACGATCTCTTGGAAGCCAACCGCAATATCACCAGCTACGCCGCAAGGGTGGAGACCGCAGCCGCTCTCGAGGAGCGCCATCGCCTCGCCCGCGAGCTCCACGACACCCTCGCCCACAGCCTCAGTGGCCTCACGATCCAACTCGGAGCGATCGATGCCCGATGGGACGACGACCCCGCTGGCGCACGACATCAACTCAACGAGGCCGAACACAGCGCCAGAGCTGGTCTCTCGGAGGCACGACGCGCCATGCAGGCGCTCACCGCTTCGCCGCTCGAGGACCTCGGTCTCCGTAGGGCTCTGAGCGCCGATATCGAACACACGGTCGACAACAGTTGTGCCACAACCATCACATGGGGGGAGCTTCCCGAACTCGACGGCACCACGGAGTTGCAGGTGTATCGCATCATCCAAGAGGCCGTCCGCAATTCCTCCCGCCACGCAAACGCCACGACCCTCGATCTGACCGTGAGCCACGTTGGCGACTACCTCTGCGTGACCGTCAGCGACGACGGCATCGGTTTTGACCCGGCTCATCTCGACCCCGATCGCAACGGGCTCAGGTCGATGCGAGAACGAGCCGCCACACTGGGAGGGAGACTCACCGTCGAATCGAGGCTGGGCGAAGGTACGTCTGTTGAGGCCATGATCCCCATCGGAACCAGACCATGAATGACACACCGATCACCGTCGTGATCTGCGACGACCAAGCCATCGTCCGGGACGGACTCGAAACGATCCTCTCCGCTGACCCTCAGCTCGCCGTCGTCGGTGTCGCGCCCGACGGCGAAACCGCAATTGAATTGTGTATCGAGCTCGCCCCCAACGTCGTCCTCATGGATCTCAACATGCCGGGAATCGGTGGCACTGAGGCCACCCGACGACTCACGGCAATCGAACGCCCGCCTCGGGTCCTCGTGCTCACCACCTACGCCGACGAGTCGACGGTCATGAGCGCACTCGCAGCCGGAGCTGACGGATACCTGCTCAAGGACGCACCCAGAGCCGAGATCACGACCGCAATCAAACACACTGCCCAGGGACGCGCCCCGCTCGACCCGGCCATCGGCCGTGTCGTCCTCGACGCTGCACTCACGCCGCGATCGCCCGACACCTCAACCGTGGAGACCCTCCGGACCGACTTCGCGCTCACCGACCGTGAGACCGACATCCTGCGGCTCATCACCCAAGGCCACTCCAACCCCGCAATCGGCCGACAGCTCCACCTCTCGACCGGAACCGTCCGAAACCACGTCAGCCGGATCCTGGCCAAGCTCTCGGCCACCGATCGAGCACAAGCCGCCGCCATCGCCGTGGCTCACAACATCGTCTAGATCAACTCGCCACGCGGGGCTGTTGCACTCCCGCCGACAGCAGCGCAACAACTCGGCGGCTGGCACCGGTATGGATGAGGGTGTTGATGAGGGTGGCGTCGAATCCGGTAAGCATCAGGATTTCGGCCGGTGGCTCGTATGTGGATCCTGGGAGTTCTCTCGGCGAACGCGTCCGCGGACGCGCCAAATGTGTCTTGAGGGAGCCCGATTGGTGCTCACGCATGGACAGTGCTGGGCAGAGTCTGCAGCCGAGCCCTTCAGTTTGGCGGGTCTCGATGCCGAGCTGTTGCGTCGTGATGATCGCTTGTTCAGTGCCACCGGTGGGTTTGACGGCGGCCTTTTGGTGTACGCGCAGGTGCGGCCAGCGGTCTGTTCTGGAGCCGACTGTGTTGTTCTCGGGTCGGTCCACGATGACATCGACAAGGCGAAGAACTGCGAGCCCCAAAACCCGAACGTCACCACGTCGATCAGGGCGTCCCGTGACACGGGACACTGGTGGGTTCTCGAAACGACCCGGTTACCCAAGTGAACGGATTGCGAACGTTTGGGTAACGAGGTCGCGAAGAGTGCGCCCGACGAGCGACGAGGTGTCCTCATCGACCGGTGTCGAGCCGTGGATCGAGGAAGATGTCTCGTTCTCCTTCGAGGCCGAACAGCTCTACGCAGTGTTGACGCTGCCTCCCGGTGAACGGCCGCATCCAGCGATCGTGCTCGTCACCGGGTCGGTTTCGATCTCGACGGGACTTCTCGACGGCGCTTCGTCGCGCACTCTCAGGGGATTCGTCAACTCCATGGTGGTCGATGGGTATGCCGTGCTGCGCCGCGACCTTCGCGGGGTGGGGCGGTCGACTGGCGAAGCCGGCGTCGAAACGATTCCTGCAAGAGCATCGGAATCGATCGCCGCTCTGCACTACCTTCAGACCAGGCCCGACATTCTCTTCGACCAAGTTGGTCTGTGGGGAGCAAGCCAGGCCAGCTGGGTGATCGCTCTTGCAGCCGCGGAACATCGCGTGGACGTTGCCTTCATCATCTCGGTATCTGGCGCGGGGATCTCGGTCGCAGATCAGCAGGTGTGGGGCATCGAGAGCCAGAGCCGTGCGGCCGGGCTGGGCGAGGACGATGTGGCCAAGGCCGTGCTGTTTGGTCGTTTGCTGGTGGACTGGCAGCTCGCCGATCCCAAGGACTACATGGCGAGGGTCGAGTGTCCGGTCCTCGCATTCTTCGGTGAAAGCGATGTGGTGCGGCCAAGTGAGGTGAGCGCGAGGCTGTTCGAGGAGTACCTCAATGCTGCAGGCCTGAACCGCGCCTACCTGGGCCGGTGTTCTCGAATGAACTCGAGTGGGTGTGTGTAGTACTCGGAGACTTTTTCGTCTGTGTCCAGTCCCAGATCATCGGGGTAGACGCTGGCGCTGAGGTTTGAGGTTCTTATCTCGAAGTGAAGGTGCTCGACATCCCAGAGTTCTCGACCTTCTGTTCCGTCGGTTTTGCCGACGAGGCCGATGCGCTGGTTGCGCGTGACGATCTGATTGAGCTCGACCTCGACCGTGGCACAGTGGGCGTACTGGGACCAGATCCTCTTCGTCTCACCGTTCTCGACGTAGTCGTGCTGAATAAGGATGAGATTGCCCCAGCCTTCGTCTTGGTCCCCCTCGTGTTTGTCGGGGTAGGCCTCTCGGTCGTAGACGATGTCGACCACCACCCCATCACCGATCGCCCAGAGTTCCTCGCCCGCCGAGCTGCCCTCTTCCCTGAAGAAGTCGATGGAGGGGTGAATGCCGTCCTCGCGATGGACGAGGTAGCTCGAGGGGTCGAAACGTTCGTCTGGGTGTGGTGGCTCTGTCCAACCAGTCATTTCGCCCGGTGCCACCGGGAAGTCAAAACCGTCAGCGACGACGTTGCCGGTCACGACGGCAACGGTCCCGTCGTCGTCGCTTCCACACGATGCCACGACGAATGCGGACAACAGAACCACAGGGATGAGAAGGGTCCCGGGTTTCCTAGATCTGGGGTGTGGATGGATTCTTGGCAATGACACGAGGGGTTCTCCCAAAGAGCAAGATGGTGGATGAGAGCTAGAGAACGGGACCTTCACCCGCCCGCGAACGGTACCCGGCCGGAGTGTGTTCAGATCACCGCTGCTCGAGGAGGAACACGGTGACACATTCCCCCTCTTGTGGTTCCGCCGCTCCCGATGACTGGCTCACCCTCGACACCAACTCACCTCCGATGGCCTACCCAATCCACGACGACGTCAGTTGTCCTTGGTCTCCGAAGTGCTCCGACCGGGCGGGATGCTCCGAAATCAGCGCGGTGTTCCGACCCTCACCATCGTCACGATGTGACCCCAATGCCACCGTCGTCAACAATCCGACCAAGACGATCGACACAACCCTCATCGGGGCCTCGAGAATGGCCGCTTCGGAGACCCCGACCGCCACACAAAACGCCAGTACCGCATCGAGGCGCCTATCCGACGACCGGCGGGTGGACCACAGGTACGCGGCGAGCAGTCCACCAAAAAGGACGAGTCCGATGACACCACCGACGACGAACACGCCGACGAGCATGTTGTGTGAATAGGTCAGACTGGATGGGGAAGCAACACCTTCCTTGAACTGACCGGTCAGGTACTCCGATTGCCCTCCGAAAACGAGCCCATAACCAACGCCGGTCGGTGCGAGTTCGCCAGCATCGGCCGCGATCCCATCCCAGATCTCGAGTCGCCCGGAAAGCCCAACCTCATTTGGCGAGCGCCTGACGGCGACCGTTGCCCCATCGAGCATGGGCGTGAAGATCAGGATCGGCGTGATCGCCAGCAAACAGCAGAGAACCGTGGCCAGGTGAACCCGACTGCGGACTCCGAAGTAGACGACAAGGCCTACGATGGTCGCCCCCAGGGCACCTCGTGTTCCGCTAAGCAACAGGCTCACGCTCAGCAACCCCATGAGGCCGACGCTCAATAGTGGACGAAACAGGACTCGCCGGTAGAGCACCAGTAGCAGAAGGGCGATGCCACAGGCCTCACCAAAGTGGGTTGCAGCCATGCCAACACCCTGGAACCGGCCAGCGACGAACGTCTCATGGGATCGGAACAGGGACCAGATCATGCTGACGGCGGTGAAGGCTCCGACGAACCCGGTCACCAATCTCACCAAACTCAACCAGCCGAACTCGATCGTGAACCACGCCACGGTCAAGGAGACGCCGACCAGGGCTGCGGTCGACGACGCAACCTGCAGCGGGAGGAGGCTGACCGGAACGGTGAGGATCAACCAGGCCATCAACAACCAGTACCAGACCCCGGGGCCTGTGCCGAGATGCCGCATCCACGAACGATCACGAATGAACAGCGTCAGCACGATCATCGGAACAACGGCTGCGGCTCGAATAGGCGCGGAACCCGTGCTGTACTCGACATCGGGGCGCGATGTCGCAATGTCGTTGAAGCCCTCGGGAACAGGCAGGGGTGGATCGAAACCGAATGCCTTGAGCCTGACCATGTTCGCGCACAGAAACAAGACGATCGCCAGCGAGGCAGCTCCCCTACTCATGGACTTCGACAACGCCGACGCACGGAGCTGCCGATGCGCTGATCTGGCGTGCCATTCGTTTGACAGCGCCGCGTCTGGTTCGCCCGAGCGCCACGACGGGCAGGAGCGAATCGACGTGCTCGCTGTTCCCGGTTCCCACGGTCCTGAGACCATCGGTTCCCTCTGTGAGTGCCGATTCACGCAGCGCCGCCATCACTGCCGCAGCGTTGAGGGAACGTCCGTGAGGCAAGAGGACACCCATCGTCGACTCCGGATCCAGGCCTTTGATGTCGCGTCGGGCGAACACGCGACCGCCAGGTGAGATCGCGACGATGGTCCTGTATCCCAGAAGGCCTTCGATCTCAGCTCGTGTCCTCACCGGGCCCACCAGCAGCTCGCGAATCGCCACGACGCCGGCGGCGAGCATCAAGCCTGCCAACGCGCCGAGGTACGCACCGGTCCAGTTCTGGATGGACGCCTGCCGTGCCGGCGTGGCGTTTGCCAGAACCGACATTCCCGCGGAGGGAGTCTCGACTTCGACGAGTTGGATCTCGAGTTGAGTCCTGAGCGTCCCTTGCGTCGAAACAAGGCGGTCCCGTTCGAGAAGGGCACGTCGCGCCTCGGCCTCGGCATCGAGGACCGACGACCGAGCAGCCACCGGCTCGAGTGTCTCTCCACGATCGCCAAGCCCGCTTTCGGCGATGGCGAGGATCTGGTTCGCCTCGTCGAGGTAGATCCCAAGAGCGTCGATATCGGACGACAACTGATCCAGCCGCTCCTCGATCGCGTCGGCGTGAGCCTGAGCGTCCGACCGCAACGCTTGGAGGTCCATTTCGATGATCGCCTCCGCCACTGCCGTGGCTGCAGCTGCCAGGTCGTCGGGAGTATTGCTCTCGACCGCCACGATCACTGCCGGAACCGACACTTCCGCAGCGACGCGAGCATCGGGGACGATCTGCGTGGCGGTGTTCTGCAGCGATTCGGCGTCGGGGCCCCGTTCAATGTAGGTTGCGAGCGCCTTTGCGGTGTCTTCTCCTTGAACGCTCGGCAGCAGTTCCACACTCGATCGGAACGTCGGCTCGAGCCTGTCGACGCAGACGTAGCCAGCGCACGCACCAGCGACAATCGTTATTGTGATGGCGGCCCACCCGCGCCGCAGCGCCGGCCATACGATCGATTCCATGTTCAGACCTGTCGGACCCGACGCCCCTCGACTAACCGCGGGCGGTGCACTTCTCTTCGCGCTCAAGCTACCCATCTTGCTCGTCCCCCGCCGGATAACACTCCGCTATCGGTCGACTCGATGGCGGCGGCGCGCGTTGGACGCCCTCCAACCTATCAGCGCCGCACCCTCGCCATGAGGAGGCTCACCCTGCAACCGGAGTCCGATCGCGGTGTTCGGGATCGCGCAGCGAGAACACCTCAGCCGCCAATGGCAAAGCCACCTTGAAGGTAGACCCGTGGTCGCCACAACTGGAAGCGCTGATAGAACCCCCGTGCAAGTCGACGATCTTCTTGGCGGTAGCCATGCCGATTCCCGACCCCTCAAATTCCGAGGTCGGCACGAGCCTCCGAAACGGCTCGAAGATGGACGCCGCGAGTGACTCGTCGAACCCGATGCCGTTGTCGATGATCGAGATCTCCGCAAACCCACTCAATATGTCGATCTCACAAGCGACTTGGATTTCCGGCGCCACATCGGGTCGGTGGTACTTGAGAGCATTTCCCACGAGGTTCTGAAACAGCTGACGGAGCAAGGGTGCGTTGCCGGTGATTGCCGGAAGCGGTTCAGTAGTCATCTGGGCCTCGGTCTCACTCACGACCGCATCCAAGTCCTCGGACACAGCAGCGATCACACAGTTGAGATCGATTCGGCTCATCTCCGGAGGAGTCGCGTCAACCCGCGCGTACTCGAGGAGAGCCGAGATCAGGCTGTGCATCCGGATGGCCGACTGTTCGATCACGTCCAGACACCCGAGAGCATTGTCGCTCAGGGTGTCGGCCTCGTCGAGCAGCAACATCTCGGTCCACGCTCGAATGTGACGAACAGGAGCCTGCAGGTCGTGAGCTGCGGCCGACGCAAATGCGCCGAGGGCGTTGTTGCTGCGCTCGAGTTCCTGCTGGGCCTTCTCGAGGTCGCGAGCCTTCTGCTGCAGCGCCTTGCTCTGGCGATGGAGATCGAGGAATATGTTGACCTTGCTTCGGAGAATCTCCTCGTTGATGGGCTTGGTCAGATAGTCGACCGCGCCGGCATCGTAGCCAGCGGAGAAATACCCTTCGGCGCGCTGAGTCGCCGTGACGAAGATGATAGGGACATGTTCTGTGTCCTGGTTGCCCCGGATGAGTGTCGCTGTCTCGATTCCATCCATGAAAGGCATCTCGACGTCGAGCAAGATGACCGCAACCTCGTGCCTGATCAGCATGGAGAGCGCGTCAGCCCCCGAGGACGCGAGCAATAGCTCGACATCGACATCTTCGAGCACCTTCCTCATCGCGACCAGGTTCTCTTGCCGATCGTCGACGACGAGGATCTTCGCTGGATCGAGTTCATTTTCGCCGAGTCTTGTCATCGCTGAGCCCTATTTGCGCGGTATGCCCGCGGAGACGGACAACTCGGGCCATCAGCCCTGAGTCGGACCGTCAGTACCGTGTTGTCAGTTCCGAAGATTGCGGCTTCCATGACTTTCCTAGTTGCTCCCACGCGTAGCTCCACCTCAGAGTTTCCGATACAGCCTGTGCTCTGCCGAAACGACCTCAAACCTGTCAGCCAGGCTCGAGAAGTCGATGGTCTCCGCTGCTCCCAGACAGAGATATCCCCTGTGGCACAGGCTGTCGAGGAACATCTCGAGAACCCGATCCTTCAGATCCCGATTGAAGTACATCAATACGTTGCGGCACATGATGAGGTTCATGTTCTCGAGAGCCGGGCCATTCACCAGGTTGTGCACGAAGAACTCCATGTTCCTCGAGAGGCTCTCGCTGAGCTGGGCGGCCTTGTAGCGGGCGTGGTAGTAGTTCGCGAACGATCCTCGTCCACCCGATCTCACGAAGTTCGACTGGCCGTCTCGCATCGTTGCGAGCCCGTAGATCCCATCAGCTGCTTTCGCAAGTGATGCGCTATTCATGTCGGTCCCGAAGATGGTCGCTCGGTCGTACAACCCTGCTTCCTCTAGCAGGATTGCCATCGAATAGGCCTCTTCGCCGGTTGCACACCCAGCGTGCCAGATTTTGAAGAATGCGTAGGTTGACAACGTCGGAAGAACCGATTGTCTCAGCTCTCTGTAGATGTTCGGGTCTCTGAACAGCTCGGTTACCGTCACCGAAAGGGCCGAGACCAACTGCGGAAGCAGAGGTTCATCATGGAGGAGCATCGGTATCAAGCTGGAGATGTTCGGAACCCCCAGAGTGTTGGCCAGGGCGTTGAGCCGCCTCGCCACAGTTGCTCTGGTGTAGTCCCTGAAGTCGTACCCGCTGTGCCTGTAGGCCGCCTCCAGGAGCAGCTCAATCTCGAGATCCTCCACCGCAGCCTCGTGCTCGGCATGTTCCTCGAGGAGTCCGGTGCCCGTCATGCTGGCACTTTCGTGTCTTCGAACAGCAGGATCCTGATGGCCGATAGCAATTTGTCCTCATCGATCGGCTTTGCCACATAGTCGTTGGCCCCGACATCCAAACACCTAGCCCGATCCTCGGGAAGGGCTTTTGCTGTGACAGCGATGATCGGCAGGTGCTCGAACCGCGTTTGGGCCCTGATCTTCTCGATCGCCTCGTAGCCGTCCATCACAGGCATCATTATGTCCATGACAACAATATCGATGCCGTCGATAGTGTCGAGGACGGTGAGCGATTCCTCTCCGTTTGTTGCCAGCTTCACCGTGAGGCCCGCATCGCGAAGCACCTTGCTGATTGCAAAACAGTTCCGCGCGTCGTCGTCCACTACCAGGACTGTCTGGTTCAGTTCCTGGTCAATTTCCGCTGGCGGGACTGGAACGGTGGAGTCGATTCCGTGTAGGAACAGCGAGATTTCACTGAGCAGCCGTTCGGGAGAAGCCGATCCCTTGATCACGATCGAGGCTGTGAGCGCTTCGAGCTCGGCATGTTCAGCCTGGTCGAGTTCTTGTCCCGTATAGATCACTACCGGTGGAGTAGTGATCGACTTGTCCGCTTCGACCGCGGCGAGCAAATCCGGCCCGGACATATCGGGAAGGCTGAGATCCAGAATCATGCACCCGAAACGGCCCGATCGTAGTTTGGACAATGCCTCGGTTCCGGTGGGGGCAACGATGAGTTCGGCTTCGTCGCCGCTCAGAAGATTCCTGACAGCGATCGCTGTGCCTTCATCATCTTCGACCAGGAGGATTCGATTGAGTTCGCCCGAGCGTTCCTGGATGCTGGAGAACACCTCGGAGAGCTGCGCGTCGGTGACAGGTTTGGTCAAGACACCGGCCGCACCCTTGTCGAACATGGAGGCCAGCCCGGATCCACCAGAGATGACATGAACAGGTATTTGGCCCGTGCGCGTGTCCCCCTTCAGGATCTCGAGCACATCGGCGCCGCTCATGTCGGGCAGCCCGAGGTCGAGGAGGATTCCGGTCGGTCGGTGTGACGCGGCAAGCCGAAGCCCGGAAGCGCCATCGCTCGAAACCAGAACCTTGTACCCCTTTCCTCTGGCGAGCTTGGCCAAGAGCCTCGCAAATGCTGGATTGTCCTCGACAATCAGAACCGACTTGTCGCCAACCCCGATGGCATGGCGATCATCTGCGAAAGGGGGTGTGCTGAGCCCATGGGAATCGCCCACGACGTGATCGAGTTCAACGGTCTTCACCGTCTCTCCAGCGGGAGCCGTTGCATCGTGCCGATCGGCGGCATCTCCAGGCATGGGAAATTCGGCTACCCCAACGGGCAGGAATAGCGTGAACGTGCTGCCGACGCCTTCCTTGCTCTCCAAATGAAGTTCCCCACCGAGAAGGTTGGTCAGCTGACGTGAAATCGTGAGCCCCAAACCAGTTCCCCCGTACTCGCGACTCGTAGAACCATCCGCCTGCTGGAACGCCTCGAAGATTAGACGCTGCTTCTCCTTCGGAATCCCCACCCCGGTATCGGTCACCGAGATGGCCAAGGCTGCTGAGGGGATCAGATCTCCCCTCGAGAACACGGTGCTCTCGTCAACCGGCGCGATCTCGATGGTGACCGATCCGGCCCGCGTGAACTTCGCGGCATTTGAGACCAGGTTCTTGATGATCTGCTGGGCTCGCTGAGCGTCGGTAGTTATTGATGCCGGCACGCCGGGCTTCAGGATCACGCGAAGCTCGAGCCCCTTCTCGCTCATCACCGGGCTGAACACTTCCTTGACGTGAGCGCTGAAGGTTCCCAGTTCGACGGGCTCCATCACTACTGAGAGCATGCCCGCCTCCACCTTGGAGAGGTCGAGAATGTCATTGATCAGATCGAGTAGCGAGACTCCACCCGCGTGGATCACCTCGGCTTCCTGCACCTGCTCGTCAGTCAGATTTCCTTGGCGGTTCTTGGAGAAGGACCTGGACAGAATGAGCATGCTGTTGAGAGGTGTCCTCAGTTCATGGGACATATTCGCCAGGAACTCGGACTTGTATTTGCTGGCAAGCTCGAGATCTCGTGCCTTTTCCTCTACCAGTTCGTAGGCGATGGAGAGCTCCCCGCTTCGCATCTCCGCCTCGTTTCGCTGCTCGACAAGTCGCGCGCCGATCTCCCTCAGCCCATCGTTGGAGCTCTGCAGCTCCTCTTCCGATGCCCTCAACTCGTCTGACTGCTCCGAGAGTTCCCGGTATGCCTCGGTCAACTCCCCCTGCGATTTCATGAGTGCCTCAGCCTGCTGCGCCAGATCCTCGATCACCTCGCCAAGCTCACCGGGCACCTTCTCGTCGAATACGTCGGAATCGGCATCGAGTGAGGTGATGGTGCGGAGTTGATCGCGGATCAGGGTCAAGGAGTGAGACATCACATCAAACCTTCTGCCCAGCTTCGCGATTTCGTCGCTGCCCGTCATGCCCAGCGGCTCGGCTTTGAGATCTCCCCTGGCAATCGTGGTCGCACGTTCACCGATCAGGTTCATCGGGATCGCTATCGATCGCCCAATCAGTGCTGCGAGGCCGGCGGTGAGAAGGGTGAAGCCGATGGCGATCAATACGGAGTCGCGAAATGCTGCCTGTGCCTCCGCTGACAGCGTCGAGGAGAGATCGAGTATGTATGCCGATTGTGCATCCTCAACCTGTTTGAGCAGGTCGATTCGGTCTGTCGCTGTCTCGAACCAGGCGGTGGGTTCGACATCAAAGGGAGGCTCATTCGCGAGGGCGGTGTTCTCCATCAATGTCATCGTGGTGACAGCTGCGTGACTCTGACGATCCAGAAAGAACGCCCGTATCTCGGGAGTGGCGAAATCCAGAAATGTCCGTTGGAAGGCGGACTGATTGGCGATGAGCGAGGCGACGAGTGAGTGGACACCCGGACCAAACTGACCTTCGGCGAACACCTGAGCAAGCTGGGCTCGCTCGCGCCCTGCGTTCTCTTTGCCGCGGAGGAATGCCGTGTAGGCAACAACGCCCTGGGCGAGTTCAGCGTTTGTGGCAGAGGTCGCGACAGTTGCTGTGCTGGCAAGAAGTCCGGCGTTGAGATCCGTGTAGAAGTCCAGCACTTCGGTGGGATCAACCCCCAGGAAGATGGCCTCCGAACGCATTGGCTCCAGACGATCGAGCTCCTCGACGACAGGATCGAGTGCTCTGGCTACCGCCTCTGGTAGCTCGGCAAGATTCTCATCCAGAAAGATGGACAGCTCCGCCCGAGGGGCGTCGGTTGTGACCCACTGATCCCGCAACTCCACTCCGTAGCTCTCACCCTCGGTCGAGACGTACACGGAGGTCGCGCCACGCTCCTTCTGAACCTCGTGGGTTACGTTGCCGACGGCCACACTCAGATGGATGAGCCGGTCGAGGGCGGCCATCTCGGCCGAGTCTGCCCTCCGTTCCAGAGCGGTACCGGCCGCGAAGTAGGTGACACCAACAAGTGGGACGAGTGCAAGCACTCCCAGTTTCGCACGGAGAGACACCCTGCTGAGCGCACCACCCATCTCGTTGAACCTCTCAATACAGCCCTCTGATGGGCGGCAACTATGCGATATTTCGGCTCCCCGAGGCTCCGATCGGCCCATCCACACTGCAATTAAGCCCAAGACCAGTCACGAGTGGGACACTAGAACTCGGCTCCATTGTTGGTGGTTCGTTCATTTGTCGCCGGGCGCATGAGCTGTCACCCGGTACGGATGAGTGCGTCGATGAGGGCCAGGATGCGATCGGTGGATGCTGCTGCGACGTCGAGGACTTCGTGATGGCTCAGCTCGCCGGCCATTCCTGCGGCGAAGTTGGTGATGAGTGAGATGCCGGCGATGTTGGCGCCGAGGTGTTTGGCGGCGATCGCTTCGAGCACTGTCGACATACCGACGAGGGTGACGCCGAATCCGCTCAACATCTGGATTTCGGCCGGAGTTTCGTATGCGCCTCCTAGCAGTCCTGCATAGACCCCTTCGGTGAGGGTTGGATCGTGGGTCCTTGCGGCGCTGCGAAGGCCTTGTGAATACACTTCGGTGAGATCGCAGAACCGGCCCGGGAATCCGCTGGGTGGATGGGCGCCCATCATTGGGGATGTGCCGGTGAGGTTGAGCTGGTCGCGCAACATCACCGGTGTGCCCGGCCCGAGCGCGGGGTTGAGGCCACCTGCTGCATTGGTGAGAATCACCCTCGTGCATCCGGCCAGCACTGCGGCGCGTACAGCGTGGACAACCTCGTGGGGGCCGTGGCCTTCGTAGAGGTGGGTGCGCCCGCCGAATAACCAGGCGGACTTGTCTCCTACGGTGACGGAGCGCACGAGTCCGCTGTGGCCTTCGACTGCTGGTGCGCTCGTGCCGGGGATCGAAGCGAGGGGAACCTCGGCGGTGATCGTGCCGATACCGTCGGCTGCTGCAGCCCAGCCCGATCCGAGTACGACCGCGACGGAGGCGTCTCCGAGCTTGTCGACCAGGACAGCGCCGGCTTCGTTCGCTAGGTGTAGTGGGTGTGTCATGCGACCCCCTCATCTTGTTTCGTCGAGTCTGGGTTGGATAGTAGATGGCTTGTGGTTGGGGACCTGTCGGCGCGTTCTCTCGACAAACATGGCCGCGGAAGCGCTGGCAACTGCTCGCAGACGTGGATCTTCAGGTAGCCGCGTGTTCTGCAATCGTCGACCGGAACTGGCTTGGCGTCAGACCGTAGACATCCTTGAAACACGTGGTGAACTGGCTCTGGTCGTAGTAGTGGCAGGCCCTGGCGATGTCGGCGAGCCCAGCGCCGGTCGTGGCGAGCATCGACGCGGCTCTGTCGGCGCGAATAGCCATGAGGTGCTGTTTCGGCGACACACCGAGCACCCTCCGCATGGCACGATCGAGCTGATCGGTCGTGAGTCCGGCTTCCTCGGCGAGATCCGAAACTCGCAGCGCACCCCGATCGCTTCGTTCGGCCAGTTCGATCGCACGGCGCAACCCATCGCCGAGCTGGCCGGCGCGTCCGCCAAGGTCTGTCGGCGTTGAGATCGCGACGATGACGTCGTCGAACCCTTCGGCCTTGTGCAGGGCGCGAGATGTGAGGAACCAATGCCTTTGGCCGCTGGCGTCGGCGACTGCCTCGAGGTGATTGACGGGGGTGCGACCGGACACGAGCAGCGCTCGGTCCTCGGCGCGATATAGCCGGGCGAGGTCGGGTGGGCAGAAGTCGTCGACGGTCATGCCTATCAGTTCGTGGCGGCGGCGCTCCCAGCGACGCACGAACATCTCGCTCACAGCGAGGTAGCGGCCATCGGTGTCCTTTACACAGAAGTAGACGTTCGGTGAAGCCTCGAAGAGGTCGGTGAGAAGCTGCACGGAGGGAGCCAGCATCCCCCAAGTATCGGTGGCACCGGGTACCGACGCAAAGCCCATGGCGCGCGTTCGTTGGACATTTTGGTCTTGTGAGCGGCAAATTCCTACAAGATCGTGTTCGGTGAAACTGCTCGCGTGGGCCGATGAGTGACCCACTGTTGCAGCCCTTCCAGCTCAAACACCTGACACTCAGGAATCGTGTCTTCTCGTCGGCGCACGAACCCGCCTACGGCGAGGGCGGCATGCCGACGGACCGCTATCGGCTCTACCACGAGGAACGGGCCAAGGGAGGGGTGGCGCTCACGATGACGGCCGGATCCGCTGTGGTGGCGAGGGACAGTCCGCCGGCGTTCGGGAACCTGCACGCTTTCGACGATGCGATCGTTCCGTGGATTCAACGGCTGACCGATGGCGTGCACGAGCACGGTGCGGCCTGCATGATCCAGATCACCCACCTGGGCCGGCGAGCCGGATGGTCGCAGGACGATTGGCTCCCGATTGTGGCGCCATCGCCGATCCGCGAACCCGCCCATCGTGGTCACCCGAAAGAAGCAGAGGACTGGGACATCGACCGCATCATTGCCGACTACGCCGATGCCGCAGAGCGGATGGCCGCGGGAGGCATGGACGGGATTGAGATCCAGTCGTACGGACACTTCTTCGACACATGGTGGTCGCCAGCGACCAACACCCGAGACGACGAGTTCGGCGGGTTGATCGAGGCACAGATGGCTGTTCCGATGCAGATACTCCGTGCGGTGAGGGACCGGGTCGGTCCTGAATTCATCCTCGGTCTGCGCATGGCCGTCGATGAGGCGAACCCGGCCGGGCTCGGTTGTGAACGCGGCCTCGAGATCCTGCGACACATCGACGATGCAGATCTCATCGATTTTGTCAACGTGATCCGGGGCCACATCGACTCCGATGCCGCGCTGGCAGAGGTGATCCCGCTCCACGGCAGTCCTTCGGCACCACACCTCGATTTCGCCGGCGAAGTCCGTTCAACCACCGATCTGGCGATCCTGCACGCCTCCAAGATCGACGACGTCGCCACGGCTCGGTTCGGCATCGCCGAGGGAAAGCTCGACATGGTCGGGATGACCCGTGCCCAGATAGCCGACCCCCATCTGGTCAACAAGATCCGCGATGGGAAGGAATCGACGATTCGGCCGTGTGTGGGTGCGACCTACTGTCTCGATCGGATCTACGAGGCGGGTGAAGCGCTCTGTATCCACAACCCGGCGACGGGCCGCGAGGCGACCATGCCCCACGAGGTTTCGCCCGCGGAGGTACCGAAGCGGGTGGTCGTGGTCGGCGCAGGCCCCGGTGGGCTGGAGGCGGCGAGGGTTGCCGGCGAACGCGGCCACGAGGTGGTTGTGTTCGACGCCATGCCCAGGGCGGGAGGGCAGATCCGACTTGCGACGAGGAACAAACGTCGGATCGATCTCATCGGGATCATCGATTGGAGGCTCTCCGAACTCGATCGCCTCGGGGTCTCGGTTCACCTCGGCACCGTCGCCGACCGCGATACCGTGCTCGCTCTCGAACCCGACGTCGTGGTCATCGCCACCGGTGGTTCACCCCAGCTGCCCCCGCTGGAGGCTGGGCACGAACTGGTATCGACGGCCTGGGACGTCATAGCGGGTGACGTCCGCCCGAAGGGCCGTGTGCTGCTCTACGACGACGATGGAACCCATCACGCCATGACGGCCGCCGAACTGTTGGCGGAATCGGGTGTCGATCTCGAGATCGTGACACCGGAGCGCATGTACGGCGTCGACGTTGGTGGGATGAACGCTGTGGCGTACGCCCGGGCGGTGAACGAGGCCGACGTGCGCATCACATTGCACCAGCGGGTCGTGTCGGTCGCTCGGCAGGGCGACGACCTCGTGGTCCAGGTGGGTTCGGACCATTCGTCGGTGCGTCACGAGAGGCGTGTCGATCACGTGATCGTCGCCCACGGAACGGAACCAGAGGCAGACGTCTATTTCGAGCTGAAGGCCGACTCGAGCAATCGTGGTGCTGTCGACTACGGAGCACTGATCGATGGGCGCCCGCAGACACTGGCTGCGAACCCCGATGGCAAGTACCAACTCTTCCGGATCGGTGATGCCGTGGAGAGCCGGAACATCCACGCTGCGATATATGACGCACTCCGCCTGGTGAAGGACCTCTAGATGACCGACATCTCCAAACCCCGTCGCCGAGGGCGTGGGGCTCGCAAGCTCGCCCGCGAAACCGCGGCAACACCTCGATTGCCGACCATTCGTTACGGCATCAAGCCGGTTGAGGTCGTCAGCGCCGACCAGCTCGAGACCATCCACCAGGCATCGCTCAAGATCCTCAGAGAGGTCGGCATCGACTTTCGCGACGAAGTCGCGATCGAGCAATGGTCCGCCGCTGGGGCAGAGGTTCGCGGCGAACGGGTGCACCTCGATGGCGAGATGATCGAGGATCTGGTCGCCAGAGCGCCCGAACGTTTCGAACTGACCGGACGGGGTCCGAACTCACGGTTCGAGATCGGGCTCGACACCGTTGCGTTTTGCCCCACACATGGTCCGCCCAACATTCGAGACCTCGAAGGCGTACGCCGGTTCTCGACGATCGACGACCTTCGCACCGTCAACAAGATCGTGCAGATGAGCCCGGGCTTCCACATGGCTTCTGGGTTCGCGGCAGAGCCGATGGACATAGCGGTTCCCTGGAGGCACCTCCACATCAACCACAGCAGTCTTGTCGAGACCGACCTGGCCACCTTTGGTATGACCACCGGCGAGGAGCGAACGCGAGACAGCATCGCGATGGCCGAGATCGTCTACGGCTCGGATTTCCTTCGCGACAATGTGGTCATGCTCGGGCACATCTCGGGCAACTCGCCCTTGGTGTGGGACTCCACGATGCTCGAGGGTCTTCGGGTGATGATCGAGGCGGGGCAGGGTGTTCTGATCTCGCCATTTGTCCTCGGTGCCGCGAACACACCGGCCGACGTGGCCGCCACGGCCGCCCAACTGAACGCCGAGGCGCTTGCATGTATCGCGTACAGCCAGTTGGTTCACCCGGGGGCTCCGGTCATCTACGGCCAGTATTCGGTGGCGGTGTCGATGAAGTCGGGTGCGCCGATGTCGGGCATGCCAGAGGTGAGCCTCCTGAACGGGATCGTCGGCCAGCTGGCGCGCCGCTACAAGGTGCCCTGGCGCACCTCCGCGGCGCAATCCTCTGGCAAGACATTTGATGCTCAGTCGGGGTACGAATCGGCCACGTCCTATATGGCCGGAGTCACCGCAAACGCGAACCTGATGCTGCACGCCGGAGGCTGGGACGAGGCCGGGATGGTGACGTGCCTGGCGAAGCTCGTCGCCGACAGCGAACAGAACCTGATGATGGCCACCTATGCGCGCGGGGTGAGCTTCGACCGCTTCGATGAGGCCTTGGAAGCGGTCGGTCGTATCGGGCCTGGCGGTCACTATCTCGGAGACGAGTTCACGCTCGCCAACTTTGAGGACGCCTTCTTCTCGCCCAAGATCCTCGACTACGAAGCGTTCGAGACGTGGGAGCTCCAGGGATTGCGCGACATGTGGGAGCGTTCGCGACAGCACGCACAAGCAGTGCTCGCGTCGTACGAGCCACCACCGATGGACGACGCGGTACGAGAGGAACTCGATGCCTTTGTGGAGCGACGCCAGTCCGAGCTTTCGCCCGACGTCGTTTGACGGGTGATCCTCAGCCGGGACGGACTCGAGACGATTCCTGGGTGTCCCATGTCGTGGGTGTGGTCCCTCGGTCGCGGAGCACATCCTTGCGGACCTTCTCGGTCGGTGTCCTGGGAAGTTCGTCGACGAAGTCGATGAACCTGGGCACCATATGGCGTGCTGCACGTCCGGTGCAGAACTCGACCAGAACCTCTGGTTCGATGATTCGCCCGGGCCGTGGCACAACGGCGACCATGAGGTCCTCCTCGGTGAGTTCGCTCGGCACCCCGAACGCGGCGGCGTCGAGTACGTCGGGGTGCAGTTTCACAACCTCTTCCACCTCGAACGCCGAGATGTTCTCACCACGTCGACGGATGCTGTCGGCGCTGCGTCCGACGAAGTAGTGGTACCCGTCAGCGTCTCGGTGAAGCCGGTCCCCTGTGTGGAACCATAGGTTTCGTCTGGACATCAACGTCGCTTCGGGCATTCCGAGGTAGCCATCGGCCATGATCGACGGCTCGGTTGGTCGCACGACGAGTTCGCCCACTTCCCCGATGCCGACTTCGAATCCGTCCTGGTCGTGGAGTTGGGTTTCGTACGCATCGATCACGGTGCCGCACGAGCCCGGTCTACGGGGCCGATCGATCGGGTGATACATGGGGATCCCAGCGTCGGTGCTGCCGTACAGCTCGACGAGGTGTAGGCCGAATCGTTGCTCGAACTCACCGGCGATCTCGTCGGGTACCGGTACTCCCCAGGCAAGTCGGACCGAGTTGTCCGCGTCATGGTGTGACGGTTCGGCCTTGTGCAACATGGTGAGCGTCGCCCCCATGAAGTCGAACACCGTCGCCTGGAACCGCCGCGCCTCGGGCCAGAAACCCGAGACCGAGAAACGTTCCCCGATCGCGGCGGTCGCTCCCAGGACGAGGGCAGGTGCAACCGTCAACACCGTGGCGTCGATGTGGAACAACGGAAACGGGCAGTAGAGAACATCGCTGTCGAGGAAGCCGAGGTGTTGGGACATCAGCTCTGCATGGCGAAGGACGTATCGATGGGACAGCACACATCCCTTGGAGGGTCCCGTTGTCCCAGAGGTGAACAAGACCATCGCCGGATCGACGGCCTCATGGGTCGACGAAATGGCGATCGTTGAAGAAGCCGCGAGTTCCTCCCAACGGCCACCTACTGCGATGTGCACCAGGCCGGCGGGTAGGGCGTCGGCGACCTCGTCGAGGTTGGCGGCAACCGTCGCGTCGTACAACACGGTTCGGGGTTGCGTCACCGTGATCGCATGCACCAGGGCCGGTCCCTTGAACGCCGTGTTGATCAGGCATGCAACCGCGCCGAGGCGCGATAGAGCGAAGAGCGAGATCATGAATTCGGCACCATTGGCCATCAGGACTGGAACCGTGGCCCCCGGTTCCACACCGATCGACGCCAGCCCGGCCGCCAGCCTCGAGGTGCGGTCGTCGACCTCGGCGAATGTGAGGTCGCCCGAATCAAACCGTAGGAATTCACGATCTGTGTGGGTGCGAGCCCGCTCGGCGAGCAACCCGTCGATCGTCGGCCCGAGCGCCGATTTCGAATCGCTCAACACGGGCCAGGCCCGACTACGGTGACGCGGTGGACGACAATCACGAGACAAGCGGTTCCTTCCGGTACGAAACGGTGCGGTCCGAAGTCGACGATCACGGCGTTCGGACCATCTCGTTGAACCGGCCCGAGAGCCTGAACGCGATGAATCGCCAGTTGATCGACGACGTGGCCTCGGCCTTCGATGACGCCAATCGGGACGACTCGACCCGTGCGATCGTGTTCACCGGTACCGGCCGAGCCTTTTGTGCCGGTGACGACCGCAAGGAACACACACATCCTCGCGACGAGACCGAGGCGCGCGACGTCGTCGACGCGATACAGGCTGCAACCGAGGCAATCGTGTTCGGCGCCAAGCCCGTCGTCGGAGCGATCAACGGATGGGCGGTCGGAGGCGGTTTCGAGTGGGCGATCAACTGCGACTTCCCCATTTGGGGGGAGAGCGCGGTCGGGTTTTTCCCCGAGGTGTCACTCAATCTGTTCGTCACTGGCGCGGTCACCTCACTGCTCCCGGCCCTGGTCGGGCTGAACACCGCACGCGAGATGCTCTTCCTCGGGCAGCGGTACTCGGCACAGGAACTTCACGGCGTGGGGGTTGCGTGGCGTGTCGCGCCCGACGATCAGCTCATCGCCGAAGCAACAGCGGTGGCGCGGCGACTCGCCTCGCTCCCGAGCCTGTCGGTCCGGGCGATGAAACGAACCCTCAACCAGGCGGCGGCTACCGACCTCCGTGCAGCCTTGGACCTCGAGACCGAAGCGACGGTCGTCGGGTTCCTCGATCCGCTCACGACCGAGCTCCTGAAACAGTTCGACTGAGTACAACACCGGCACCGTTGCCTCAGCACTCCACCACGGTCGATCCGACCGACCGGGCGGCCGCTCTGTCAACGTATCCGGACGGCCTGGCCTTCAGCTCCCGGATTCCGACCTGCATGTAGTCACGCTAGCCAAGTACGTGACCACATTCGAGAACGCCCTGGTTGCGGCCGTCGTATCGTGTGCCGTCTTCGGGTGGGAGTTCCAGGATGATCGAAGCCCGTGCCCTACGATTTCTGGCGCTGCACGAGATCGACCTAGCGTCGTTTGGTATGGACAACTCCCGGTTCGATGCACAGGTCACGTTCGTCTACGTCGGCGATTTGGCGCGCTCCGCCGCGTTCTACGGTGACCTGTTGGGCCTCGAGCTCGTTCGTGACCAGGGCGCATGCCTCATCTACCGGGCTGCAACCGACGCCTACCTCGGTGTCTGTGACCATCGTCCACCCGATCCCGGTGGGTTGATCATCACACTTGTGGCCGACGACGTCGATGAGTGGGCCGCCCGGCTGACCTCTGCTGGTCACACCGTCGACGGCCCACACATCAACGAACGATTCGCGCTGTACCACTGCTTCGTCCGCGATCCCGATGGTCACGTGGTCGAGATTCAGCGGTTCGACCAGCCGCTCTGATCTCCATCAGAACGAGCCGGCATGCGCCTGCGCGTGTACTAGCCCGCCTTGGAAGCGCGCACAAAGGCGGATATGAACTGCCCTTCCATCGAGGTGAGTTCGTCGATGCTGATGCCGCTGTTGGCGAGCACGTCCCCTGCGTCGGCGGGATCGTAGATGCGGGTGGGCACGATCTCGATGTCGGTGAACCCAGCGGCGGCCAGCAGTGAGCGGTACTCGTCCTCATCGAGGGCGCCGGCGACACACCCGATCCAGGCTTCGACACTGGAGCGAATGCGGGGGTCGATGGAACCGCGTACGACGACGTCCGAGACGGCGAAACGACCACCCGGCCGCAGGACCCGGAACGCCTCCTTCAGTACCTGTCCCTTGTCGGACGACAGATTGATCACACAGTTCGAGATGATCACGTCGACAGAGGCGTCGGGCAGTGGGATGTCTTCGATCTGGCCCTTGAGGAACTCGACGTTTTCCACCCCGGCTTCGCGCTGGTTCTTGCGGGCCAGCTCCAGCATGTCGTCGGTCATGTCGAGGCCGTAGGCCTTGCCGGTGGCTCCCACCCGTTGGGCGGACAACATCACATCTATGCCGCCTCCCGAGCCGAGGTCGAGAACGACCTGACCTTCGGAGAGCTCGATGAGCGCGGTGGGGTTGCCACATCCGAGAGAGGCTTGGAGTGCCGCATCGGGCACGTCGACCGTCTCGTCGGCGGTGTAGAGGTCGCGGGTGATCGGGTTGGACGAACAGCAATCGCTGGACCGGCTTCCTCCCGAGGCATCGATTACCTCCCGGGCAATCTTCCCGTACCGATCGCTGACCTCCTTCTGGAGTTCGTCGTCGCGGATGTCGGTGTTCTGGGTCATCGTCGTTCCCTTTTCCATTGTTCTCGTATCGACTGTCATCGATATGGTAATCATCATATTGATGCTTGTCAATGTGAAATCTTGATCCCCGACCGGATCGCAGCCGGTGGGTTTGTCAGCTCGTACGGTCGGTGCGCCTGCCGATCTGGATGGCGCGAAACTGGGCTGGAGTCTCGTTCGTCAATCGGGCGAACTGGTGGGTGAGGTTCGCCTGGTCGTAGAACCCTGCTGTCGCAGCGACATTCGCCAGCGATATCTCTGCATCGGCCAGAAGTTCTGCGGCGCGATCGACTCGAGCTCGGACCACGTAGTTCGATGGCGAGAGCCCGAATGTTTTTCTCATCCTGCGATCGAGCTGGGCTGCTGTGAGCCCGGCGGTCTCGGCGAGGTCGGCCACGCGGATCTTGTCCTGCAGATGGGACCTGACGTGTTCGACGACCTTGGCGAGAGCCCTGGCGTCGCCATCGTCGTGCCTCGGTGTCTTCAAGTCCCTGCTGACGCTCACCAGCCCCGGCCGGCTCTGGTTCTCGGCCGGTTCGATTGGCAACTTGGTCGTGAGGTACCAGCCCAGGGTCCCATCGGCGCGGCGGATGAGCTCGAGTTCGTCCCGCAAGGCCTCACCCGACGTCAGGACATGTGTGTCCTGCTCGTCGTAGCGCTGAGCGAGGGCGGGCGAGAAGAGGTCGTTCGCCTTCCTGCCGATCACTTCACGCTTCGACCTCCGGCCGGTCCGGCGAACGAACGCGTGGTTGACGGCGAGGTATGTCCCTCCGGGATCCTTCAAGCAGAAGATGACGTCGACGAGCACGTCGAGAAGGCCGAGCAACTGGGTTTGGCACATCGGCAGATCGTCGATGCCCGGAGTCTTGTCGTTGGTGGAATCCTGCGTCACTGCGCGCCGAATCGTACAAGACCGTGACCGTTCGGTCCGCGATGATTGGAGTGTGTCGGGAGAGGTGAATATGGAAACAGCCGGGAGAGTCGATGGTGCTTCTGAAGGTCCAGAGGACCTCTCGGGTGTCGCAGAGCGGGCGGTCGCACTCGTGGATGAGTGGCTGATCTCGGCGGTTGGACGCGAAACCGCGAACGAACGCAGGACCACCAACCGTTTGGCCGGCGTCGTGGCCGACCCCGTCGGTGTCGAGTTCGCCATGGCTTTTGTGGACCGGGTGATTCGTCCAGAGGACAACCGAGTCGCTGCGGGCCAGCTCGCTTCGCTCGTTCAAGGTCAGGAGCTGCCGGCGTTTCTCTCCAGAATCGATCAGTTGCTGCTTCGTGTAGGAGCGAGAGTTGGGAGGATCTTGCCGACGGTTGTCATGCCTTTGGCCCGGCGACGTATGCGATCGCTCGTCGGGCATCTGATCGTGGATGCCGATGAATCGGCCCTCCACGAACACCTCGGAGCGCGTCGATCAGAGGGTTTCCTTCTCAACGTGAATCTCCTCGGCGAGGCGGTGCTCGGTGAGCGAGAAGCGCAGCGCCGGCACGCAGAGACACTTCGCCTCCTCGAACAAGGCGCCGTCGACTACGTCTCTGTCAAGGTCTCGTCGGTCGTGTCGCAGCTGAACTACTGGGACTTCGAAGGATGTGTCGATCGAGTCCTCGAGGCGCTCCGCCCCCTTTTCGAACGGGCGCAGAGAACCGACCCCGAGACGTTCATCAACCTGGACATGGAGGAGTATCACGACCTCGAACTGACGATGCGCGCTTTCCAGGCCCTCCTCGACGAGCCGCGATTCCACACCGTCGATGCGGGGATCGTGCTGCAGGCGTACCTTCCCGACTCGTTCGACGCATTGCGGTCGTTGTCAGCGTGGGCCAACGATCGGGGGCGACGCACGGTCGAGGGCAAACGGGGCGGCACGGTGAAGGTTCGGCTCGTGAAGGGCGCAAACCTCGCGATGGAACGGGTCGAAGCCGAGATCCATGGGTGGGGCCACGCGCCCTACGAATCGAAGGCCGAGACCGACGCCAACTACAAGCGGTGTCTGGATTGGGTGCTCACCCCCGAACGCCTCGGGTCGATGAGTGTCGGGGTTGCGAGCCACAACCTGTTCGATCTGGCGTTCGCCAAACTCCTCGCCGAGGAACGGGGAGTCGCGGACCGCGTCGAGTTCGAGATGTTGGAGGGGATGGCGCCGGGCCACTCGAGGCTTCTGGGCGACGACGATGCCGGGATGTTGCTCTACACACCTGTCGTTTCCGCAGATCAATTCGATGTGGCCATCAGTTACCTCTTTCGCCGGCTCGAGGAGAACGCCTCGGACGAGAACTTCATCCACCATCTCTTCTCGCTGAGACCCGGATCTGTGGCTGCGAAGCGGGAGGCGGATCGCTTCCGCAAGGCGGTTCGAGACCGCTGGACGGTCCGGTCGTCGCCAAATCGTCGGCAGGATCGCCACTTCCCTCCCGAGGTCGCTCCGACGGGGAGCTTCACCAACGCGTCCGACACCGACCCGGCCATCGCTGCGAATCGGGCTTGGGTCGCCGAAGCGCTCGGCCAGACCGACACCACTCCACGGAATGGCATCGTCGGGGTAACGAATGGCGTCGACGACGTTGTGGCGCTCGCACGTTCTGGGCATACGAGCTGGTCACACCGCGGTGCCGAGCAGCGCCGTGAAATCCTCTTCGCCGTGGCGAATGAGCTCGAACGGCGTCGCGGAGATCTTGTCGCGACGATGGTTCACGAGGCTCGAAAGACCGTGGCCCAGGCGGATCCTGAGGTGTCGGAGGCCGTTGATTTTGCACGGTACTACGGTCAACGAGCCATGGATCTGGACGCGGTCGAGGGCGCGACGTTCGAGCCATTTGGTGTCGTGTTGGTCGCTCCACCCTGGAACTTCCCGGTAGCGATCCCGACCGGTGGTGTGATGGCGTCGTTGGCCGCCGGGAACTCCGTCATCTTGAAGCCGGCGCCTGAGACTCCCCGATGCGCCGAGATAGTCGCAGAGTCGTGCTGGGCTGCGGGGGTTCCACGCGATGCCATCCAGTTCCTTCGTGTTCCCGACGACGAGACGGGTCGCCACCTCGTATCTCACCCGGGAGTCGACGCCGTCATCCTCACCGGTGCATACGAGACGGCCGAGCTGTTCCGCTCGTGGAGGCCCGACCTGCGGATCTTTGCTGAGACCTCTGGCAAGAACAGCCTGATCGTCACCCCGAACGCGGATCTCGATCTCGCCGTCGCCGACCTGGTGGCATCGGCCTTCGGACACGCGGGTCAGAAGTGTTCGGCCGCCAGCCTGGCCATTCTCGTCGGTGATGTCCATCGGTCGGAACGGTTCAGGCGCCAGCTCGTCGATGCCGTGTCGAGCCTGAAGGTTGGTCCCTCCGAGGATCTCTCGACCACCATGGGGCCGACCACAACCGAGCCGACCGACAAGCTCGTCCGAGCATTGACCCAGCTCGACTCAGGTGAACAATGGCTCGTGCAGCCCCGCGAGTTGGCACCGGGAACCTGGACCCCTGGTGTGAAGGACGACGTCGTACCCGGCTCATGGTTCCACCAAACCGAGTGTTTCGGACCGGTACTCGGACTCGTCCGCGCCGGCGATCTCGCCGAAGCGGTGGCAATCCAGAACGCCACACCGTTCGGGCTCACCGGTGGCATCCACTCACTCGATGATGGCGAGATCCAATACTGGCTCGAGCGTGTTGAGGTCGGAAACGCCTACGTGAATCGAGCCACGACCGGAGCGATCGTCCAGCGCCAGCCATTCGGCGGTTGGAAGCGCTCGACCATCGGGCCCGGGGCAAAGGCCGGGGGCCCGAACTATGTGGCTCAACTCGGCGTGTGGCGGGCGTCGCCCGGTCTGGTTGAGACCGAGGAGTGGCTCGAGCGGGCGGTCGCGAATGATGTGGCGGTTTGGGCCGACGAATTCGGTCTCGAGCACGATCCGACCGGCCTGCCGTGTGAGTCGAACCGTTTCCGGTACCGGCCCGCAGGTCGTGTGGTGATTCGTGTCGGGGCGGGAGGCGAGATCGCCGGCCGTCGCGCCCTCGCTGCCGCGGAACGCTGTGGCTGTGACGTCGTTGTGTCGTCAGCGGCCGAGGAGTCGACGCAACACCTTGTCGACCGCCTCAGCGAGATCGGTCCAGACCGGATCCGCGTGATCGGTTCGACCGATCCGGCGATCCGTCAGTGCGCCAACGATCTCGGCATATACACCGCGGACGCTCCGGTCGTCGCCAACGGTCGCATCGAGCTGCTCCACTATCTACGCGAGCAGGCGATCAGCCAGACCACCCACCGGTACGGCAATCTCGTGTCGAGTCAGTCGGTCAGAAGCTGACGGAGGGCCCGTCAGGAGCGACGAGGGGTCCAGAGGCTCAGGTATTCGGCGTATGCGACCGGAGAGTCCATACCGTCGACCTCGATGTGGTGGGTTGTGGCGGCCAGCATCTGGCCGTCGGGCCTTCTCTCGGCTCGCAACAGGCCGATCCGGTCTCGAATCCGGATGCCGTCTCCGATGACCACGGGCTCGAGGATGCGGATCTTGTCGCAGCCGTAGTTGAGCGCGAGGGCTGCGTCGGTGGGACGTACACCCGCTGTTTCGGAGAAGTGGTTGATCAGGCTGATCATGAAGAAGCCGTGCATGAGACTGCCCCCGAACGGGCCTTCTCGTTCGGCTCTCTCTCGATCCGCGTGCATCCACTTGTTCCAGCGGGTCACTTCTCCGAAGATGTTGACCTGCATCTGGTCGATCTCCACCCATTCAGAGACGCCGAGTTCTGTGCCGACGAGGGCCGGGAGATCGTCCATCTTCAACGAACTCGATGGCTGAGATTCTGTGGTCACTGCTCGTTCTCCCGAGTCCCGCTTTCGGCGTTGCTGCGTATCGTGACAGACGCCGGCGAGTGTATGTCGGGGCTTCGCGACCATGCAGATGCACGCCGCGCCCCTCGTTGTCGCTCCGTGCCCCGAACCGGCTCCTGGGATCTCGAGCCGGCTCCTTCTCAGAGGTTCGGAATGGGTTGACTATATAGTCAGATTGACTATATAGTGACCCTATGCGGCTCGGAAATGTCGGTGTGGTGATTGGCAAGTTCAATCCTCCACACCTGGGGCATCTGTATCTCATCGAGAAAGGTGCGGCCCAGGTGGGAACGCTGTTCGTGCTGCTATGTGATCGCGACGGCCAGTCGATCGGGGTCGATCAGAGAAGATCCTGGCTCGAGGATGCCGTCCCAGAGAACGTGACGGTCGTTGTGACGCCAGACGACCTTCCCGCGGCGAACGAGCCGTGGGCCCGACGGACGCTCGAGGTTCTCCCAGCGAGTCCCGATGTCGCGTTCACATCGGAGGAGTGGGGGCCCGGTTGGGCGGAACTGATGGGCGCCCGCCACGTCATGATCGATAGTGGACGACTGTCGTTTCCGATCTCGGGTACGGACTTGCGAGCTGATCTGCGCAGGCATTTCGAATGGTTGGTTCCTGCTGCCCGCGCTGAGCTCGCTCGGCGCGTTGTTCTTGTTGGTGCGGAGTCGACGGGCAAGTCCACTCTGTCGAGAGCGTTGGCAGGCGCCCTCGGAACGGTGTGGGTGCCCGAGCATGGCCGCTCGTACTGGGAGGGTCGGCGCTTCCTGGCCGATCAGTCCTGGACGACAGGTGAGTTCCATCGCATAGCTGCTGCTCAACGCCGACTCGAAGACGATCTGGCGCGGAGCGCGTGCCGTGGTGTCGTGATCGCCGATACCGATGCACTGGTCACTGCCGTATGGCACGAGCGCTACCTGGGAGTTGCCGACCGCGAACTGGACCGTCTTGTCGCGAACGGGTCTCGGGATCTGTACCTCGTTTGTTCTCCGGATTTCGACTGGGTGCAAGACGGCACGAGAGAGTCCAAGGCACACCGTCAAGCGATGCACGAATCGATTCTGCGCCGGGTCAGAACGAGTGGAGCTGGCGTTGCTGTGCTCTCGGGTCCACACGACGCCCGCGTCGTCGAGGCGCTCAGCCTCATCGACACGTTGACCAACTATCCGGTGTTGATCTGAAAGCAGACCATGAGCAAAATCCTGAGAGAAGCCACGTCGACAGCGCCAGAGGCAGCGCCGTGGTTTGGGCGTCCGTGGGAGCATCGGCAGGCCGCGGTGGCCGCCATCGGCTCGTTGGCCGCGTGCTGGCTGTACTGGTTCGGCACCAGACTCTGGGCGCCTGAGGTGGTACCGAGCGCGGTCGAGTTCGGGGGAACGGCCGCATCGCTGTGGTCGGTCTGGATCACCCAGCGAAGGAACGTACTCGCCTTGCCGGCAGGGATCATCTCGGTCGTGTTGATGGGATGGTTCTTCCGCGACATCGGACTTGTGGGCCAGACCTGGCTGCACTGGGGCTACTACCTGCCCGTCCAGTTCTGGTCATGGTCGCAGTGGACTCGCGGCGGTGACGACCGGACCGAACTCATCGTCACGCGGCTCTCGAACCCGGTCCGAGCGGGCGTGGCCTGCGTAGGACTCGTAGCCACAGTCGTGTTTGGATGGGTCCTCGAAACCGGATGGGAGGATGCCTTGCACACGTATTGGGATGCCTCGATTGTCGCTGCGTCGGTGGTCGCGATGGTCCTGCTGTCACGCAAGAAGGTCGAGTCGTGGTGGTTGTGGGTTCTCCCCGTAAATGTCTCGGCCATCGGCCTCTATCTCTCTACCGGGGCGTACATGTTCGCTGCGCTGTACGTCCTCTTTCTCTTCATGGCGTTCGTCGGGCTGGCGAAGTGGATGCGAGCAGAGATAGAAGGTGTGGCGTGACCAATGGCGGATACGACCCCCACACCTTCCCTCCGTTTGCTGTTACCGCAGACATTGTGCTGCTGACCATCGATGTTTCTTTGTCGGTGCTTCTCGTCAAACGAGGAGCTGAACCGTTTGCAGGTTCTCTTGCTCTGCCGGGAGGCTTCGTGTTGCCCGATGAGTCCGTGGCCGATACCGCTCGCCGTGAGCTCATGGAGGAAACGGGCATTGCCGAGTCGGATCTGGACGGTGTGCATCTGGAGCAACTCGCCACGTTCAGCGAACCAGATCGAGACCCCAGGATGCGGGTGGTCTCGACTGCGTACCTTGCACTCTCGCCTACGAAACCTCAACCAACAGCGGGTACAGACGCCGCGGCAGCTCATTGGGTCTCGGTCGACGACGCCCTCGCCGGGCAACTCGCCTTCGATCATGCCGAAATCCTGGCGGTCGGTGTTGAACGAGCAAGAGCCAAGCTCGAGTACACGACGCTCGCCACCAACTTGGCCGGACCGGAGTTCACCCTGGGTGAGCTACAGCACGTATACGAGGTCACGTGGGGGTGCGGCTTGGAGAGAGCGAACTTTCGACGCAAGGTTCTTGCGACGCAGGGATTTGTCGCCAAGACGCAGGACCGGCGCGTCGGTGAGGCGGGTGGGGCTCCGGCCGTCGTCTACCGAGCGGGCGGTGGCGAGCTGCTCGTGCCTCCGATGATGAGGCCAAGGAAATGACTCCGCCGAACAACCGGGGAGCGGGTTCTCGTAGAAGCCAGCCCCCGAGATCGCGTTTGGGGTATCGGGATGGGCAGGAGCAACGGGTCGGCAGGACCGCCTTCGGAATGGCGTGTTGGTGCGCGATATGAACACACGCCGTGGAGACCCTCGATACGGGATCTCACGCTGGGTAGGCTCGCTCATGTGCTGACCGTGAAACCCCTCCTTCACACGGACAGCCTCTTCGCTGCAGAAGTGGTCTGCCGTGTTGAATCGAACGGTCTGAGCGATGAGGAACTCGAGTCCGAGTTCACGGTGGCGTTCCCGAGATCGGGTCACTTCGGCGGATCAAGATCTGGCGTTGCGGCGATTCGTCCGAGATGCGCGGCTCCGCCTGGCAACCCCCTGCAGGTCGAGGAGACCATCTCTGGGATCGTGGCGGACCTGGTGCACGGCTCGGGGCCATTCCGACAGCCCACGACTCGGCAAAGGGCACTTGTGGTGGACGCTGAGGAGTATCTGGCAGTCCACTACGCCGATGATGCCGGATTGCCCGCCGTGGCCCGCTCGGTCGGTAGTTCAGCGCACCACCTGAGCCGCGTGTTCCGCTCTGTGACAGGAACGACCCTTTCTGTGTGCCGGACTCAGCTGCGCATCCGTGCCGCCGTCGGTCAAATCGGTGAAGGCGCCGAGGACCTGACCTCTGTGGCCCTGTCAGGCGATGTGGGTGACGGCTGAGACAGCCGGAGGGACTCAGTGGCCGATGTCTTGGTGGCCGGGTGTGATGAGGCCGCTCTCGTACGCGAAGACGACGGCTTGGGCACGATCTCGGAGACCGAGCTTGGTGAGGATGTTCGACACATGGCTCTTGACGGTGGCCGCGCCGATGAAGAGGGCCTCGGTTATCTCGGCGTTGGTGGACCCCTTGGCGAGTTCGGTGAGCACCTCACGTTCGCGATCGGTGAGGGTGTTCAGCCGTCCCTGGATGGCTGAGTCGGTCGCCAGGGTCTGTGTGAAGCGTCCGATCAGGCGGCGCGTGATGTTGGGATCGAGGAGGGCGCCGCCGTCGGCGACCGTGCGTATTGCCGGGGCGAGATCTTCGGGTGGGATGTCCTTGAGGATGAAGCCGCTGGCGCCGGCGAGAAGGGCTTGGTAGACGTACTCGTCAGGGTCGAAGGTGGTCAAGATGATGACCTTGATGGGCCAGTCGGCCTGTTCGAGGATGGCGGCGGTGGCGGTGAGGCCGTCCATCTCGGGCATGCGGATATCCATGAGGACGACGTCGGGGTGGTGTTGGCGACTGACCTCGATGGCTTCGAGGCCGGTGCCTGCTTCTGCCACGACCTCGATGTCGGGCTGGTATTCGAGAACCATTGAAAAGCCGCGACGCACGAGGGCTTGGTCATCGACAACAGCGACGCGGATGGTCATGTCGGCTCCGATTCGAGTGGGAGACGGGCGTGGACGCGGTGGCGGTTCCCCGATTGCAGCCCAGTGGTCAGAGTGCCACCCAGGTGGGTGACTCGTTCCTGCATACCGGCGATGCCATAGCCGGATTGAGGAAGGCCGGCTGAAATGGTGGTCGTGTCGTCGGCGACGGCGGTGGTGTTCGTTACCTCTATTACAAGTTCGTCGTGGTCGAGGGCGAGGGTGATATCGACGGTGGGGTTCGGTCCAGCGTGTTTGATGACATTCGTCAGGGATTCTTGGACGATGCGATAGGTGGAGAGCTCGACCGCCGCTGCGATGTGGTCTGGCAAGTCGGCGATGGTGACGTTGACGTCGGCGCCTGTGTGGAGGAGGTCGTCGACGAGTGCCGGGATGTCCGCGAACCCGGGTTGGGGGACGAGGCGGTCGGGATCGGAGACGTCGGGCCTCAGCACGCCGAGGAGGTGGCGGAGCTCGCCGAGGGCCTGGCGGCCCGCCCCTTCGACGTCGCCCATGGCTTCGATGGCGGCCTCGAGGTCGTGGGGGGCGATGGTTCTTGCGGCACCCGCCTGGATGGTCATCATCGAGACCCGGTGGGCGACCACGTCGTGGAGTTCACGGGCGATGCGGGTGCGTTCGTCGGCTACTGCCTGCCGGGCTCTGGTGTGTTGCTCGGCCTCGAGGCGTACCGCCCGTTCTTGGAGCAGGGCGAGGTAGTCGCCGCGATTGTGTACCCGGCGTCCGACGTACCAGGGCAACACCGCCAAGACGATGGCGGGCACGATGTCGACACGTTGGTTGGCGTCGATGATGGTGCCGATGACGTTGACGGCGGCGATGGTGCCGATGGTTGCGAGGCTGTGCCCATGGTCGGTCGCGTAGCGACCGATGGTGTAGCTGGCGACCACGAGGGCGAGATCGTGGCCATCGCCGTAGCCGGCGAGCGCCCACACGATCATGAGTGCCATCACAACCCCGGCGACGACGATGGCATGAGAGCGCCGCCACAAAAGTGTGGTGGCGGCCAGGGCGAGCAGCGCCAACGCGCCGGCGGGCAGGTCTCCGATCGAGGTGAGCGCGAAGTCCTCGCCGTCGTCGATGGCGCTGGCCGCGACGGCGACGAGTGAGGCGGCGAAGACGGCAGCGGCTAGCACGGTGTCGGTGGTGCGGGGCCAGCGGGCGAACGGTCCGCTGTAGCGGTGGGGTTCGTCGGGGTCGAACCACGCAGCCATCGAGCGCAGCCGGCTGCCCGCAGGCGGGGCGGTCTTGCGTTTGTGATCGATGTCAGCCATAACTCGAGGCCACACTAAACCGAGGTCCGACATGGATCACGCTCAGGTCACGTCGCGATGTCGAACCGACCAGAGGGCGGCCAGGGCCGGAACGAGTGCCCACAGCCCGATGGCGATCACCGCCGCGGCCGCGCCGGTGTCGGCCGCAACCCCGGAAGTGACGTTGGCGAGGGTGTTCGGTATCCACGGCGCAGTGCCGCTGGCGAGTTGGACGACAAGTGGTGGTGCGATCATGAGAATCAGTACAACTCCGGTGACAGCACCACCGGTGTTGCGCACGACGGTGCCGATACCGGCTCCGAGGACAGCGCCTGCGGCACCCGCCCATCCCGATGCGACGATGATCCTGGCGACGTCGCCGGCCGACATCATGAAGCCGTGCTCGGTTGTTGGGAGTGCCAGGGCAACGGCGATGATGGTGAGCGCCGCCCCGGCCAGACCGAGGACGGCGCCGCCGCCACAGATCGCCGTGAACTGTGCCCGCAGGGCCCTGCCCCTGACGGGGGTGTTGAGATAGGTGGCGATGATCGTGTTGTTGGCGTACTCGCGAGCGGCAGCGATGGCGCCGAACAGGCCGGCGATCATCAGGGAGTTGGCCGCGAATGCAGTGAGCGATTGCTGATCAGCGCCCGTTGAGATGAAGGTCTTCGACCCGTCCATGTCGGTGCCGATGGCAACGGCGATCCCGTTGGTGACGGCGAGGACGATGAGCACGGCGCCGAAGGTCAGAGGCATACGGGTTGTGGTGAGCTTGCGCAGTTCGCTGCGCACCAGGTTGACGGAGGTCATGATGGGAAACCCTTCTGGGCGTTGTCGGTTGGGGTTGTCAGGGCGAAGAAGACGTCCTCGAGAGACCCGGCCTGGGCGGACAGCTCGTGGAGGGCGATGCCTGCCGCGAGAGCGGTGTCGCCGATCTGGTCGAGGTCGAGTCCGGTGACGAGGAGGGTGTCTGGTCCTGCCGTTTCGATCCGGGCACCAGCGGTCGTCAGGTGTTGGGAGAGAACCTGGGGGGACGGGGTGCGGACACGAGCCGAGCTCGCGGTGAGTTCGGCGATGGTCCCTGCCGTGACCAGCCGGCCCCCGTCGATGACGACCACGTCATCCACCAGATGCTCGACCTCGGTGAGGAGGTGGCTGGAAACCAACACTGTGTGACCGCGCGAGGCTCGAACGCGCAGCAGCTCTCGCAACTCGCGGATGCCCTGGGGATCGAGTCCGTTTGCCGGCTCGTCGAGTACGAGCACGGGGGGATCGGTCAACAATGCGCCGGCCAGCGAGAGTCGCTGCTTCATGCCGAGCGAATAGGTTCCGACCCGACGATGTGCAGCTTCGGGGCGCAGCCCAACCGCGGCGAGGGTCTCGTCGACGCGGCCGAGGGGCTGGTTGGTGGCCTGGGCCAGGATTCGAAGGTGGTTGCGGCCCGAGCGGCCGGGATGGAAGGCGTTGGGTTCGAGCACGACTCCGACGGTGCCCGCAGGGTCGGAGAGGTCGCGATAGCGGCATCCGCCGATGTTGGCGGTTCCGCTGTCTGCGGCGGCCAGGTCGAGCAGGACCTTCATGGTCGTGGACTTGCCCGATCCATTGGGTCCGAGGAACCCTGTGATGCGGCCGGGCTCGACGGCGAAGGTGAGGTCCTCGACGACTGCTTGGTTGTCGTACCGCTTGGTGATGTTGTCGATGACGAGCCGGTATTTGTGGTCGGTGGTCATGTGTTTGGCTCCTTGTGGTGGGCGGGGTCTGGCTGGGTCAAGCTGGCGGTGAAGGTCCCGAAGCCCGGTTGTGCGGCGGCCCAGGCGGTGGTGGCCAGGACGAGACAGCCCGACAGCGCGAACAGGGCATCGAGGTTCCATCGACTGACCGCTCCCGCTGCAGCCTGTGACACCGACACCAGACCGAGGCTGGAGAAGGTGATCAGGCTGACGGTTCGACCGAGAATCTCGTGGGGTGTGCGGGCTTGGATCCAGGTGAACAAGGTGATGGCGAGGTAGCCGTTGCCTGCTCCGAGCCCGGTGAGCAGGACGGCATCGATGCCCAGCTGGGCCACCACGCTGAGCGAAGCGATGACAACGCCGTAGCAGGTGAGCACACCTACCACGATTGCGCCCATCGTCCTACCGGACGGGGGTCGGGTCGCTGCTGCCAGGGCGTATCCGGCGAGGTTCCCGACAGCGAAGGCCCCCATCAACACACCGAAGGCCATGGCTCCAGCGGCGAGCCGATGGTGGGCCAGCAGCGGGATCCCGACCAGCAGTGGCCCCACAGCGAACAGGTTCACTGCGGCCAGAACGCAGAACACGAAACGCATGGCGTCGTCGTCTCTGAGGCGGTTGATCCCCTCGCGGATCGACGCCCCCAAACCGTCCGGCTGGGTCGTCATGGGATGGGTGTGTGTGGGGCGCATCACGATGAACGTGACCGCCGAGGCAGCGAACGTGGCGGCATCGATGGCGAAGGCAAGCCCGACACCACGATTGGAGCTCGAATAGCTGGCGATCACCGCACCGGCCAGCGTGGGACCGACGAAACCGGTGAGCTGGGTGACACCCATGATGACGCCGTTGCCTGCTTGGAGATCGTCGCGTCGCACCAACATCGGGACGATGCTGTTCCCGGCGGGGATGGCGAACCCGGCGATCAAGCCGAAGCCGAGGGCAAAGCCGTACAAGATCCACATCTGGGCCGCCCCGACCAGCACGATCGCAGCCATTGCAGCGGTGAGGATTCCTCTGGCGATATCGGAGATGAGCATCACCCGGCGGGGCGAGATCCGGTCGGTGACCGCACCGCCGATGAGCATGAGGATGGCGCGCGGGAATCCCTCGAGGGCCAGCACGAGACCCAACGCAAGCGGGTCGTCGCTCAGCTGAAGCGCAAGCCACGGGGTGGCGATGAGGGCGAACTGATCGCCGAGCAACGATGTCGACGCTCCGCCCAGCAACAACCGGAAGTCACGCAGCGAAAGGACTCGCCGTAGCGATTGGCCGCTCGGCGGCGCTGTTGGGATCCCCGGGTCCTGTGGCGTGGGGAGATCGGTTGTGGTCATCGGGTGGGTGCCTTCTCGTCGGTGTATCCACCAAACCTCAGCGGCCACAAGAGAGCACCCCGCTGCCAGCGGATCCGGGGTCCCCCTGGCGATGGGTTCTCGACGGAATCGAACCCACCGCGCGGCGGGGCCACGACGATCACACTGCTACGGTCTGGCGATGATGAGTAGGTGGCGCGTGCCCGTCATCGTGTGGGTCACCGTGGCTGTTGCGATCGGGAGTTCGACGGGCGAGGCGCTATCGCAGGCACCGTCGCCGGGCATGAGTCGCGGAGTGCTCGAACTCGTTTCCGTCGACGATGAGGGTGAACAGCCCTTCTACGTGGTGCGCACCGGAGCTGCCTTGAGCCCCTCGGGCCGGTACGTGGCGTTCACGACCGGGGGGCGAGGAATCCACGGTGTGCCGACTGTCGAACACGTCCTCGTGCGCGACCTCGAAAGCGGAGATGCATGGACGGTTCGGTCGGAGGAGTCACAGGTCTTCATGCGCGTCGAGGCTGTGACCGATGACGGAATGGTGCTGGTCAGCACAACGGCTCCGCTGGTGTCCGAGGACGAGGTCCACTCTCCAGACGATCTCTACGCCATCGGTCGAGATGGAACCATCACCTGGTTGACCCAGACCTCAGAGACCGTAGGGCCTCCACATGCTGTGTCGCTGTCTGGGGATGTCGAGGTGCTGGCCGAAGGAGATCCGGAGCAGCTGGTTGTTCGATCGGGCGATGCACGCTCGGTTCTCAGTGGTGCCGCCGCGGCGTCATGCTTAAGACAGTGGTGCACGGTCAATCTCGTTGCCGACGGTTCGGTCGCAGTGCTCAACCTCCGATCGTCTTTCGGGCAAACGAAGCCACACCTCGTGCAGCTCCCCACCGATCTGTCCGGGCTGGACAGGGTCCATGTCGGGCCTTCGTGGGGCGGAGAACAGGCCCCGACCGGTGGTCGGTTCGTCGCATCGGTGGAAAGCATGCCCGAACACTCGATTACCTTGACCGACCAGCAGACCGGAGTTGTCACGACCGCCGCGACGGGTGGTCCGGCGGTTGTCAACGACGTGAGCGAGGACGGTCAGTTCGTCCTCGTGACTGTCGATGCTGGCACAGGGCATTCGCAGGTCCAGCTGATCGATGTTGGCAGCGGTGAAGTCGAGGTTGTGGCGACCAACAACCTTGCTGAGGGTCTCGCCATTTCCGACCTGGGATCGGCGGTCATGTGGGGTGATCAGTCAGAGGCCAACAGCCGGTTGTTCCTCCAGAGGTACGACCATCGCTGCGACGTGGTCGCCGGCGAGCGAAGGGTCGGCGTCGAGATGACGTTGTGTGCGTCTGGGCGAGTTGTCGCGTCGATCGAGGGACAACCTCGGGGCTCGGCTTCGTGGCAGGCCCCGCGTGGCGGTGTCGAGGTCCTTGTCGACGGCCGTGGTTGGCATGTTGCGGGCCCCGACGGCTACATCCTCCCTCACGGTGGGTCGGACGAGTTCGTCGGAGTCGGGGGTCTGGACCTGGTCGAGCCAATCGTCGATCTGATCGGCGACGTTTCATCGGGCAGCGTTTGGCAGGTCGCGGCCGACGGTGGTGTGTTCACCCTCGGAGACAGCAGATTCTTTGGATCAGCTGGGGCAATCGCCCTCGTTGAACCGATAGTCGCGGCGATGGCAATGCCCGGCCAGGATGGCTACTGGCTGGTCGCTTCTGACGGTGGTGTCTTCACCTTTGGTTCCGCCAGATTCCTCGGATCGATGGGGGGCGTG